>JXQG01000049.1 GCA_001007665.1 Candidatus Synechococcus spongiarum SP3 | reverse complement strand
CTCACCTGCACCACCACTTGGGATCCATCCCAGGACACCACCTTCCCTTGCTGCAAAAGTATGGCTTGGGTGGAGCGCAATTTCAGTCGGGCCAGGATGGCCTGCCAGAGCTCATTCAGTTCCACGGCTTTGCTTGCACTCTCCTCTGCCGAAGGAGCCCCGGCGGGGGGAGGAACAATAGACGCCGAGGACTTGGGTGAAGTGGCGAATGAGACTTGTGGACGCTGGTGGGGTGCCGATGTGGTCTGACGCACCGGGGTTTGCGCAGGCGCAGCCGATGCAGGCGCGGGGGGTGTGGGCGGCGAAGGCAAACCGCGTTGGCGTTGGCCGGAATGGTCTGTGATGGATGAGGGCGGCTCGACTGGAGCTGGGGTTGGAACTGGAGCCGGAGCAACTGCGGGCCTTGCTTCTGCCAGAAGACCGGCCAACAGCACCTCCAGGGTGAGACGGGGCTGGCTACTGTGGCGGAGCTGGGCTTCGGTGCCCTTCAGCCCCCGCAACACACTCAACAAACGATCTCGGCCAAATTGCTGCGCCAGACCAGTGGCTTTCTCCCAACTGGCTGGGCTGATGGTGGTGAGGGCCTGGCGATCCGAGGCCAGAGCTGCCACAAGCAGGTCCCGCAGCAACGTGGTCAACGCCTCCAGGATGGCGTTGGGCTCATAGCCCCGATCAAACAACTGTCGGGTGAGCTCCAGCAAGGGAAGGGGCTCCCCGTTGGCCAGCGCTGTTCCCAACTCCAGCGCCTTCTGCTCCGGCACGACGCCCATGAGCTCCCAGACGGCGGCAGCCTCGATCGGTGGTGAAAGCAGGCTGAGTTGATCCAACAGGCTTTCCGCATCCCGGAGGCCACCCTGAGCAAATTGGGCCACCAGGCGCAAGGCATCCGGAGCAATGACAATCTGCTCCTGCTGACTGATCCAGCTCAGATGCCGCACCAGCTCCGCCAGAGGGATGCTGCAGAAGTCAAAGCGCTGGCACCGGGACACGATGGTGGGCAGAACCCGCTGGGGATCTGTAGTGGCCAACACAAAAACCACCCGTGGCGGCGGCTCTTCCAGCGTTTTGAGGAGAGCATTGAAAGCTGCCGTGGACAACATGTGACACTCGTCTATCACGTAGACCTTCCAGCGCAGTTGCACAGGCACAAAACGGGCTCGCTCGATGAGCTCCCGGATGTTGTCAACTCCTGTGTTGGAAGCGGCATCAATCTCGATCACGTCCAGAGCATTGCCAGCGGTGATGGCGACACAGGCCTCACACTGGCCGCATGGTTCTGCCGTGGGTTCCGGATGGCTGGTGCAGTTGAGGGAGCGGGCCAAAATGCGGGCGCTCGAGGTTTTGCCTGTTCCCCTGGGTCCGGTGAAGAGGTAGGCCGGAGCAATCCTCTTCAACCGGATGGCATTGCTCAAGGTGCGCACAATCGGCGCCTGACCCACAAGCTGGTCAAACCGTCGTGGACGATAGCGGTGGTGTAACGGCTCATAGGCCATGGTCTACGGCTGTTTCCCGGTGGCTCAACATGTTGGGATGGAGCATCACCTTGTTGCCATGGCGCTGGTGTTGATTCACCATCTCCGCAGTGATGGTGAAGGTTTTGACCTCATGGTGGGAGGGCAGGCCATACATCACTTCCAACATCAGGTCCTCCACCAGGCTGCGCAGTCCCCTTGCGCCTGCCTGTCGGCGCATAGCCTCCCGAGCAATGGCCTCAACGGCATTGTCTTCAAACACCAGTTGCACGTTGTCCATGCTGAGTAGCGTTTGAAACTGCTTCACCAGGGCGTTGCGCGGTTCCGTCAAAATAGCCCGCAGAGACTGCTCATCCAGGGAATCCAGCACCGCGGTGACCGGCAGGCGCCCGATGAATTCCGGAATCAGCCCATACTGCACCAAGTCCTCTGGTTCCAGATTTCTCAAAATGTTGGTTGTCGCCAACTGGCGCTTCTGATCCTCGTCCCGCTCGTGGACAAAGCCGATGGCGTTCCTGCCCAGGCGGTGTTTCACCATGTCTTCCAGACCGACAAAGGCGCCGCCGCAGATGAAGAGGATGTGACTGGTGTCAATGGCGATGGTCTCTTGATGAGGGTGCTTGCGCCCGCCTTCAGGGGGAACATTGGCGATGGTGCCCTCCAGAACCTTGAGCAAGGCCTGCTGCACGCCTTCACCAGACACATCCCGCGTGATGGAGCGGCTTTCGCTCTTGCGGGAGATCTTGTCGATCTCGTCAATGTAGATGATGCCCCGCTGAGCCTCCGCCACGTTCATATCCGCCTTTTGCAAGAGGCGCAGCAGGATGTTTTCCACGTCGTCTCCCACGTACCCCGCTTCCGTGAGGGTGGTGGCATCCGTAACGGCAAACGGCACATTGAGCACCTCTGCCAAGCAGCGCGCCAGCAGGGTTTTGCCACTGCCCGTTGGCCCCACGAGAAGAATGTTGGACTTTTCCAGTTGGGTGCTGAGAAGATTCTTCTCTTCGCCGTGTTCACCGGACCAGGCCAGGCGTTTGTAGTGGTTGTAAACAGCCACGGAAAGGGCTTTCTTTGCTTCGTCCTGGCCGATGACAAAGGCATCCAGGTGGGCTTTGATGTCCTGGGGCTTGGGAACGCTCACCAAGCTGATGGGGGAGCGGCTGCTACGGGAAGGAAGGGCTGAAGAGGGCGTCGTCAGTGTCGACTTCAAGTCGTTACGGCTGGCGCCCGGAAGCCCGGCGAACTCATCGTCCAGAATGTCGTTACAGAGATCAACGCATTCGTCACAGATGTAGACCCCGGGTCCTGCAATCAGTCGCCGGACCCTTTCCTGAGGCTTTCTGCAAAAGGAGCACCGGAGTTGGAAGTCAGGTTTTACCATGGTAGTGCTCCGCGCCAAGTGGCCAGCTTCCATTATCTGACATCTGAACCGGTTTGGGAAGTGTTCGGCACCGCAGCGATCGGCCCGTCGTTACAACTTTCCTGTGCAGACAGGAAATAATCTCGGTTCGTATCCTCGGCGATCTTGGCAGGGGGCTGGCCGGTCTGTGCCGCCAGCAGGGTGTTGAGCCGCTCTTTGAGACAGAGGATTTCCTTGACACCAGCACTGAGCAAAAAAGCTCCCATACTGGCAGCCAAGCCGTAGCCGATGGCAGCCCCATCCAGGACGAACTGATGGATGGTCGCGCAAATGGCCGTTCCCGCCGTAACGGACCCGCCAGGAGGCTTGCTGTAGACCCGAAACCGTCGCCGCGAGTAAACCTCGAACTCGAAGAAGAGTTCACCCCGTCCTGGCGGCTCTACTGCTACACAAGGTAAGGAGCCGGGTGCGTTGCTCAGCCAGCGACTCTGGCAACTGACCAGGGGTGGACGATACAAAGACCGAATCATGGCAACGTTAGATCTATTCATGGATGGATTCCATCGGCTCGCCCGCCGGAGCGGTGCTGCTTTGCATCTCTTCCCCAGCCTCCACCGTGGCTGCGTGTACCTTGAAGGTGTTGTGCTCCTCCAGCCAGGCCAGGGCCTTCTCCCGCAGCAGACCCGTCTTCACAAAGACGCGCAGCTTTGTGGGGTCAAGCCTGCCCGCCTGTTTGGCTTTCAGTTGCTTGCGCAGGTTCCGAACTCGTTCGTCCAGTTCAGTGTCCGCAACTGTTAGCTGCTCTGCCTTGGCCACGGTCTCAAGGGCAAGATTGCGCTGTAGACGGCGCTGCGCCTCTTCCAGGGTAGACTTCTCAAGCTCCCCCAGAAGCGTGTCGTTGAGCTTCAAATCCGGATCCAGCCCCCGTGCCCTGAGTTCATCTTTATAGTTCTCCATCACGACTTCCATCTCCTGCTCCACCATGGACTGGGGCAGATCTACTTCCATATCTTCACAGAGAATGTCGAGTAGAGCATCCTGACGACTCTCCTTGTTGTCCTTCTGTACCTGGACTTCAAGCTGCCGGCTTAACGCGGCTTTCAGTTCGGCCATGGTGGAAAAGCGACTCACCTTCTGCGCAAAGGCATCGTCCAGCGCTGGCAGTTGACGCGCTTTCAGTTCACACAGGGTGACGGTCACGTCTCGCATCTTGTCGCCTTGATCAACGTCCTGCTGTGCGGGGCTGTTGTTCCCACCCTCGTTTTCACGCTCGCCGGCTTCGTCGGGAACCGCCTTGGCCTCCCCCACCGTCATGCCAACGATCAAGGGCACAAGCCTGGGCAGGGTCCCGTTCTGCTCAACCAGATCCACAGTCAGCTTCCGTGAGTCGAGTTCGGGGGGCGCCCCCTCATCAGGTCCATCAGGTGGCGTCATGGCAAACTGGATCACCGCCATGTCTCCCATTTCCGCCGTGGTTCTCTCCAGGGGTACGACGGTGCTGGCAGAGCGGCGCTGTTGCTGAAGCACTTCCTCCAGCGCCTCCTCAACGGAGGCTTCCTGAACGTCCACTTCCAGATCGCGATAGGCCCTCAACGTGGCGTTGGGATGCACGTCCGCTTCCATGTTCAAGGTGAGGCTCTCACCGGGTTGGAACTGTTGGGCCAAGGCGTCGAACGAATCCTGAAGCTGCAGCTTTCCCAGCAGGGCCAGGTCCTCGTCGTTGAGCACTTCCTGGGCCGTGTCCTCCAGAAGTTGCTCCAGGGCAGTGATCCACACCTGTCGGGTGCCCAACTGCTGGAGCACGGCAGCTTGGGGAACCCGGCCTGGGCGAAAACCGGGCAGCCGCACCGTACGGCACAGTTTGCGTACGGCTTTGTCGTAACTTTGCTGACAACGCTCAGCGGGGACAAGAACCTCCAGGGCCAAGCGACTCTGGGGACGGGGAGACGTCTTGACCTGAAGGTCGGAGGCCATGGCGGAGAAGAGCACAACAATTGGGTGGGCTGATCTTAAGCAACCGCGCCAGGGGTGGTGTTCAGCGAGGGCTTAAACTGGCTTCAGAACACCTGCGTCTCCCCTGCCTCCTTGAGCACCCGCCCTCCCACTGTTGCCGTGCTGGGCGCCACGGGCGCCGTAGGCCGTGAGTTGATTCTGCTTCTGGAGCAGCGGGATTTCCCTTCGGACAGCCTGAAACTGCTGGCCTCCCCCCGCTCTGCCGGCACCCGATTCACCTTTCGTGGCGAGAGCCTGACAGTGGAGGCGGTGTCGGAGGAGGCACTGGCCGGGGTTGATCTGGTGCTGGCCTCCGCGGGTGGATCCATCTCCCGTCAGTGGGCTCCGGTCATGGGAGCCCATGGAACGCTGCTGATTGACAACTCCAGCGCCTTTCGTCTGGAGCCCCGGGTACCGCTGGTGGTGCCGGAGGTGAACCTGGCTGCAGCCAGCCGGCACCAGGGCGTGATTGCCAACCCCAACTGCACCACCATCCTGCTGCTGCTGGCCTTGGCTCCCCTGCGCCGCCTGGCCCCCCTGCGCCGCGTGGTGGTCTCCACCTACCAGTCCGCCAGTGGCGCCGGCGCCCAGGCCATGGCGGAGTTGGAAACCACGAGCCGGGATGTGCTCCAAGGTCGACAACCACGGAGCCATGTGCTGCCCTATCCCCTGGCCTTCAATCTCTTTCTGCACAACTCCCCTCTGGCCGGGAACGGCTACTGCGAGGAGGAACTCAAAATGCTCCGGGAGAGTCGCAAGATCCTGGCGCAGCCTGACCTGCGCCTCAGTGCCACCTGTGTCAGGGTGCCGGTTCTGCGGGCTCATGCAGAAGCGGTCAATATCGAATTCGAGGCTCCTGTCTCAGTGGATGCCGCCCGACGTGTTCTGGGAGAAGCCCCTGGTGTGAGGATCATTGACGACTGGCCCAACAATCGCTTCCCCATGCCCAGTGACGTGACCGGGAAGGACCCGGTGGCTGTGGGTCGCATCCGCCAGGACCTGAGCAATTCCAACGGGTTGGAGCTCTGGCTTTGCGGCGATCAGATCCGCAAGGGAGCAGCTCTCAACGCGGTGCAAATTGCCGAAGCCGTGGTGCGTCATGGCTGGCTGAAGCCCCTGTCTCCTCGGCAACCCGATCAAGACGCTCCCGTGCTGCAATCATGACCAGCTCTTCTTCAGCCGCCTCCCCCTTTGGGCGCATTGTTACGGCCATGGTGACCCCCTTTGACGGGGAGGGCGCCCTGGATCTGGCTGTTGCAGCGCGACTGGCAGATCATCTGGTCAACACGGGCAGTGACGGGGTGCTGGTCTGTGGCACCACAGGAGAGTCACCCACCCTCAGCTGGCAGGAGCAGGACGAGCTCCTGCGGGAAGTGAAGACCGCCGTGGGCGCACGGGCCATGGTGCTGGCCGGGACGGGGAGCAACTGCACGGAGGAGGCCGTGGCCGCCAGTCGCCGGGCGTTGGCTCTGGGGGCGGATGGCGCCCTTCTGGTGGTGCCCTACTACAACAGGCCCCCTCAAGCTGGCTTGGAGGCCCATTTCCGCGCCGTTGCAGACGCGGTTCCCGATTTGCCGCTCATGCTCTACAATATTCCCAGTCGTACTGGCTGCTCTCTCCTTCCGGAGACCGTTGGCCGTCTGCTGAATTGCAGCAATGTGCGGGCCTTCAAAGCTGCCAGCGGCACGGTGGAGGAGGTCACGAATCTGCGGGCTGCCTGTGGATCCTCCCTGGCGATTTACAGCGGTGACGACACCCTCACCTTGCCCATGCTCAGCCTTGGCGCCGTCGGTGTGGTGAGTGTGGTGAGTCATTTGGAAGGGTTGCGCCTCCGGGCCATGATCCAGAGCCACCTCACAGGACAGGCCGCTGCGGCCCTCACCCAACATGACCAGCTTCTGCCCCTGATGCGTGCATTGTTCCTTCAGCCCAATCCCATACCGGTCAAAGCAGCCCTGGAACTCCGAGGATGGTCCGTTGGCGCCCCGCGGCTCCCTCTTGTTTCCGCAGACGCCAGCCTCAAAGCTCATCTGCGTGACCTGATGCAGAACCTGTAAGTCGCTGCAACTCCGGCTGGACGGACCCTTTTCCCCATACACAGACTTTCCCCCCATAGTTTCGCCCATGACTCAAGCCCCGAACAGCTCGGTCGAGCCGCTCCGCATCATTCCCCTTGGCGGCCTCCACGAGATTGGAAAAAACACCTGTGTTTTTGAATACGGGAACGAGTTGATGCTGGTGGATGCCGGCCTCTCCTTCCCCAGCGACGACATGCACGGGGTCAACGTGGTCATGCCTGACACCACCTATCTGCGTGAGAATCAACAGCGCATCCGGGGCATGATTGTGACCCACGGGCATGAAGACCACATTGGCGGCATCGCGCACCACCTGAGACACTTCACGATTCCCGTCATCTATGGCCCCCGCCTGGCCCTGTCTCTCCTGAACGACAAAATGAAGGAGGCGGGGGTGAGCGATCGCACCAACACCAGGACCGTCCGACCACGGGAAGTGGTCAAGGTGGGGAAGCACTTCAGCGTTGAGTTCATCCGCAATACCCACTCCATTGCCGATAGTTTCTCCCTGGCCATCACCACTCCGATGGGCGTCGTTGTCTTCACCGGAGACTTCAAGTTTGACCACACCCCCGTGGATGGGGAGCGATTCGACCTACATCGCCTGGCCCACTACGGGGAAGACGGGGTTCTGTGCCTGTTGAGCGACTCCACCAATGCGGAGTTGCCCGGCTTTACGCTGCCAGAGCGTGCAGTGTTCCCCAACCTGGATCGCCACATTGCCCAGGCGCACGGCCGTGTTCTGGTGACCACCTTTGCCAGCTCAGTTCACCGGGTCAGCATGATCCTGGAATTGGCCCTCAAGCATGGCCGCCGTGTCGGTCTTCTGGGCCGCTCCATGCTCAACGTGATCGCCAAGGCTCGGGAACTGGGCTACATCCGCTGTCCCGATGACCTCTTCCTCACCATGAAGCAGTTGCGGGACGTGCCGGATCGGGAGTTGCTGCTGCTCATGACCGGCAGCCAGGGAGAACACCTGGCCGCCTTGAGCCGGATTGCCCGGGCCGAGCATCCCCATGTCCAACTCAAGACCACGGACACGGTCATCTTTTCCGCCAGCCCCATCCCCGGCAACACCATTTCCGTGGTCAAGGTCATCGACCAACTCATGATGCAGGGGGCCACGGTGGTCTACGGCAAAGACAAGGGCATCCATGTGTCCGGGCATGGCTCCCAGGAAGACGAGAAGTTGATGCTTGCCCTTACCCGCCCCAGGTTTTTCGTCCCGGTCCATGGGGAACATCGCATGCTGGTGCAACATTGCAAAACAGCCCAGTCCATGGGGATGCCGCCGGAGTCCATGTTGGTGATCGACAACGGTGACGTGGTGGAATTAACGACGGAATCCATCCGCCGTGGCGAACCCGTCAAGGCCGGCATCGAGTTGCTGGATAGCTCCCGCAAAGGGGTGATCAACACCCAGGTGCTGAAGGAGCGTCAGCAGTTGGCGGAGGACGGCGTCCTGATTGCCCATGTGAGCGTGACCAGCACGGGCCACGTGGGCGCACCGGCGCAGGTGACCTTGCGGGGCGTAGCAACCTCGTTTGCACCGCAGCATTTTGCCGACTGGACCGACAACGAGGTGCAATGGGTGCTGGACAACCGCTGGCAACAACTCTGCCGTGGTGGGGACGACCTTCAAGACGTGGACTGGGTTGGCTTTCAGAGAGAGGTGGAGTTGGGATTGCAACGGCGGCTGCGGCGGGAGCTGGAAGTCGAGCCTTTGATCGTTGTGGTGGTGCAATCAACTTCCAAGGGATCATCGGGCATCTACAAAGCTGCCACCACCGAGGAGAAGGTCGCCATGGGTCGCACTGGCCGTGGTGGAGGACGTCCCAACGGTGTCCGCCCACTTCAGCGGAACGGCAACGCCAATAATGGTCACAGCAAAAATCCAGCCCTCGTTGATCGCCGTCACTTGAATTCCAACGGCGCCGTGACCCCTCAATCAGCTTCACCACCTGCCCTGGCCAACTCCGAGTCCGAGGTCAATGCCAACGGAACCGGGCCAACAGCGGCAGAGACAGAGCGCAAGCGCCGCAGCCGCAGCCGCGCCAGCACAGCCTGACGGTCTCCACGGCGCCACAGGGACTAGGGGGGACAGCTTTCCAGCGTGTCCCTGTTTCTATGGCGTTTTTATGGCGATGGGGCGCCCAGGTCTTGCAGATTGGCCAATTGAGCGTAAAGACCACCCTGGGCCTTCAGCGCTTCGTGGGTGCCCGACTCCAGCAACTGACCACGGCGGAGCACCAGGATACGGTCAGCGGATTCCACCGTGCTCAGGCGATGGGCGATGACAATGGCGGTTCTCTGCTCCAGGAGGCTCGCCAAATCGTTCTGCAACGCGGCTTCCGTGGAGGGATCCAGGTGGGCTGTAGCCTCGTCCATCACCAACACGTCAGGTTGACGCAGGGCCACCCGCGCCACGCCCAACAGCTGTCGTTCCCCCGCGGAAAGATTGCTGCCCCGTTCCCGCAGCTCCGTGTCCAGTCCCTGAGGCAAGCTGCGGATCAACGGCCCCAAGCCCAATTCCTCGCAGGCCTGCTGTAACCGGGCATGGCTGATGGCTTGCCCCAGGCGCAGATTGGTGGCCACGTCCCCGCTGAAGAGAAAGGTGTCCTGGAGCACCACCCCAAGACGCCAACGCAGCTCCTGTTGAGGCAGATCCCGGATGTCCACGCCATCTAGGAGAATACGCCCCTGCTGAGGTTCCCACAGACGGCAGAGTAGACTGATGACCGTGCTCTTGCCTGAACCGGTGGCTCCCACCAGGGCGACGGTCTCTCCAGGGGCAATGCGAAAGCTCAGGTCCCGGATCACCGGAAGCTTGTCCCGCACGTTGTAGGCAAAGGTGACGTGCTCAAACACCACCTCTCCGGCGGGGGTGGGACGGGGCAGGGGAATGGTCGCAGGACCGTCCTGAATCCGGATGGGCTCATCCAGCAACTCGCCAATGCGTTGCAACCCCGTCAGGCCGGATTGAATGAACGTAAAACGCTCAGCCACCTGACGCAGGGGATTGAACAGCCGCTGGGCATAGAGCACAAAGGTCACCAGCGTGCCCAGGGCCAAGGTGTCGCGGACCACCAGCCAGCCGCCCAGACTGATCACCAGGGCAATGGCCGCAATGGACACCCACTCAAGTAGAGAGGAAATGGTGGCGTCCAACGCGATGGTTCGCATGGTGAACGCCTTGTAGCGGGACACGTTGGCAGCGTTGCGGGCGCTGTTGCGGCCTTGGCGACGAAACATCTGCACCACCTCCAGCCCTTGGAGGTTTTCTTGCAGATCCGCATTGAGGCTGCCCAACTCTTCCCGCACCCGATAGTTGGCTCGGCGGTAACGAGTTTGCAACACAACGACGATCCGCGTTACCGGGATCAGGGTCAGCAGCAACAGCAGGCCCAGACGCCAGTCCACCGCCATCATGGTGGCGCCAATCACCAACAGTGACACCAATTCCGCCACCACCCCGATGGCGCCGTTTCCAAACATTTCAGCCACCGCCTCCACATCGCTGGTGAGACGGGTCAACAGCATGCCCACCGGGGTACGCACATGAAAGCTCAAGTCCAACCCAAGGGCATGGTCAAACAGGTCGCTGCGGACGCGGGCCGTTATCATCTGACCCACTTTTTGTACCGTATAGCTGAGAAGCCCTTGCAACACCAAACCCTTGACCATGGTGAGGGCCAGCAGTCCGGTGAGCAGGTTGAGGGAGTTGGCGGTACCCAGCTGCTGAAGCCAGGGAACGACAGGCTCCTGGCGGAGAAGAGACACCGCCTGACCCACCAGCAACGGTTGCAGAGCGTTACCGAGCGCCACGGGCAGCAGCAACCCCCACGCCAAGGCAATGGACTTGCGCTCAGCCCAGAAGTAGGGCGCCATCCGCCGCCAGCCCACAGGGCTGCCGGGATCGCCGCGCCACTGTTGATTCGAGGCCGGTGACGATGACATGGTTACGGCTGCCGGGACCGTGTGCGGACCCCATGCTGCACCGCCTCCACCACATCCTGCAGCTCGCCGCGATCCATGCGCAACGCCAGGGGATTCCCCACCAGCCGGGCTGTACTGAAGAACAGATCTTCAATGGCCACCAGACCATTCTCCTGCAGCGTGCGGCCTGTGGCCACCAGATCCACAATGGCCTCCGACATGCCGGTGAGTGGACCCAACTCCACCGAGCCCTGCAGCTGGATCAGCTCCACCGGGAGATCCAGGCTGTCAAAAAATGTGCGGGCGCAGTGAACGAACTTGCTGGCAACGCGGCAGTGGGCCGGCAGATCAGCCGCACGACGATAGGGGCTACTGCGTTTTACGGCAACGGCCATGCGACAGCCCCCAAACCCCAGGTCCACCAAGCTGGCCAGCTCCAGCGGTTGCTCCCGCAGCACGTCAGCCCCCACCACGCCCAACTGGGCCTGACCATAGGCCACATAAACCGGCACATCGGCATTGCGCACCAGCAAAGCGCACGCCCGGCCACAGGAGCTGTCCACCATCAGTTGCCGGGTACCGGGTGCCGTCAAGGTGGCGAAGTCCAATCCTGCCGCTTGCAGGCATGTGATGCTGTCCTGCAGCAGTGCTCCTTTGGCCAGGGCAACGGTGATCACGAAGCTTTTGCAGCAGCTTGAGCCTAAAGCCCGCCATAGACATGACGTTCGGTGGTGTCCGGGATCAGCAGCCGGATGTCTTCCCGTTGGCCACCAAGGGGAAGCCGGGCCTCTCCCAGGGGGCGGGGGCGGCTCACCCCGGCCTCATCCGTGGGTTCCACCTGGCGCAGCCGCACCATGATGTGTCCATTGGCAGCGGATTGGGGACGCTGTGCCTGGTTGAGGGCCAGTTGCTGCAGGGTGGGGGCGATGGCCGCAACCGGCAGCGGCGTCTCAGGAGCAGCAACGATCAGTCCACGGCCGTTGTCAAACACAATCGGTACGTTCACGGCGCCAGGGATGGTTTGGCGCTCTTCGTAGCTCAGGGCAAAGGCCATGAAGGCCAGAGCCAGGAGCACGGTGAAACTGCTGACACCCACCAGGCGGAAGCGGATCCCCCAACGGGCCAGGAAGCTGGCCATGGTGAGGGCCACAAGGAGAAGGCCCATGGCGCCAATCAACACACCAGCCTTGAAGAGCAGAGGATCTACAACCATGGGGGAGGAGAACTCCAGGCCGTTGACAGCACAAGTTTCAGTGTAAGAGCAGGGTCTGCTTCCATGGGCAGAGGCCAGCTTGATGGTTCATGGGCATCCGCTTTTGGCTCCACCTCTGCTCTCGGCGGTTGCAGCATCCAGCCCGAGGCATCCTGATTGCCGCTGCGGCTCTACTGTTGGGGTGGCTGATCCTGGATCAGGCCCTGGGCAGCGTTTATCGCCGCCTGCGTCCCCACATGGAGGAAAGCTATAGCCTCGCGCTGGACCGTCCCCTGAAGCTGGGCCCCTACAGTGGTCTGCGCTGGTCCGGGCTCCATGTGGGTCCCAGCGAGATCCTGCCCAACGGGGTGGATCTCACCCAACTGGCGGCGGATGGGCTGATTGTGTCCTTGGATCCGTGGGCCAGCCTGCGGCAGCGCCGCTGGGTGATTCATCTCCATATCCAGGCACTGCAAGCGGACTGGCGTCGCAATGCCCAAGGCAGTGTGTGGACCACACCCCCCGGTCAGGGGGGGCGCTCCATGCCGGTGGAGCTGTGGCTCCACACCCGCGATCCAGCCCAATTCCGGTTGTGGTGGCAACCTGCCAACACCGATGCGCCCCCCGCACCGGATCTCGTGGGGGCTTTTGTGGGCCAGGTGGCATTCGGTCACCCCCAGCACAACATGGTGATCAAGGGCCGGTTGGATCTCGCCTCAGGGGGCAGGCTGTCTCTGCGAAGCCGCGGCGTTCCCCTGAGCCGGTCCTGGACAGCCCATGGCGCTGCGCGTGGAATCCAGTTGGATGGGCTGAGCCCTCTGCTGCTGGCCAACACACCAGGGGAGGACCTCTCCGGGCAGGTGGATGGCGCCATGACCGTGCGGAACTGGAACGCCCAGGACGTCACATGCCACGGGTCCGTGGTGTTCAACAACCTCCGACTCCCGTTGCAGGAGATCGACCCCACCGGAGAGCTGGGGGCACTGCACGCGGACCCCCTGTCCCTGCATTGTGACGGGGACCATCTCCAGCTCTTGCCCAGCGACTTCAACGTGGGTGCATGGACCGGCCAGGTGCAGGGCTCCCTGGGGTTGGATCAGCGCCTGGATCTGCAGGCCAGCCTGAGCGGGCCACTTCCTTCACCGTTGGCGTCTCTGGGGGGCACCGCGACGGCGGATCTACGGCTCCTGGGACCGCTGACAACACCGGAGAGCAAGATTCACCTCACCGTCACCGACTGGCACGCGCCTTCCGATGCAGCGGTTGCCTCCCGGCCGTTACCGACGCTGACAGGACAACTGGCCAGCCACTGGCGCTCCGACGAGGGGCAACACCAACTCTGGACTTCTCTTCAGGCACAAGCAGGAAACAGTTACGTGGCGATGGCGGGCCAACTGGTCCCCACGCTGCACCTGCAGAGCAGCACCATCAACCTGCAACCCCGAGACTGGCTGAACGCTGGTTTTTTGCCGGATCAGCCTTACACAGGCTCCTTGACGGTGGCCCGGACAGGGGCCACGCCAGAGGTGCATCTGCAACTCCGCAACCCCCGTCTGCAGCAGGATTTCACCCTCCGCTTGGTGGAGGAGGCCCTCCACGTCAATGGTGGCTTGGGACTGGCTGCTGGTCAGCATCTGGGGATTACTGGCCAAGCCGCGGGAGGGCAATGGCAGATGGGGGGCAACCTGGCCGAGATGGATATGGCTTCCGCGTTGGATGGGGTGCTGAAACTTCCCCTTGTGTCCTCTCCCCTGAGCGTGGCGGCCACAGCCCGGGGACGTTATGGGGACAGCCCATCCCCTGATGCTGGCCAGGACAACCTCTTACAGGTTGATCAGGCCCAGCTCATCGCCAGGCTTCCCCATGGCCTCAGCACCCCTGACGACGCCCTCCTGTCGGGCTCGACCCGGCTCCAGCTCCAGACCACGGCACAGCAGCAGTGGTCTTTGCAGATGGATGGCCCCCAGTTGCGCGGCCATGGTGTCGTGGATTGGTGGCCAGGGCGGCCTTGGCAAGAAGCCGGTCTTGATCTGAGTCTTGCCCTGGAGGAGGTTTCCCTGGCGCCGTTCAGCCCCCTGGACGGGGAACTGAACATGGCGGGACAGTTGGGGGGATCGCTGGCTCAACCCAGGTTTGACGGGGAGTTGATGCTGACCAACCTGGGCATGGCCCTGATCCGTTCTCCTGGGCGTTGGCACGGCACGATTCGATCGTTGACCGACGGCCACGGCCTCCACCTGGCGGCCGAGCCCCGGGGCCAATCTTCGGCGGAACCGTATCCCACGCTCGATGTTCACGTCAACTCCGCTTTGCGGTTGAGGGATCTCAAGTTCCGTTCTGGCGAAGGACATCTGGACGTGGTGCCCACCGAGCAAGGCTACCGCTGGACGGCTCAGGACTTGTCCCTGTCGTGGTTGTGGCTGATGGGTGAACAAGACGGCCGGACCCATGAGGTGGAGATGGCGGGTGTACTCCACAGTGAGGGGGAGTTGTCCCTGCCCTCTGGACAGATTCATGGAGACACGACCATCGACGGGCCGCGCTGGGGACCCCTACGCGGTCATCGGCTGGACCTGAGTCTGGCGCAGGAGGACCACCAGTTGAAGCTGGATGGGCAGTTGCTGACCGATCCAACCCGTGGCCAACTGGCTTTGGCAGTGCGGATCGACCAGCAGCCAGACACCCCACAACCCTGGTCCATCCATGGAGATCTTGATGGTGTTTCCCTGCGGACTCTGCGGCAGAGCGTGGCGTTGACCCGAGAGCTGTTGCAGGCCATCCGGACACGGACGGGCTCCAGCCATGACCTGGGCGCTCTGGTGATAGGGGCGCCGGGGGACACCCTGGCGATGCAGTTGGACCGCCTGGCAACGGCGCAGGAGCGTTTGGAGAGCCTGGACGCCCTGCTGGAGCAGACCAACGGCCGCCAATTCCAGAACCTGGAGGGCCAATTGCACGGTGACGTGCGCATCCATGGCGCTGCCCACCAGCCGGTGTGGGCGTCGGTGCGCACGGACTTGCATCTGTGGCTGGTGGAGGATGGGGTGAACCATGCCCTCGCCCATAACTACGGTCCCATTCACCTGCATGTGGAGGGGCCGTTACAGGGTCTCAGCACAGGCACGTTTCAATTTTCCGGCCTCCCCCTCAAGCTGCTCAACCTGCTGGCCAACGTCCAACTGCCCTGGCAAGGTTCACTGGCAGGGCGTGGGCAGTACCAGGATCTTCCTGGTCAGCGGCTGGTCAGCTTGACTCTGGGCTTGCAGGCAGGGCAATTGCATGGCCACACCATTCAACTGAGTCAGCCAGCCAGGCTGAGGCTGGAGGGCGCCACCATGGCTGTAGATCTGGCCCTGCAGACCACCGCCGCCACACCCCTGCTCACCGTCAATGGCCAGGTGAATCTGGCGGGCGGGGAAGAGGCGTTCCAACTGCGCCTCTCCGCGGGGAATGAGGTGACGGCTTTTCTGCCATCCCTTGGTGGCGGAACGGTGTCCTGGAACCGGGGAGACGTCCAGACCACCTTGCTGATTCGGGGGCCGTTGGAGCAACCCGTGCTCCATGGCTATTTGCGCTTGCAGGAGGTGGAGGGCCGCATGGCGGGGATCCCCATCCGCAACCTGAAAACTGTGGTGCTGTTCGACCTGAACAATGTCCTGGTCGAGGAGTTGAAGGCAACGGTTGGCGAGGCAGGAGGCAGCATCAGTGCCAGTGGCTACCTGGGCATCGTCCAACCCTTGACAACCGATGATCCCTTGACCGTGCAGTTGCAGGACGTGGACATCGGCGCCTCGAATGCCCAGCTCATGGCCAGTGGAGAGCTTGTTCTCCATGGCAGCGTTCGGGATCTGGGGCTGGGCGGACGCCTACAGCTCGACAAGGGCGTGATTCGCGCCAACGGCAACGGAGAGACCAGCGCCATCGCAGCCACTTCGGCAACCAGTTCAATGGCAAACCGTGGGGCCGGGCCGCCAGCGGATCCCGTGAACGGCTTGCTCCGGAATTGGGACTGGCAAGAGCCCCTGGAACTGGTGGACCTGGATGGGATCTCCCAACTGGAGCGTTCCTTGTTGCAGGCCATGGCGCAACTCCCGCCCATCGACCTGCGGTCCTTGACAGTTCAGTTGGGGCCGGAATTGACGTTGGAGGCTTCGACAGTGGCC
>JXQG01000112.1 GCA_001007665.1 Candidatus Synechococcus spongiarum SP3 | reverse complement strand
TCCACTTCCACATGGAGTGTCCGATTGTAAAAGTTGGGCGAGTCCAGGGCGGTCCCCCTGAAAGAATGGTGAAGTCCAAGTGTGGATAGCTCCAAGGCGATTCGTGAGGAAACATCTCAGCCTGCTGAGCGTGGTTTCTCGCTGAACTGAAAGTGTCCTTGGGTGCTAGCCAGGTCAGGCAGACGCTTTGTCTGCCTGCGTTTGCCAAACATCCTTCGACCCCTCGTCAAGATCAGGAGCTTTTCTTCAAATGTTTGATGCCTTCACCAAGGTTGTTGCCCAGGCTGACGCCCGGGGTGAGTTCATCAGCGCTGGTCAACTGGACGGCCTCGCGGCCATCGTTTCCGACAGCAACAAGCGGATGGATGCGGTGAACCGCATCACGTCCAACGCCTCCAGCATCGTGGCCAGCGCTGCCCGCAGCCTCTTTTCCGAGCAGCCCTCTCTCATTGCCCCCGGGGGCAACGCCTACACCAGTCGTCGCATGGCTGCCTGCCTGCGGGACATGGAGATCATCCTCCGCTACGTCACCTACGCCGTCTTCGCGGGTGATGCCAGCGCTCTGGAGGACCGTTGTCTGAACGGTCTGCGTGAGACGTACCTGGCCCTGGGAGTGCCTGGCGCCTCCGTGGCAGCGTCCGTCCGCAAGATGAAGGACACTGCTGTTTCCATCGTCAACGACCGCACGGGCATCACCTCCGGTGACTGCACCTCCCTCGTAGCGGAAATCGGTCTCTACTTCGATCGCGCTGCTGCTGCCGTGGCCTGAACCCCGGCACAACATCACCCCTCAGAATCTCTCCTCTCTCCATGAAAACTCCCCTCACCGAGGCCGTCGCTGCTGCCGATTCCCAGGCCCGCTTCCTCTCCAATAGCGAGTTGCTGTCTGCTTTGGGTCGCTTCAGCCATGCTGCCGACTGCCTCACCGCCGCCAAAGCACTCACCGCCAAGGCCGACAGCCTGGTGAACGGCGCCGCTCAGGCCGTCTACAGCAAGTTTCCCTACACCACCAAAATGGAAGGGAGCCAGTATGCCTCCACCCCCGAAGGCAAGGCCAAGTGTGCCCGGGACGTGGGCTATTACCTGCGCATGGTCACCTATTGCCTGGTGGCTGGCGGCACCGGCCCGATGGACGACTACCTGATTGCCGGCCTTGACGAGATCAACCGCACCTTCGAACTGTCCCCCTCCTGGTACGTGGAAGCCCTGAAGTACATCAAGGCCAACCACGGCCTCAGCGGTAATCCCGCCACCGAGGCCAACACCTACATCGACTACGCCATCAACGCCCTCGTCTGATCTCCACCTGCTTGGGGTCAGCGTTCGGCAGAATGTGAATGTCAGAACGGGGCCCTCTGTGGGCTCCTTTTTCTGCTGTTTCCATGCCGCAAGGGACACCTCTGACCGAGGCCCAGGCTCTGGACTGGCTGCGCCAGTTGGAGGATCCCGGTCAGCGCTACTATGCCGCCTGGTGGCTAGGGCGGATGCGCTCCAAACACCAGGCGGCGGTGCCTCTGCTGATTCAGGCCCTGGCGGAGCGTGGCCCTCGTCTGGATCCCGCAAGTGGCGTTGATGAACCCAACCCCATCGCCCGCAACGCGGCCCGCGCCCTGGGAAAACTGGCCGATTCCCGGGCCGTTGCTCCCCTGCTGAAGGCGTTGGAGTCCTCCGATGATGGGTTGAGGGAGGCGGCAGCCCGATCCTTGGGTCAGTTGGGCGCCCTGAAAGCACGACGGCCTATCCTGCAGCGCCTGGCGCCGGGACCGCTGGTTGCCGGGGCTCCCCGTCCAGGCACCAGCCGGCTGATGGAGCCCTGCAAGGCACTCCTGGAAGCCCTGGGCGCCCTGGGCTGGCAGGAGGAAGACGGCGCCACAGACCGTGAACCGTTGCTGGAGGTGGTGCGGGCCTATGTGGACCATGAGCGCCCGCTGATCCGTTCTGCCGCTTGCCGGAGCTTGCTGCAACTCACCCGGGAGGATTGCTGGGGTGAGCAACTGGTCAACCTGCTGCTGCACAGCGAACTCCAGGTCCGTCGTGCAGCCTTGCTGGACTTGGGCGTCACCGGCTGGCGGCCGGCGGGCAGCGCCGTTGCCCAAACCCTGGCGGAGAACAGCCTGAAGCTCATTGCCTTGCGGGGCCTGGTGGAAAACAGCCCGGCACGGAACCGGACCAGCCCATCCCCCTCGCCAGAGGAGATCGAGCTGCTGCTGGCCATGGACGATCTTCTCTGAGGATGTCCCGTATGCCACCCTCCACGCCCCCTGATCCCCGGCAGGTGCAGTTCCTCGTGGACGCCGTGCAGGCCGCCCAAACCGCGGACGACCTCACCGATGCCGTGGAAGACCTCTCCGCCTGCGCCCATCCCCTGGCCATCCCCTGTCTAATTCAGGTGTTGGGCTTTAACAACCCTGGCGCGGCGGTGGCGGCAGTGGATGGCCTGGTGGCCATTGGCGCCACTGCAGTGCCGGCCATCCTCGCCAATCTGGACGACGACAACTACGGCGCCAGGGCCTGGAGTGTGCGGGCATTGGCGGGCATCGGTGATCTGCGGGGTCTGCCCTTGCTGGAGCGGGCCCTGGCGCAAGATATTGGTCCCAGTGTGCGCCGGGCCGCCGCCCGTGGCATGGGTGGCCTTCAACCCCAAGGCTTCACGGCACAGCAGCGGCAGGCGTTGGCGGAGCGGGTCTTGCCCCAACTCAAGGCCGCTTGCGAGGATGAAGAGTGGATCGTGCGCTACGCCGTGGCTGTGGGGCTGGAGGGCATGGAACACTGGTGGCAACCCCCTGCTGCCCAGCGCCAGCGCCTGCTGGACACCCTTCAACCGTTGGCGGATCCCCAGCGGGAAGCGGCGCCGGTGGTGTGGCTGCGGGCGCGATTGGCCCTCGACCGTCTGGCATCCACCCCCTCTGTTGCCCGCGCTTAACCTTCTCTCGCCCCCCTCCCTTAGAGAAGGAGGCTGTGATGAGCGAGCACCGCTTTGTGATCACGGATCGTCTCTGGCAGCGCATTGC
>JXQG01000048.1 GCA_001007665.1 Candidatus Synechococcus spongiarum SP3 | reverse complement strand
TACCCCGCCCATGGCCATGCAAAATCCTGTATGGCACACTTTTGAAGGCCAATTCAGAGGTTCCCTAAGTTCTTACGCCGACTCAGTTTCTTGGTCTCAGAGCAGTACAGTATCAAGTGCGACAGCCCCCGAGACCAGGAAAAAAACTGATGTTCCGGATCTCAGGAGCAAGGTTTGCTGGCAGTCTGAAGACCTCGGAGGAGATGGACTTTTGTATCTTTTGTATCTTAATTGCATAATTGACGGCATGTTAATGAAGGGAGATGATGACTGGTCTCGTCAAATAGTGCTAGAAGCATGGAGTCCATCTGGCTTGAGCAAGTCATGCACCAGCTAATCTTCCGCCTCTGTGCTCTGACAAGGTCCGTTTCCTCCCCTTCTTCTCCAAGCGTGTTTTCCCGCATGACGCTGGCGGGTTTGCTGCTGGCGGGCGCGGGCGGCCTGGCAGCCCCGGCATCTGCAGACGTGCTGGTGAGCAACACCGCGAAGGCCGACTTCGGCTGGGGGAATCTCAACAGCTTCGACCAGGCTCAAGCGTTTACGACGGGCAGCGACAGCGACGGGTACACCGTAAGCAGCGTCGAGATTGCATTCCGTGGCACGGGGACTGATCCGACCTATGACGTCAGTATCTGGTCTGAAAGCTCAGGCTCACCTTCCGCCAGCTTGGGCACGCTCACGAACCCGGACAGTCTGTCTGCCGGCGTGGTCGAATTCACCACGTCCGGCATCAATCTTGCAGCTTCGACGACTTACTTCGTTGTGGTAGACGTCTCTTCTGATGGCGCGTTTGCCATAGTCAACACCCGGTCGGACGACGAAGACAGCAGCTTGTCGACCGGTTGGAGTATTGCCGACAACAGCTTGTACCGCGACAGAACCTCCACAGGCAGTTGGACGAGCTTGGAAGACAGCAAGAAAATCCGCATCAACGGTGCCGTGAACGATGCCACTGCGCCGACGGTGAGTTCGGCCGAGGTGAACGGGACGTCGCTGGTCGTCACCTTCGACGAGGACCTGGCGGCCGCGGCGAATCTCGCTAACGGCGCGTTCACGGTGAAGCGGACCCGTGCGGGCACCCAAGAGACGGTAACGCTGACCGGCTCCCCGACCATCAGCAACGACACGCTGATGCTGACGCTCGGCAATGCGATGGTCTACACCGATACGGACGTCAAGGTGAGCTACACCAAGCCCGGCACGGACAGCAACAACCGGCTGGAGGACGCGGCCGGCAACGAGGTGGCGTCCTTCACCGACCAGAGCGTGGCCAACAACACAGCCGTGGCGGGGTCGCCGGGATCGCCGGGAAGGCTGATTGCGGTAGCGGGCAACGCCATAGTAAAGCTTGCATGGAAGGCGCCGGAGGAGTCGGGCGACAGCCTGGTCACCGGCTACCAGTACCAGTGGAAGGAGAGCGGCGGGAGCTACGGCGCCTGGACGGCGACCAACCATGCGCTCGGAACGCACCAGACCGTGACCGGGCTGAGCAACGACACGGCGTACACTTTCCGGGTGCGGGCGGTGAACGGTTCGGGGGCGGGGGGCCCCTCGGACGAGGCCGCGGCGACGCCGAGCAGCGAGTTCCGGCCGGTGATCATGGGCGACTCCACCGCCGAGCAGGCGACCACCTTCCACGTCACCATCACCTTCGACCGGGATGTGCCGGAGTTGCCGCGCTCGGCGGTGGTGGTGAACGGCGGCAGAATGGTGGAGCAAGCCGACCCCGGTTCGCCGCGCAAGAGCCGGCCCGACGGGCGCGAGTGGACGGTTCATGTGCTGCCCAACTCAAACTTTACGGGACTGCTGACGATCGACATCCCGGCCGGAGCAGTGCAGGACACGGACGGGAACAGCAACCTGGCGGCGGTGCAGTACCGGCGCATGATCAAGACCGAGCACGTGCGCCCGAGGCTGTTCATGGATCTGGCGCCGAAGCCTGGGACAGATGTGTTTCGCAGTGTGCTCGATCCAGTGACCGGGCCGTTCACGGTGCGCCTGAATTTCGCCGTTGGGCATATCTTCCACCAGCCGGTGGCCGGGCTGGAGACCGACGAGATCGCGATCACGAACGGGACGAAGACGAACCTGACGCAGATACGCAGCGGCTCGTCGGTGGGCGACTACGAGGTGACGATCACGCCGGAGCCGACCTATACGGGACCGTTCACGATCACGGTGGAGCAGGGAGCGGCGTACGCGTGCAGCGACCTCGAACTGACCACGTGCGACGAGAGCAATCTGAGTCTGGGCGATACGCTGACACTGGACGTGGTGGCGCCGGCAGCGCTGTCGGTGGCGGACGCGCAGGTCGAGGAAGGGACTGACGCGACGCTCGACTTTGTAGTGACGCTGAGCCGCTCGTCGACCAAGACGGTGACGGTGGCCTACACGACGGTTGACGGCACGGCGACGGCGGGCGATGACTACACGGCCACCTCCGGGACGCTGACCTTCACCTCGGACGAGAGGGAGAAGACCGTCTCGGTGCCGGTGCTGGAAGACAACGTTGACGAGGGCAGCGAGACGCTGACGCTCCGTCTCTCCAACGCCAAGGGGGCGAGCATCGCGGACGGCGAGGCGGTGGGGACCATCACCAACACGGACGCCATGCCCACTGCCTGGCTGGCGCGCTTCGGGCGCACCGTTACCGCCCAGGTGCTGGAGGCAGTGGAGCAACGGCTGAAGCCATCCCGGCAGGAGGGCGCACAAGTCCGTCTCGCCGGACAGGCCATACCTACGGGCATTGCCCACCATGCTACAAACCCTGCCAACAACGGGGAGCAACCGGTTCAGCAGCCATGGCTTCTCTCATGGAATCCCACGCCCCGGGACTTCGTGACCGACACCTCCTTTGGCCTCGCCACCAGCACCGGTGAGGGCGCCGGCGCCAGCAGCTACCTCTCCCTCTGGGGCATGGGCGCTATGGCCGGCTTCGACGGTCGCCAGGACAACCTCTCCCTGGACGGACAGGTCACCACGGCGCTGACGGGCATCGATTGGGCCACAGGGCGATGGACAGCAGGCCTGGCACTGGGTCATTCCAGCGGTACCGGCGACTACCGCCAAAGCGATTGCGCAGAAGACCGTTGTAGCGGCGAAGTCGAGGCTACACTGACCGGCCTCTATCCCTACCTGGGTGGGGTACAGTTCAGCGACCGCCTGGCGGTGTGGGCCGCAGCCGGGTACGGCATCGGCGATCTGACCCTCCGTCCCCATGAGAGCAAGTCACTCTCCACTGATCTCACCATGGCCATGGGCGCCGCCGGGCTGCGCAGCCAACTGCTGCAACCGGACACTGTCCATGGCCTCTCCTTGGCTCTCAAAGGCGATGCACGGTTCACCCGCACCACGTCGGACGAAGTGCGCAGTGCTGACGGCAACCTGGACGAGGCCGAGGCCGATGTCTGGCTGATCCGGGCCGGCATCGAGGCGGCGCGGCCCATGGCGTTGGGATCGGCTGATGCCACCTTCACACCCTCCTTCGAGATGGGGGTGCGCCTGGACGGCGGTGATGCCGAGACCGGCTTCGGCACCGACATTGGCGCCGCTCTCGCCTTCGCCAGTCCTCGGAGCGGTCTCACCCTGGATCTAAAGGCCCGGGGTCTCATCGCCCATGCGGCAGAGGGCTTCCAGGAATGGGGGGCTGCCGCCGCACTCTCCTGGGACCCACAACCGTCCAGCGAGCGGGGCCTCTCCGCCTGGCTCACCCAGTCCTGGGGCGCTTCCCCATCCGGCGGCATGGATGCATTGCTCCAGCGCCAGAGCATGGCGGATCTGGCCGTCAACGACAACGGTGGAGCCGTCCACTTTGCAGCAGCCAGCCGGCTGGAGGCCGAACTGGGCTTCGGCCTGCCCTTGCTGAACGGCGCCTTCATCGCTACGCCCAACATCGGCTTCGGTATCTCGGACCACTTCCGGGACTACCACATCGGCTGGAGGCTCACCCCTTCTCCACAGGACAATCCCGGGGTTCAACTTCAGTTGGAGATGGACGCCACACGCTCCGAAAGCACCGGCGGCGCTGCACTCTCCGAGCACGAGGTCATGCTGAGAAGCACACTTCTCTGGTGACCACAGCACTTGGCAGGTTGGCAGGGAGGGAGGGGCAACCCTCCCTGTAACTTCATGAGGCATATTTTAGACTGGTCTCATGTAACTGGGGCTATAGCCTTTAATTACATGTGTTGGGCGGGGGGCGTATAAACATTCGGAATTGGTAATTTGGGGCTTGTCCCTAGTGTATCGTCCTGGAGATAGCTTGACAAAGGCGTTGGATCTTGGCCAGGCTGGATTCATCGGTCGTCACCCAGACGAAGGGAGGGGCTTGGGCGTTGCCGTGCTCCACAAAGTCATTAATTTTGGGGATTTCGCTAAAAGTGTGCTTCCGTCGTTGCAGTATTCAGAAGTTGTTGATCCGAGCCGTGGCAAGCAGCGGCTTTTGTTTGTAACACAAGGTAGAACCACATTCTTTCCTGTTTGGGCCGTGTCGCAGCCAGGATTGAGGCCCGGATGATCCAACAGCAGCTCAACTCCATGCCGGGAGCACGGGAATGGCTTAGCGTTTGGCCAAACGGCATGTGGCCTGGATGAGCTTGACTCCCCAAATTCCCTCCTTCCCCTCCCTTGAGACCGCCAACCGCCAGCAGCTCTGGGAGCGCTTCTGTGCGTTGCTCTGGCACGACGAAGCGTTGGGCTTTTGGCTGGATGCCAGCCGCATGGCCTTGAGCCCGGAGGTGCTCACCGGCCTTCAGCCGCACTTTGCCCATGCCTTTGCGGCCATGGCGGCCCTCGAGAAAGGGAGCATTGCCAACCCTGACGAGCAGCGCCAAGTGGGCCATTACTGGCTACGGACCCCGCAGTTGGCGCCGGATCCCGCCATCACCAAAGAGCTTCAGCAGCAGCACCAGGCCATGGCCACCTTTGCCCATGGTGTGCTGGAGGGGTCCATCACCACCTCTGCAGGGCTGCCCTTCACCGACGTGGTGTGGATCGGGATCGGCGGATCTGGACTGGGGCCCCTGCTCGTCATTCACGCCTTGCAGCAGACCGGCGTTGGTCTGCGGTTTCACTTTATTGACAACGTGGATCCGGAGGGGATGGGTCGCACCTGTGGGGAACTGGGGGAGCGGCTCAAGACCACCCTGGTGATTGTGGTGAGCAAATCCGGCAGCACCCCTGAACCCCACATCGGCATGGTGCAGACTCACCGCTGTCTGGAGCAGATGGGGGGCCAGTGGCCAGCCCAGGCTGTGGCCATTACTGTCCCGGGCAGCAAGCTGGACCAGCAGGCCACCTCGGAAGGCTGGCTGCAGCGCTTTGCCCTGCATGACTGGGTGGGTGGACGCACCAGCATCACCTCTGCCGTTGGGCTGCTGCCTGGTCTGCTGGCGGGTGTGCCGATGGAGGACTTCCTTGCCGGGGCGGCAGCCATGGACACTGCCACCCGCCAGCCCACACTCTGCGACAACCCTGCCGCGCTGATGGCCGCCAGTTGGTTCGTGGCCGGCTCAGGGCGGGGAGCGCGGGACATGGTGGTTTTGCCCTATCGAGACCGCCTGGAGGTGTTCAGCCGCTATCTGCAGCAGTTGGTGATGGAATCCCTCGGCAAGCGCTGTGACCGGGACGGGAGGGTGGTTCATCAGGGCATTGCGGTCTACGGCAACAAGGGCAGCACGGACCAACACGCCTATGTGCAGCAGCTTCGGGATGGAATCGATAATTTCTTTGTCACCTTCATCGAAATCCTCAAGGACCCCCCCGCCAGTTCCCTGACGGGGGAGGGGGACAGCCCTGGGGACGTGCTGGATGGACTCCTCCAAGGCACCCGCAGCGCCCTCACCGAGGGTGGCCGCCAAACCGTCACCATCACCATGGAGCGACTGGGACCACGGGAGTTGGGGGCCCTGGTGGCCCTGTTTGAGCGGACAGTGGGACTCTATGGGGAGCTGGTGAACGTCAACGCCTACCATCAGCCCGGCGTGGAGGCGGGCAAAAAAGCCGCTGCCGCTGTTCTGAGCCTGCAAAAGCAGGTGGCGGCCCTTCTGGATGCCACCCCCCGCACGGTTGTAGAGATTGCCCAGGCCATTGGCGCCCCGGAGCAGGTGGAGCGGGTGTTCTGGATCCTGCGCCACATGGCCGCCAATCAGCCCGATCTCCAGGTGGATGGCCTGTGGGGGAGTCCCCGGACCCTGCGCTTTTTCAAGGGCTGAGGGATGGGGACCAGAAGGAACGGAGAGGGAGGGATTCGAACCCTCGACAGAAGTTGCCTCCTGTAACTCCTTAGCAGGGAGCCGCTTTCAACCACTCAGCCACCTCTCCAGTGGGCCTTCCAGGCTATCAGCTTACGGTGAGTTGGCCATCATGCTGCACGGAATGGGCAGCACGTAACCGGGGCAGGCGGCTGGAGAAGCCACAGAGAATGTCCCACGGGATGGTGCTGCAGGCTTGGCTCCACTGGCGTGGGCTGATGGCTGCAGTTCCGTCGTTGCCCAGCAGGGTGACCACCGCGCCGGTGTGCAGTTGGGGATGGTCGGTGGCGTCAATCACGAGTTGATCCATGGTGATGGCCCCTACCTGGGGCAGCCAGTGTCCTCGATGGAGCACGCCCATGCGGCTGGAGAGCAGCCGCGGCACACCATCGGCATAGCCGATGGCCACCACCGCCAGCCGGCTGGAGCGTGTGGTGTGGTAGCGGTGGTCGTAGCTGATGCCGGTGCCGGCAGGAACGGTTTTGAGGATGGTGACCCTTGCCCGCACCGTCATGGCTGGTTGCAGGGGCAGAACGCCCTCCAGATGCTCCGCCGGAGCATGGCCATAGAGGGCCAGTCCAACCCGCACCATGTCGTAGTGGAGGCTGGAGTTGGCCATGGTGGCGGCGGAATTGGCCAGGTGGCGGCACAGTCTTGCGGGTTGTCCATTGGCCAGCGCAGCCAGCACGTGATCGAAGCGTTGCTGCTGCCGCTGCGTCAGGCCGGGATCAACGGCATCGGCAGCCGCCAGGTGGGAGTAGACGCCCTCCACCCGGAGGCCGTCCAGGCGCTGGATGGCCTGAATCAATGCCACCCCCTCCTGCCAAGGGGCGCCCAGGCGGGCCATACCTGTGTCCAGATTCACGTGGACCGGCAAACAAGCGCCCGAATCGCTCACCACGGCATGGAACACCCGTGCCTGGTCCAGGGTGCTGATGGTGGGCAGTAAACGCCAGCGCAGGCAGGCATGGACCTCATCAACCTGGCTCAGATGGCCCAGCACCAGAACGGGCTCCTGCAACCCCTGGTGACGGAGGCCAATGGCTTCTGCCAGGCTGGCCACCGCAAAGGCGTGGGCGCCTCCTGCTCGGGCAGCTTGGGCTGCAGCGCCGTCGCCATGGCCGTAGCCGTTGGCCTTGACCACAGCCATGAGTTTCACGTTGGGACCAATCCTCTGGCGCAGCAGTCGGGTGTTGTGGGTAATGGCCCCTTCATCCACCTCGACCCAGGCTCTGGAGTGTCCAGGGACCATGATCTGCTGATCCGGTGAGGAGGCCGGCATGGGTGGCTCAGCCCTGCAAGGTCCACCAGCCCAGGGCAGGACCGACAAAGCGGACCACAAGCCAGGCCGCCACCAGCAGGCCAATGCCCGCCCAGGCGCCGCGACTGGTCCAGGTCATAAAGCTCCGGGCTTGTTGACGGGTCAGGGGCAGCCAACGCACCACGCGGGGGGACAGGTCTCGTGCTTGTCCTGATGTCTGCCGTGGCGGCAAGCCCAGATCACGGCGACGTTTTGCCTCTCCCATGGATGGAGTACTCTCTGCTCCCCTCATCCTAAGGATCCAGGGCCTGTGGACGATAAGAGCATCCTTTTGTCCACAGATTGTCCACAGGCCCTAGTTCTCATCAGGCAAAAGCTGGGAGACACCAACCCAGGGTTGCAGTTCGTCCAGCACCCGTTGGCCCCAACTGCGACAGTGGATGCGCCCGTCCAGAATGGCCAGCCGCGTGCCGCACTGCCCCCGTAAACAGGCCACCACATGCTGCATGGTTGCCAGAGCATCGGGCAAGAGCAACTCACCGAACCAATCCCGGCCTCGCCGGCGCCAATGGCGGACCCTGGCTGCCGTGATGGGATCTTCCAGGCTCAGCAGTGGCAGAGAACCAATCACCAGTTGTCTGGGCAGGGGAAGCTGATGATGGTGCTCTTGCCACCAGCCCCAACTGGTGCAGAGCACACCATTGTCTGCAGGTGCAAGGCACTCATGGACCACACGACTGCCGAATTCTGCAGCCAGGGCACTGGTCAGGGCTTGCCGCAAGGGCACGTCGTCCAGCAGCACTGCCGTGAGGCCGGAACGGGCCAACACCAGCCGGCAACACTGGCCCAGGAGGTGACGAGGGAAGACAGGGGCGTTGGGCAGGGGCTGACGCCGGGGCGCATACAGGGAAAGAGGGTCCTGCAGGGGTGGATCCCCCAGCTTCACCCGCACCATGGGGCGACGGTTGAGGCTGTCCTCCAGTGTTTTCCCTGGGCCGGGGCTACCGCAAAGAACCATGCCTCTGGCAGCGAGAAGGGGTTGGAGCAACTGGAGGGGATCCAGGGGTTGCCGCTGCCACCTCCAGCGCAGCAGACGGTAGTCCACCTCCGCCCAACTCGCCCAGGAGCTACGGGCATGAAGCCAGCGCTGCCATGGGTCCGGCATGGGGCCGTGGTCCCCAAGCAACTGCCGCAGAGGAGCTTCCGCTGCCTCACTGATGGGAACACGGCCCAGGGGATTGGCAGGATGGGCAAACACCTGCTGGTTGAGCTGATCAAAGCAGGAGGCAACGGCTTGGGCCAAGGCGGGGTGAGCCTGTTGTAGGCGGTTCCAGTCCTGCGCCTCCAGCGTTACCCCCATTGCGGTTTGAAGATCCTTCTCCAGTCGCCCACTATCCAGAACCACCAGTTGCCGCCCGTACAACTGCCCTGCCTGATGGGCTCGCAGCAATTCGGCAGGTCTCAGTAGCCACAGGGGAGTATCTTGTGGGCAGTTGTCCCCTTCCCAGAGGGATGTGGCAATGCCGGCCCGATGCAGACGGGGCAATTCCACAAGTTGGAGGCGCTGATGCAACCGCTGACTCACCACCAGGGCAACAGCCTCGCCCGCCAGACAGCAGGGCAGCAGGGCGCCCAGGCGCCAACTGGGTTCACTGCCAGGGGCAATGCTGATCAGCGTGACGTCATGGCGCCGCAGGCTACGGGCCACCAGCCGAGAGAGACTCAGATGATGGGCCCAGAGGGGACGACCATCCTGGTGAAGCAGCCGCTTGAGCTGCTCGTGAACATGGGCCTCCAACATGGGGCAATCGTAAGGGCCCACTGGCGCTGGAGGACGTTGTGGTGAGCTGTCCGGAGTCCTCCTCCCCCCTGCAGAACCTGCGGTCCTGCCTGGAGAAACGGCCGGTGGGCCTGGTGGGGTTGGGGCTGATCGGAGGCTCCATTGGCCTTGACCTAAAAGCCCTTGGCGTCCCCACAGTGGCCCTGGCGCATCGCGCCAGGACGGTTGATCGGGCCCGGCAGCGGGGGCTTGTCGATGTGGTCTCTACGGACCCGGCAGTGCTCAGGGAGGCTGGCCTTGTGGTGCTCTGCCTGCCGCTGGACCGGCTTCTTGCACCCACTCCACAACTGTTGTCAGCCTTGCCCCGGCAGGCCCTCGTCAGCGACGTGGGCTCCGTCAAGGGTCCCGTTCTGGCCGCATGGCAGGCAGCCAGGCCAGGCCGCTTCATTGGGGGGCACCCCATGGCTGGAACCACGGCGGCCGGCGTGGATGCGGGCCAGCCCGGCCTCTTTCAGGGTCGTCCTTGGGCCTTGACGGCCACAGAGGCCACCTCTTCTGCTGACCTCCATCTCCTGGAGGCATTGATCGGCGCCCTGGGCGCCCGTGTGATCCACTGCACCGCCCAGGACCACGACCATGCCGTGGCCCTCGTCTCCCACTTGCCGGTGTTGGTGAGTGCGGCATTGCTCCGCACCGTGGCCAGCGAGCAGAATCAACCTATCCGCCATCTGGCCGAGAGCCTGGCCAGCAGCGGTTTTGCCGACACCACCCGTGTGGGTGGAGGCAATCCCCAGTTGGGTGTCTTGATGGCGTCTCACAACAGGTACGCACTGCAGCAGGTGCTTCATCACTACCGGGACAGTCTGGACACCCTGGAGGACCTGGTTCGGGAGGAGCGCTGGGATCCACTCTGCGCCGCACTGCAACAGACCAGGGCCCTGCGGCAGAAGATTGTCAGTCCCTGAACTCTAACCCAGGTACTCTTTGCGAAGATTGTGGAGTCTCTCCCCCAAGGCCTGACGCTTGTCTTTGGTATAAAGGTTGCGATAACACCATTGGCCGGCCACCACCAGGCCCAGGAGTTCCAGCAGCCCCGGTACGACGGGAAGCAGGTGGATGGTTGCCAAGATGCTGTTCACCAGCACCAGCGTCAAGCTGAGCACCAGCAGAATGCCCGCAAACGTACCGATGCGGCCTGCTTTCTCCCAGTCCACCTTGTCCAGGGAGGCATTGATCTTGCCAACGGCCTCGTCGTAGCGTTTGGAGAAGGTCAAGGCAAGGTCCTCTTGAGTGCCTGGTGGGCGTATGGGTGGTGTTTTAGAGGTTGGTCTTCGGCTTTGGCGACGTTAACCATGAACCGGGCAGGTGAGCAATTTTAACAATAATGAGAACTTGGAGGAGGCGCCAGTGGTGCTCCAGGTCGATCGGCAACGTTTGGCGGCCTTGGAGCAGAGCCTTACCGTGGCGTGGCCTGAGGAAGGTTGTGCGCTCCTCCTTGGCGGACGCCACGCTGGGGCCCTGCAATTGCAGCGTGTCTGGCCCTGTCGGAACGTGTGGCGCCCCAATTGGTGGGAGACCTGTCAGCCTCGGGATTGCCGGGATGAACCAGGTGAAGCGGGGGGCTTGCACCAGGCCCACAACCGCTCTGACCGCTTTGTAGTGGACCCTCTCGAACTGATTGCAGCCCAGAAGTACTGCCGCAAGAAGGGGATTCTCTTCTTGGGAGTGGCCCATTCCCATCCCCGGGGCGCCCCGCAGCCTTCAGCCATGGATCAGCACCACGCTTGGCGCCAAAGCCTGGTGTGGATCTCTGCCATTGCCAACCCAAACAGCCAGTTGACAGAGGGAGACCGGGGCGCCTGGTGGGTGGGCGGATCAGGTCGCCTTCAGCCCTTGCGCATTGATCTTCCGCCAATCGTCTAGGGGGTTTCGGGAAACCCCACTTCGGAGAGCAGCCATACTGCAAGAGACCAGCTTTTTGTCTGCTGTTTTTGCCATGTTGCCGCCAGATACCAGCAGAGTGACCCTCAGCCCGGATGAGGTCGCCCGCTTTTCCCGCCATCTGATCCTGCCGGAGATTGGCATGGAGGGCCAGAAGCGTCTGCGGGCAGCCAGTGTGCTGTGCGTAGGGACGGGCGGATTGGGCTCCCCCCTGCTGCTTTACCTGGCGGCTGCCGGTGTTGGGCGCATTGGCATTGTGGACTTCGACGTGGTGGACCATAGCAACCTGCAGCGCCAAGTGATCCATGGCACCAGTTGGGTGGGCCAGCCCAAAATTGCCTCTGCCAAGCACCGCATCCAGGAGATCAATCCCCACTGCCACGTGGATCTCTACGACACTGCCCTCAGCTCCGAGAACGCTCTCCGGATCATGGAGCCGTACGACCTGGTCTGTGACGGGACCGACAACTTCCCCACCCGCTACCTGGTGAACGACGCCTGCGTGCTCCTGAATAAGCCCAACGTCTACGGCTCCATCTTCCGCTTCGAGGGCCAGGCCACGGTATTCAACGTTGAGGATGGACCCAACTATCGGGATCTTTATCCGGAACCACCGCCGCCGGGCCTGGTTCCCTCCTGTGCGGAGGGGGGTGTGGTGGGTGTCCTGCCGGGACTCATTGGCCTGATCCAGGCCACGGAAACCATCAAGTTGATCACGGGCATTGGCCGCAGCTTGAGCGGACGGCTGTTGCTGTTCAATTCCCTGGAGATGACGTTCCGGGAGCTCAAGCTGCGCCCTAACCCGGAGCGGCCCAGGATCACCGGCTTGATTGATTACCAGCAGTTTTGTGGTGTGCCCGGATCCAGCGCCGGCCAGGAAGAAGCGGGTGCGGTGGACAGCATCACCGTGCAGGAGTTGAAAGCGCTGCTGGACCAGGGTGCGAAAGACATGGTTCTCCTGGACGTGCGCAGCGCCCAGGAGGCGGAGATTGCCCGCATCCCCGGAGCGGAGTTGGTGCCCCTCAACACCATTGAAAGCGGGGCTGCGGTGGAGACCGTGCGCACCATGGCCGCCGGGCGGCGCCTCTATGTGCATTGCAAGATGGGGGGACGCTCCGCGAAAGCCATTCTGGCCCTGCGCCGCTGTGGGATGGAGGGGGTGAACGTGGAAGGGGGCATTGATGCCTGGACGGCAGAGATTGATCCCAGCCTGAATCGCTACTGATCCCGAGCCCTTTGCGAATATCCGACCTCTCTGGTCGGGTATTTGGAGATAGGCCGTGCTCCGTTGCTAGGGTTTTTTCAGTCTTTCAGCCCTCTTGTTGTGACAGTCACACTGACTCAACCTCGGCGGAGTTCTGAAGCCACCATCACCGGCCTGCGGTGCCGTGAATGCGGTCATCCCTACGAGGCGACTGCACAGCATGTCTGTTCCGAGGTGTGCTTTGGGCCGCTGGAGGTGGTCTATGACATGGAGCGCATCAAGGCCCGTGTCAGCCGCGCCACCATCGAAGCGGGCCCCCTGTCCATCTGGCGCTACCGCGACTTTCTGCCCATCGACAGTGATCCCATCGACGTGGGCACCGGCCTGACGCCTCTGCTGCGGGCCAATCGCCTTGCCCGACGCCTCGGCCTCAACCACCTCTACATCAAGAACGACGGGGTCAACATGCCGACCCTGTCCTTCAAGGACCGGGTGGTGTCCGTCGCCCTGACCCGTGCCCGCGAGCTGGGCTTCACCACCGTCAGTTGCGCCTCCACCGGCAATCTGGCCAACTCCACCGCCGCCATCGCTTCCCACGCCGGCCTGCGCTGCTGTGTGTTCATTCCCGCGGATCTGGAAGCCGGCAAGGTGCTGGGCACCCTCGTCTACAACCCCACCCTGATGGCTGTGGAGGGCAACTACGACCAGGTGAACCGCCTCTGCTGCGAGGTGGCCAACTCCCACGGCTGGGGTTTTGTCAACATTAACCTGCGTCCCTACTACGCCGAAGGCTCTAAGACGCTGGCCTTCGAGGTGGCCGAGCAGTTGGGCTGGCGCCTGCCGGATCACGTGGTGGCGCCCTTGGCGTCGGGATCTCTCTACACCAAGATCTGCAAGGGCTTCCGTGAGTTTGTGGCGGCGGGCCTGGTGGAGGAAAAGCCAATCCGTTTTAGCGGGGCCCAGGCCGAGGGGTGCTCACCCATTGCCCAGGCCTTTGCCGCGGGTCGGGATTTCATCGCCCCGGTCAAGCCCAACACCATCGCCAAATCCATTGCCATTGGCAACCCGGCGGATGGTCCCTATGCGCTGGACGTGGCCCGACAAAGCGGCGGCAGCATTACGGCCGTGAGCGATGCCGAGATCGTTTCCGCCATCAAACTGTTGGCGGAAACAGAGGGGATTTTTACAGAGACTGCGGGCGGCACCACCATTGCCGTGCTCAAAAAGCTGGCGGAATCCGGCAAGATCCATCCCGATGAAACCACTGTGGTCTACATCACCGGCAACGGCCTCAAAACGGCGGAGGCCGTGAACGACGTCATTGGCAGCCCGTTCAGGATTGATGCGCGGCTGGATAGCTTCAATCAAGCCTGGGCCCAGGCTTCAGCAGCATAGGGGCCGACCCGGCGCACGGCCCACGCACCACGCACCACGCACCACACGGAGGACTCCATGCCCATTCAAGTTTTGATCCCCACGCCGCTGCAACAGTTCACCGCCAACGAAGCAGTTGTTGAGCTGAATGCCGCGGACGTGAACCAACTGATCCAGGTCCTTGATGAACGCTTCCCCGGATTTAAAGCCCGGCTTTGTGATGACTCTGGTAAACTGCGCCGTTTTCTCAACATCTACGTCAACAGCGAAGATATTCGTTTTCTGGACAACCAGGCCACACCATTGAAACAGGGAGATGAAGTGTCGATTATTCCCGCTGTGGCGGGTGGTTAGCTGGGGGTAGCCCTCCAGCTTGGAGATCTGACGGGTTCAAAAGTATGATGCCGCGTCACTATCGCGCCACCGCAGCAGTGCGCTCTTCAGATTCTCCACCAGTGGCTGAATATCGCTCTGTTGTTTCTCCGCCTCCAACCGTCCCACCACACGGGCGAATTCCCGTTTGGTTCGGCCCAGGTCGTCAGCCAGTTGGTATTGCTGCAACGCCTGCCACACCCAGGCTTCCGGCACACTACCGGGAAGAAAAAATACGGAATTGTCTGCCGCGTGTTCGCTTAGCCTCTCCTCCGCCCGGCTGCCGCGCTTGTCGCCGTCAAGAACGAAAACAAAGCTCTTGATCTGGCCGAACTTCCGAAAGGCGACGGCATGGGACGGGAACTCGTCCGCCCCTGTGTCCCGGCCGATGTGAACCGACTCCGTCCTGATCTCCAGATCGGGCAGGAGAACATCCAACACGCCTTGCAGTATGCCTTCCGCGGCCTTGTCTTCACAGAGCAGGTTGAGGGCGCTCCCTGAGCGCCCATACAACGCGTTCTGGATAATATCGCGATAGGCGGGCCGAACCGTCACCTCACCCGTCTTGTCCCGTTCGAGGAAAATACGGCCGTTCCTTGGCACTGCGTCCAGCACCACCGGGCTGTGGGTCGTGACGATCACCTGCAGGTCGTTGTGCAGCGCCAGTTGCTGTAATTGCGCCATGAGAAGCTGCTGCACCCAGGGATGCAGCCCCGCTTCCAATTCGTCGATGAGGACGAGTGCTCCCTTGAGTTGGGCAACGTCCTGAGACAAGCGCAGGATGGCCCGTTCACCGGCGGACATGTGTAACTCCGAATAGGCGCCGCCACCGTCCTGGGCAACAAAGAGCAGAGCCTTGCTCCCGCTGGACAGCTTCACCACTTCGGAGTACCGAAACGGCAACATCTGATGGGCAAGCTCCACCTGGGAGGCTGTCAGGGCTGTTTCCTTGGGCGCGTGCGCTGAGCGGAACATCCTGAGGACACCGCGCACTTCGGACGGGTTTCTGAGGTTGCTGAGCGTGCGGAGGTAGATCAGCCGTTCTGGCTGGCTGGCATTCTTGCGACCCCCAAAGCTCCGCTTCCAGCCTTTGGCGCGCCGCCGCCACCACATGGAGTGATGGCCGTCCGGCGTTGCATACTCAAAGTTGAGCACGACCTCATCCCTGTGATCCTCGCGCCCCCCGCTTTTGGGGCGGTAGTCAGGAAACAGGGTGGACGGCACAAAATCCTTCACACCAGCTCCGGGTACCCGATAGGCGCAGGCCGCGGCAAACAGCACAGTTGTTTTTCCACTGGCGTTGCCACCGGCAATGACGCTCACCGGATAGTCGAATGTTGCCTTCAGGTTGTTAATGCCTCGTATTCCTTGCAGCCGAATCTCTGTGAGAAAGTTGGGGAAGTGGGGCTTTTTGCCTTGCAGTTGACTCCATAGTTCTTGTAGACGCCTTTCAATCAAGGAGGGCATGCTTTTGGCTCGACTGTGTTGAACCTAGTGTAACGTCCTGCCAGAAGATAGGATAAGACAGGGGAGCAGCCGATCCATGGAAGGAGTAGGCCCATGCCCAAACCTTATTGGCTGCCCTGGATGGTGGAGGAGTGGCTGGTGCAGCGGCGGCCCAGGCTCCATCTGCATTGCACCCCCACCTATGCCTCATGGATCCATCAGGTGGAACGCTTCTTCGGCATCATTAGCCAGAAAGCCATGCGACGCACCAAGCATCAGGATCGCGGCTGCTGCGGTGGGTGCGGTTGCTGAAGCGCTCCCCGTGGACGTCTCGTTTGGCGCCCTTCTTCTGCCTCCTTGCGGAAGCCGTATCTGTCTTGCCCAAGCACTGGCCCGGCTCAGATGGGGGAGGGGCGCCATCCACCCAGAAATGGTCGTTGCTCAGCAGTGGGTTGACGTCCTCCCTGCCCAGCAGCGCCTCCAGAAAGAGGGACAGCACCTTCTCGTTCAGCCAGGACTTTTTCAACGGTCTCCCAGGGAAGGTGGGTTTATTCCTCAGGTGATGCTCCCCCCTTGGAGGGCTTGCCGTCCGTGCGGAGGCGTTCAGGGCGGCTAGCATGGAGCAGCCTGTCACCCTGCCCATGCCGGCCCTGCCGGCCATTAGTGAATGGCTGCCCTCCGGCGTCGTCATTGGCTTTGGCATATTCCTGTTCGGGGTGGTGCGTTCAGACCTGAAGGCCAGTGAGGCGCGGCAACAGGAGGCCCTCAAGGCAATGGAGGCCCGTCTACGGGAAGACCTGAAGGCCAGTGAGGAGCGCCAGCGGGAAGAGATGAGGGAACTACGCGCCGATATGAAAGCGCTGGGCGAGAAAGTAGATCGCCTG
>JXQG01000005.1 GCA_001007665.1 Candidatus Synechococcus spongiarum SP3 | reverse complement strand
TGGAGCCGATGGTCGTTGGGCGGAGAGGTTTCCGTATCCGCTTTGGGTTCGGGTGACAGCCACTCTACCGCCAGCCTCCGCCTCGGAGCGCAGCTCTAGGGGGGACCCGTTCGCTGAGGGAGTGACGCCCCTCAGCAAAGAGGGGCTCCCAAGAGACCTTCAGGAGGCGGAAGGGTAGCCTACCGGTTCCGGATCAGTGAGCGCCAGCTTGAGAAAATCCAACCTTCTTTTTGACCTTGCGGCTCAAGCTCCGTTGCAACCTGTGTATTCGCTGAAAAGCAGAGCGAGGGAATTTCGGAGGGGTAATTTTTCGCCGTCGGAGGTGACGGCGAAGGATGCCGAGCCCAGATCAATCTCAACGGCTTTGCCGTTGGGCGCTAGCCTCGGACGCCCTACCTCCACCACAAAGAAAGCTGGCGAAGTACCGTCCTGCACAGTCCTTGACGATCACGCAGGAGCTGGGAGGAGCAGGCAGGGGACTGCTCCAGCGGAGACGGAGTTCTCCGACCTCAGGGAAACGGCCACCCCTGCTGGCCGCCCTTAATTCCTTACCGCAGATGGGAATACTCTGGCGATTGTTACGTCTCTTGAATCTGGGGGCTCTGGAGCGTCCCTTACTCTTCCGCAGGCCAACGCCAGAGGAATCCCTTGCCCTGGCGTTGGCTCGCAGCGGCAGCGGAGTTGCAATGGCTTTGGCGCGGCCGTGCTGATCGCTATCCCCTCCGTCCTGAAGGGCGGAGCCCCTCGCTCTACTTCAGCTGGAAGCAGGCGCGCCACACGGGAAGCCCTCTGGCCAGCACCAGCCGCTCCCGCTCCGTGGCCACCGGGAGGGGATTCTCCGGCCACCAGTCCGGCGGCTGGCGGACAAAACATCCTTGGGCCTGAGCCAGGGCGGCCATCTCCTCCATCAACGGATGCACATCACTCTGGAGGAACAACAGGGCGCCAGGGGCCATGGCCGCCGCCAGGGTGTTCAGCAGACTGTCTTGCAGCAGGCGCCGCTTGTGGTGCTTGCGCTTGAACCAGGGATCAGGAAACTGAATGGTCACCAACTGCAACTGTTCCGGCGCCAACCGACAGGTCAGCGAGGCCAGACTCACGGTCACGTTACAGAACAGATAGCGCAGGTTGTGCAGTTGCCGCCGCTGCCGTTGGATCTCGGCCCGCTCCACCAGGGGACGGCGAATCTCCAAGCCCAGGTGATTGCGCTGAGGATAAAGGGCAGCCATCTCCATGAGGAAACACCCCCGGGCACAGCCAATATCCAGATGGAGCGGCTGGTGGGGGCATGGAAACAGGGCCGTCAGGCTGGGCAACGCCAGGGGCTGCTGAAAAAAGCGCCCCAGGGGATTGACGTGTTGGCGAATGGAACCCACACCTCAACCCCTGGGTGGTTTCGGTGGGGTCTCACCAGGCTGGTCTGCTTCTTTGGGGCAAAGAAAACTCCAACTGGCGGTAAACCCGTGGAGATGGGTGACCCCATGAATGGGGCCAATCTCCCCACTGCAGAACAACCCTCCAATGGGCAACTGGGGATAGGCGGCCCGACAGAGCCCGCTGTCCACATCCGGTTCCCCATAGAGGTTGCGGCCGCGGCCGATACAGGCAAAGCAAAAGGCTCCCAGGGGGGGAAACCTTGTCTGGCGCTGTTGCTCCAGCAGGTGTTGGAGTTCTGATCGAGACGTGCGCCCATCTCGAAGATGAAACTGCAGCCGCTGCCCGACACGGACGCTGTCGGCAATGGCAATGGCGCCGTTGCGGGGGTCCACCCCCACAATGGTGCGAATGAGAAAGTCATCCTCGGACTCCGGCGCCAAGGAGAAGCTGGTACTGGCCAGGCCAATAAAGAGGGAATGGCGCACCAATTCCCGGTCTTCGGCATTGAGCCGGGCAATGACTTCCTGGAGGCAGCCCACCGGTGGCTGGCCAGCATCCGTTGTCTCCAGCCTGTGGGACTGCAGCCTGAGCACCACGTTGCGCTTGGCCTCTTGCACCTCGAAGACCGGTCCAATGGGGCGGCAGCCCTGGGCCACCACAGCCTCTACGGTCCAGTCACCGCCAATGGCCAGACCAATGGCGCCTGTGCATAGCCTGTCTTGAAACAACAGGGAACCGCCGGCGCCGCCATGGGGCGCCGCGATTCCTCCCACCTTTGGCACACCGGCAAAGGCGTAGTCCAGGCCGCCGAGGAGATCCTTGATCCCGCTGCTGCTGGGGTCCGCCAGCAAAAGCAAGCCATTGACGGAATCCTCATGGGACGTCCCCACCAGTTGACACCACGGTTCACGTGGTCCGTCCAGGTCGGGCAAGTTCTGGAGGTCAGCGTGGAAGGGCTGGAGCATGGCTCCCGGCAGATGAATGAGGCTCAGCCCCACAGCGGGCTGCTGTTCCAACTCGCAACTCTGGCCATTGCGATCCACACCGATCACGCCACCACCACAACAGCCCAGCCAGTGGGTGGCCTGAAAACGCCGTTGCAGCAACGGGAGCACACGGGAAAGCTCACTGGCAAAACTGGTGCTGACGAACACCACCGCCAGATCCGCCTGGCCGAATCCCCGCAGGGACGCTTGCTGGTCCAGGTCCTGGATGGCTTGCTCCAGCGAGGCGTCACTGGCGAGGGCAGAGCGCCACGCACCAGATCTTGATTGGCCTTGCTGAAGCCAGGGCAACATGGGCACAAACAAACGCGTTCATCAGACCCTACTCAATCCATAATCAGGGGTGCCTATTTTCTTTGCTTCCCTTCCACACGATGAGCATTACGCTTTTGCAACAACTAATCTGGGCGGACTATCGGGCTGCCGTGGTTCTCACAATCGTCTTGCCCCTGATGTTGCTGATCTGGGCCACCGTGCAGCGGGAGGGCGCCATCGGCAGACTCCTGAACCTGTATTGGAAGGTGTCCAGCCTGTTGGCCATCACCGTACTGCTGCTGGCGGGCGCGGAGCCCATGGCCTTTGCTGTTGCCGTGGCCGCCCACCTGCTTATCCTGGGCAGCCTTTGGTTCTGGGAAGACATCAACGATGAGCTGGCGGATCTCCCTCCCTGGCGCGCCCTCCCCCTGGTGACGCGCATTTGGCGGTGGAGCCTCACGGTGTTCACTGTGGTGGGCTGCGCCGCCAGTGTGGCGTCCTTGAACTGTCTGGGTGGCTGGCAAGCAAGCCGCGTGTGTGTCCTCTGGCAGCACCCTCCGGGCAGCTTCAGCCAAGTACTGGGCCATGGGCTGAACTTTCTCTTTGGTTCCTCTTGGGCTGCTGAGGGAGCCAAGGTGGCCGGATGGCTCTGTCTCGTCATTTACGCAGGTTTCTTCCTGCAATGGCTTCTGGTGCGATGGCCTCGCTTCGGTCGGGTAGCCGGTGGCTTCTGATTCAGACCAACTGCAGCGTCTGGAGGACCTCAGTGCCCACCACCGCAACTGGGTGTTGCGGTGCCGTGGCCAACTGGCCGGTGGCGAACCCTTTGAGTTGATCCTGTTCCGCTACTTTAGCAGCAGCACCAGCCACGGCATCATAGTTGTTGATGCCGATGCCCCTCTTCTGGAGGACGGCGATCAACTGGAGACCATCGAAATCCTGAAAGCACCCCTGCAACCTGGCGCCGAGCACGTTCTGCAAGCTGCCATGGCGCCAGAGGCATTTTGGCAAGCCCTCGTCGCGGAGCAACCATAGGCCAACCCATGGGGGCCTCCAGACCAGGGTTTGCCGCAATCCCTGTGTGGGGTTTAAGGGGCGGGGGCTTCCTCTGGGTCCAGAGGGGGAGGAGGAGTGAGAAAACGCGACTGTGATGTGACCGGGGACGACACACCCCTGTCCACAGGGTCTGCCTCACTGTCCACAGGGTCTCCCTCACTGTCCACAGGGTCTGCCTCACTGTCCACAGGGTCTGCCTCACTGTCCACAGGGTCCGTCTCACTGTCCACAGGGTCCGTCTCACTGGATGTGGCCGGTGCGACGACCGGGGAAAATCCACCTTGCTGGATGTCACGCTGCAGCCAGCCCGCACTGAGCAGCACGGCTAACAGTAAAAAGATGGTGACCAGGGTCCACGTGGCACGGTTGAGTGTGCTTTCCGCGCTGCGGGTGCTGCTGAACATGCCGGCCGCAGCGCCAACGGCCATGCCCCCCATGCCATCCCCCTTCGGACTATGGAGGAGAACGGTAATGATCAGAATGACACCTGTGACAAGCCAGATGACGAGCGCAAACGAGTTAAGCAACCGTCGCTGAAGTGAAAGACCGGAAGCAAGCTTAAACGCCCAGCACCTGGGCTGTTCGCCCAGCGGCAACAGGCCGTATCCGGGAGGACGAGGCAATGAGACTGCACCCACCCATGGCTGGCGGAACAGCGATCCGAAGAATGTGCAGGATTGTGGGCGCCAGGTCCGCCAGTGTGCCATTATCCCGCAACTCCACAGGGTTGTCGGCGCCAGAGATCTTGTGCTTTCCCCCCTCGATGAACAGCAACGGTACGGGATTGGTGGTGTGGGCTGTCCAGGGCTTGCCCTCGGATGAACGCATGGTTTCGGCGTTGCCGTGATCTGCTGTGATGAGCATGGTGCCCCCAGCCCAATGGGTAGCCTCCGCGATCCGGCCAACACAGGCATCAACCGTTTCAATGGCCTGCACCGCAGCATCCATGACTCCGGTATGGCCAACCATGTCCGGGTTGGCATAATTGACCACAATCAAGGAGTAAACACCCTTGGCGATGGCACTGATGACGCCATCGGTCACATCCCATGCGGACATGGCTGGGGCCTGGTCATAGGTGGCCACTCTGGGGGAGGGCACCAGGTGGCGATCTTCTCCAGGCAATGGCCGTTCCTTACCGCCGTTAAAGAAATAGGTCACGTGGGGATATTTTTCCGTTTCAGCAATGCGGAACTGGCGAAGACCATGCTCGGCTATCACATCTCCCAACATGTGGTCAAGAGGCTGGGGGGGGAAGGCAACCTCTACCGGCAGACCCTGCTCATATTGGGTAAAGGTGACCACATCCAGGGGGCTGGGCCATGTGGGACGGGGAAACCCGTTGAAGTCTTCCAACACCAGGGCACGGATCATCTGACGGACCCGGTCTGGGCGGAAGTTGAAGCAAATCAAGCCGTCCCCTGGCTGCAGGCGCCCCCTCGCAAAGCGGTGGGGCTCAAGAAATTCATCGCCAATCCCTCCGGCATAGCTGGCTTCAATGGCGGCCACAGGATCAGGGTAATGGTCACTGTCATCCTCCGTGAGCAGGCGGTAGATCCTGGCGGTGCGTTCCCAACGGTGATCACGATCCATGGCCCAGTAGCGACCACAGAGGGTGGTGAGCTGGCCGCAGTTGAGGCTGGCCATCAACTGCTGCAAGTCCTTCACGTACCCCAGACCGGCATGATCAGCCGTATCACGTCCATCCGTGATGCCATGGACACAGACACGGGACAACCGCCGCTCGGCGGCCCAGCGCAGCACCCCCGCCAGATGATCCACATGGCTGTGGACCCCTCCATCAGATAACAGACCAACCAGGTGGAGCGTGGTGCCTCGATCCTCAAGCCGCTGCGCCAGAGAGTTGAGTCGGGAATTCCTCTGAAAGGACCCATCCTGAATCGCATGGCCGATGCGGACAAGCTCCTGGCGTATCACTCGCCCGGAACCAATGGTGAGGTGCCCCACTTCGGAATTGCCCATCTGCCCATCCGGTAGACCCACAGCGGACCCGCTGGCCTGAATCAAGGTGTGGGGACAGGTCCGCCACAGATCGTCCATGTTGGGTGTTTCGGCCACACGAATGGCATTGTCTGCAGCACTCTCACGGTAACCCCATCCATCCAGAATCACCAGTACCACGGGCGCTTCTTGGGGTTGACGATCCATATGACGCTGGACTCCGCCAGGGGTAGCGTGCTGGCTGCGGGTAACAGGGGCTGCGGTCACCAATGATTACTCTCCTCGGTTGGATAATTTGGAGGGGTGGCTCGGTCGGTTGCTGTTGAGTGAAGTGATCCTGACTGTGGCTTGCACAATCATGGGACCTCACTGAGCGGCTTGTCTCAATCCCGGCCTGTTACGTGAGCATTTCCCAACGTTTATGGTTCCAGATATGGTTCCAGATCAGCCATGTGTCGTGATTCTTTCGGGTCCGGCGCTCCGCCGCACCATGACCCGCCTGGCCTCCCAGGTGCTGGAGGCTGCCCATAACCCCAGTCGGTTGCTCCTGCTGGGCATTCCCAACCGTGGTGTCCCGCTGGCGAAGGTGCTGGCGGAGGAGTTGGGGCGCCTGGCAGGGCAAGTGATTGAAGCGGGCAGTTTGGACCCGACCTTTCACCGGGATGACCTGCGCACGGTCCCCACCAAATTACCCCAGGCCACGGTCTTGCCCGTGCCTGTCGATAACCGGGATGTGGTGCTGGTGGACGATGTGCTGTTCACAGGGCGAACCGCCCGGGCTGCTCTCGATGCGCTGTTGGCCTGGGGCAATCCCCGCACGGTGCGGCTGCTGGTCATGGTGGATCGGGGCCATCGGGAGCTGCCCCTGCAGGCGGACTTCGTCGGCCGCAACGTGCCCACGCGGCGCAGTGAGTTCATCCGACTGTACCTGCGACCCACGGACCCGGAGGAGGGAGTCGTCCTGCTGCCCAGGGCGCCCTCCTCTTGAGGGCAAGCCCCACGGGGGCGCAATGCTCAGCAGAGCTCCAGCTCATCGGCGTGGAAATGGAAGCGGGTGCGGCCAAACATGACGACCACGGGAAGAGTTGCGCCCAGAGGCTCCCCCCCCTTCCATGTGCTGATGATCTGCTTCACTTCACCCTCCTGACCATGCATGTCAAAAGGCTTCGACCGGTGCTTGGGGTGGTTGTAGACGATGGTGGATTTCTTAACCCGGACCCGGTCACCCGGCTGCATGGCAATTGCCCATTGAGACTGTACAGCGTTGATTTTGTCACATGCGGCACGGAAGAGAGCCCCAAGTGAGAAGGCCTGTTTCAACACTTCCCCGTTCTCCAGCACCTTATCAACGGCGACAGACGCTCTCGGGACCGTAATCCACCACCACACCTCCCAACTCATGACAGGCCTGAACGTAGGCATGCCAGTGGTTCATGCTACGGGTCGAGTGAAGGCGGACGCGGCGGTCCAGCTCATCAAGGGGGACGTTGTGGCGTGCCCTCCCATTGTGGCCATCGCGATCCACACCTTGTCTGGTCAAGGCTTGGGTGGCTGTAACAATCTCGTCCTGGAGTGGCTTGGCGCGGGCACGCCACCAGGGGTGATCCAGCCGGTTGACAGCATCAAAGGCTTCCCACCAGCGTTCCTCGGCCCTGAGCCGCTTGGCCTGCTCATGGAGTTGCTGGTTGAGATTCCAGCGAATCCGAAGGCTCTCAATCAAGGTATCCCGCTGCGGTTCCTGCCGATCACTCAGTTCCTGTAGCAGGGCCACTGCCGTGGACAGCTCCCCCCGGCGGTAATGCTCCACCGCCCGATCCCGCCGCTGGCGCACCCATTCGGAGAGCTGCACCTGGTCTGCGGCAACCATCTGGGGTGAGCTGACAAGGCGCTCCAGAAGATCCAGGGCCTTTTGATGCTCACCGGTGACCCAATAATCACTGGACAGGATGCGACGGCAATGGGCCAACTGCCTTGCTTCGACAAGCTCCAGGGGGCGTAGACGCGCCAGTTGCTCGCCAGAAGCCACGCAGGCGATATGGTCTTCCTCTGTGATGGAGCGCCGCAAGCGTTGCGTCAACTGATGTTGCCAACCATGGACCACTGTCTTGAACACCAGGACAATCGTTGCCGCCACCGCCATGAGCTGGAGCAAACGTCGCAGCAGGGGGAAGCGATTCATGGTTCATGGTTGGCTCAGCGGAGTGGGCCAAGGTCAAGGGGACCCTTCAATTCTGCACCGGATTGTTCATCAAGAAGGTTTTTGACCTGGAGACGAAGGTGGCGATCATCCGTGATGCTGAACGCCAGCAGCAAGGCATCTTGACCGGGTTGGGCCTGCTCGGGGAGTGGCAGGGGTGGAAAGCTGGCGTGCCAGGGACTCATGCTGGCCGGCGGCGCCTGCTCCTCCAGCAACCGGGGCTGCCCATCCACAAACACAACCTCGCGCCGCAGATCGGCGCTCACCTCTGCCAGCACCAATTCAAGGGCGGGTTGACGGGCATGGGCCGGGGCAAGGCGAATCTGCAGGGGGGACTCCGTTGGCCAGGTCTGACCCGCCCAGTAGAGAGGATGCCAGCAGTAGGCCTGTTGACGACGATCCCAGTATCGAAGCGCCACACCGCGGCTCAGCACGTCCCGCACTCGCACATTGGGGGTCAGGGCCAACGCGCCATAGGCCACCGCTGTTAGGGGCTGCCGCACACAGCAAGGCACACCAGGCAGGCGGCGCTCAATCCAGCGGCGCACCAGGGGCAAGCAACTTGTGCCCCCAACCGGGAGAACAGCAGTCAGCCGCAACAGATCCAAACCTTCACGGCGGGCGGCAATGGCCACCTGCTCCAACAGGTGATCCAACAGACGTACAAAGCCCTGCCGCTTCAGGAGACGCTCCAGTGCGGAACGTTCCAATTGCCAAGGTGTCACGTCCCCTTCAGCCTGGATCACGTCCACTGTTGCCTGATCATTGGCGCTAAGCTGGCACTTGAGTTGCTCCGCCGCACGAAGCCAGGCCTCCGGCACAGGTCCCTTGACCTGCGGGGCCATGTGGGCGGCAATCCAGTGGTCCAGATCACGGCCACCCACAGGCACACCCGCTTTCCCCACGACGCGGGCCACCCGCAAATGCTGAGAGGATCGCGCCAGGTCGTTCCCGTTAAAACGAAGCAACTGGGAGATGGGCCGGGCCTGACCTTCTCCGCCCTGAATCCGCACAAGTGCGAGATCGCTGGTGCCGGCCCCCAGATCTACCACCAGCACGTGGCTACCTGGGGGCAAGCCGGAGCCAATGGCCGCCGCCGTGGGCTCATCCACCAGGGCCAGTTCAGGCACAGGAAGCCTCCTGCCGTAATCCAGCAGCCAACGGCGATAGCCGGCGAAGGCGTCCACTGGAGCGGTAAGCACCAACCGCTCCGGTGGCATTTGCCACTGAAGGGCCTGCCAGAGATGCTCCAGAAACAAAGCGCCGCCACGTTCAGCCCGCTCCACCGGCTCGGAACGGGGCCGGGCGCCAATGGAGCGCTTGAAGTGGCAATACAGTTCAGCCGGGGGCTGGGGAGGCTTATGCATGCTCTCCAGGAGACCAGCCTCAATCACCTGGCGTCCCACAAGGCAGGGTTGCGGGGAGGAATTCAGAGGAGACGTGGTGCAGTCGTTGGCGCAATAGAGCAGGGTGGGGATAATCGGCTCATCCGGATCGCTGTAGGCCGATAAGCGCAGCAGACGGGGCGGTCCACCAGTGGCTGGTTGGTGGGCCACAACCGTGTTGCTGTTCCCCAGGTCGACGGCCAGGGAGCCGCCCTGCACCTCTACATCCATGGTCAGTCTGAATCCAGCTCCAGCACATGAACAGCAGCGCCTTCACCCAGCAGGGAGTTGCTCAACATCGTTGTGGGACCTGGACGCTCCACAGGGATGGTAGCGGGGAGGTCTTCAAGAAAGATCTCAATGGTGGCGAGATCACACCCTTCCGGGGGTGTTGTCGTGGCGTATTGCACAGGGATTACCAAGCGGAGCTTGATGGTGCTGACCCACCTGGGCAGCCTGGGTCCCGTCCAGCACCTTGCTGCCCCCACCAGCGCCCAACACCAGCACGTCCACGCCACTGAGCAAGATGCGCTCCCTCCCACGTGGCCATGGGGGACGGCAAAGCCCTCAACCTGACCAATCATCATCCAGCCGATGGAACAGATAGGAGCCAGGGGTGTCGAGGAAGAGGCCACGGGCTACGGGAGCACCCTCGTCAGGGCGGCGGCGGCTGGCCAAAACCAGATCCACGGCAAGGCGAGGTTCCGTCAGACCCGCGGCGCAGGCAGTGGCCTGAAAGGGGTTGATCAACTCGAAAACGGAAGACAGCAGCGTTCAACCATCCGCCAGCCGCAGGAAGTTGCCCAGCAACTGGTGCCCCGCCTGGGTCAGTACACTTTCCGGGTGGAACTGCACCCCCTGCAGGTGGGGGTGGTCGCGGTGGCGCAGGCCCATGATGGTGTCCTCACCATCCTCCAGCCATGCGGTAATCTCCAGGCAGTCGGGCAGGGTGGGGCGCTCCACCACCAGGGAGTGGTAACGGGTGGCGGTCAAGGGTTGGGGCAACCCGCGGAATACCCCTTCCTGCTGGTGGTGGACAGCCGAGGTCTTCCCGTGCATGGGTCGACCGGCACGCACCACGTGTCCACCAAAACACTGGGCCATGGCCTGGTGACCCAGGCACACCCCCAGCATGGGCGTTGTGGATCCCAGTTGATGAATCACCTCCAGGCACACCCCCGCCTGATTCGGGTCACCAGGTCCCGGGGAGAGCACCACCGCCGCTGGCCGCAGGGCAGCAAGCTCCGGGACGGTCAGCGCATCGTTGCGCTCCACCCGCAAGCTGGCAGCAAGGGGATGATCCACAGCCAACTCCCCCAGGTACTGCACCAGATTGAAGGTGAAGCTGTCGTAATTGTCGATCACCAGAAGCACCGCTATCCCCCCGCGATGCGTTGCAACAGGGGGGGAGATAAAAGGAGCAGGGCAATGAGAATCGAGGCCATGGCCGCCACCAACACCGCTGCTGCCGCACAATCCTTGGCAACACGCGCAAGGGGGTGAAACTGTCGTCCGATGGCCAGGTCCACCGCGGCTTCGGTGGCGGTGTTCAACAACTCCAGAACCAACACGGCGGCCACGGTAAGCACCAGCACTCCCAACTCCAACACGTTGAGGTGCAGCCAAAGGGCCAAGGCCAGGGCCACACTGCCCATCACCAGTTGCAGGCGGAAGTTCCGTTGACTGGCGAAGGCGTAGACCAGCCCCTGCACCGCATACCGGAAACTGGCCGGCAGATCCCGGGCCACCTTGTAGGCTCCAATCCTCATTCCTCGGCCCCGGCGCATCACTGGCATTTCAGGCGGACTGGTGATTTGCAAAGGGATCCCCAGGCAATGACCAAACCTTAGCCCGATCCTGAAGCGTTGTCTGGCCTGTGGCTTCCAGCAGGAGGATCTGACGTTCCAGCATGGCCGCCAGGCTGGCATCATCGGGATGGTCCCAGCCCAGGAGGTGGAGGACGCCATGGCTCAGCAGCCAAACCAGTTCCTGGTTCAGGGACCAGCCACTGGCCTCGGCTTGGCGCTCAGCCGTTTCCCAAGCGATGACGATATCCCCCAACTCCAGCGGCTCCCCTGGCTCCGGCGCCAACCAGGGACCATCCTGACCACTGGCGAAGGCCAGCACGTCCGTGGCGCCCTGGCCATGACGCCAGGTCCGGTTCAAGCCCGCCATGGTGGCGTCGTCCGTCATGGTGACGCCAAGGCTGTAGGCCCTGCTCCGCCGCTGGGGCATCAACTCCGGCTGTAGCGCCATCAGCCAGTGCCGCAACAACCGATGGCAGACGGGCTGGCCGAGAAGATCCGGCCGGACGCTACTCCAGGCCAGATCCACCTCCAGGTCCGCCTGCCGGGAATTGGGGATCAGTTCTGGCCGGGGACGACTCACCACAGATCACATGGCAGGGCGATCCAGGCTGGCCAGGAGCAGAAGCACTGCCACAAGACCAGTTGTTGTCAGGGCCATGTGCAGCAAGGAGGTACGGCCTTTGCGCACCATGTTTCTCATGGCCAGCTTGACGTAACTGTCCTGAGGGGGGCTATCGGTCATGGGGACAAATTCGCTGTCTCCAGGTTGGCGTGGAGGGAGGCTTGAATGAAGGCATCCAGCTCCCCGTTCATCACGGCTTGCACATCGGTGGTCTCCGCATGGGTGCGCAGATCCTTGACCATCTGGTAGGGGTGCAACACATAGTTGCGGATCTGGTTGCCCCAAGCCGCGGCCACCATGTCCCCCCGGATATCGGCAATTTCCGCAGCCCGCTGTTCCTGGGCAATGACCAGAAGCTTGGCCTTGAGCAAAGCCATGGCGCGCTCCCGGTTCTGCAACTGGGAGCGCTCCTGGGTACAGCGCACCGCCACACCAGTGGGCACATGGAGAATACGCACGGCGGTTTCCACCTTGTTGACGTTCTGCCCCCCTGCCCCCCCGGATCGGGAGGTTGTGATCTCCAGATCCTTGTCGGGGATTTGCAGGTCCAGGTCCTCCTCGAGCTGGGGCATCACCTCCACGCCGGCAAAGCTGGTCTGGCGCTTGTCGTTGGCGTTGTAGGGGGAAATGCGCACCAGCCGGTGGGTGCCCTTCTCGTGCCGCAGATAGCCGTAGGCATGGCGACCGGAGATCTCCAAGGTGGCAGATTTGATGCCGGCTTCCTCTCCTTCGGAACGTTCCGCCACGGTGCTGGTCATGCCGTTGCGCTCCGCCCAGCGGCTGTACATGCGCAGCAACATTTCGGCCCAGTCCTGGGCATCCGTGCCGCCAGCACCGGCATTGATGGTGAGCACGGCTCCCTCTTTGTCGTAGGGACCGTTGAGCAGCCGCTCCAGCTCCCAACGATCCAGGGCGTCCTGCAGGGTGGCCAGCGCGCTGTGGGCTTCCTCCAGAAGCAGCTCATCGGCCTCGAACTGGTGGAGCTCCAGTGCCGCCTGGGCATCCGCCAAGGTAATAGACCACCGCCCCAGGGCCTCAAGCTGGGCCTTCACGTCATCCAGTTGGCGCATATGCTTCCGGGCCTGGTGCTGATCTGTCCAGAAGTCGGGTTGAGCAGCCAGCTGCTCCAAATCGTTCTGTCGCGCCTGTAGAGCAGGGACGTCAAAGACAGTCCTGGGCATTGCCCAGGCGCTGCGTGAGCTCGGACAGGTGGCGCTGGAGATCGACGGGATCCAGGCGCGTGGTGGTGGATTCGGTCATGCCCATAGCTTACCGTAGGTCCCAGTTAAGGCCCGAGCCTGCCATGGCCAAAGTCGAGATTTACACCACCAGTTGGTGCCCCTTCTGCCGTCGTGCGTTGGCCTTGCTAGACGGCAAAGCCGTGACCTACACCAACATTGACGTGGAGGAAGGCCGAGGTCGGAAGCGCGCCATGAGACTGCGCTCCGGCGGCAAAACCACCGTTCCCCAGGTGTTCGTCGACGACCGGCACATTGGTGGATACGAGGAGTTGCAGGCCGCAGAAGACTCCGGCAGGCTGGATGCTCTGCTGCAGGCTTAACCCACCCCCGGTGTCTCTTGCAACAGCTTTTTCTGACGGATCCCCTGTCACGGCTGCGCCCCGCCAAGGACAGCAGTGTGGCCCTCATGCAAGCCGCCTGTGGCGCCGGCAGCCAGGTGTGGTGGGCGGAGCCACGGCGCCTGCAGGCCCTTGACGGGGACATCGCCGTCCTGGCACAGCCCCTGGCCTTGGAGCCCATGGCTCCCACTCCCCAGGGATGGCACGGGCCGGATCCCTGGTATCGGCAGGGAGCACCGGAGCAGCGCAGTCTGACGAGCTTTCAGTTGGTGTGGATGCGCCGCGACCCGCCAGTGGACGATGCCTATACCTTTGCCGCAGGTCTGCTGGCGCAGGCCGAGCGCCGTGGTGTGCGCGTCGTTAATCGTCCGGCGTCCTTGCTGATCTGGAACGAAAAACTCTCCGCCCTGCAGTTCTCCCAACTCATGGTGCCCACCATCGTGAGTGCGGATTGTGCAAGCCTGCTGGCCTTTGTCCGTCAGCACCGGGACGTGGTGCTGAAACCTCTGGAAGGCCGTGGCGGGCAAGGGGTGGTGCGGGCCAGCAGCGCCATGGCCGGTTTGAAGGCGTTGCTGGAGCTGGTCACGGCACAACAGCAGCTTCCGGTGTTGGCGCAGGCGTTTCTGCCGGGCGTGGTGGAGGGGGATAAACGGATCCTGCTGGCGAACGGTGAACCCGTTGGCGCCATCAACAGACGACCTCAACGGGGAGATTTTCGCAGCAACCTGGCCATGGGCGGAACGCCGGAAGCCTGTGACCTCAGCCCCAGGGATCACACCATCTGCCGTGCCCTGGCTGAACCGCTGCGCCGGGCGGGCCTGGCGTTCGTGGGCATTGACGTGATCGGTCCATGGCTGAGCGAGATCAACGTCACCAGCCCGACGGGGTTGCGGGAAATCGAGTGGCTCGGTGGTGTGCCAGCGGCGGATCTGGTCATGGAGCGGCTCATGGAAGCCTCGGCGCGGTAATGACGTATGGACAAGCAGTTGCGGGATGTGTAGGATGCCCTGCGGGCACAAAATCAGCAGCGATCCGAAAGTCTCCGATCGGTGCGAATCAGGGAATTGCGCGGTATTGATGACCTTACAGTTTCCTTTCCCTACCCTGTCTCTGTGTTGGCTGGTCCCAACGGCTGCGGCAAATCCACCATACTCTTTGCCTGTGCCTGTGCCTATCAGGATCCGGATCCGGAGAGGAAACCGCGACGGCTGACACCTGGCATTGTCTTCCCTGATTTCATCGATAAAAACGATCAAAGCGCTTGCGATATGAGTATTGAAACCGAGTTGGAATTTGACTATCTACACAAAAAATCAGCCCATGGCATGACCTATATACGAGGTGGTGGTTGGGACCGAAGCTATGGTGGTCGTAAGAAAGGTCAGCAACCCCAGAGAAGATTCTACTTGCGCACATTGGCGAATCTTACGAATCCAGCCGAGGTACGCAGTTTTCTGCAGCTCGCACGACAGCAGACGCAAATCCAACGTCTTCCCACCTCTTCACTGAGTTTTGCCCAAGGAATTCTGCTCCAGGACTATCAGCATCTTAAAATAATCAGAGCAAAAAATCGTGATCTTCTATTTGTTGATCTCAGGAACCAGACACCAACCCAAATCACGCCGAAGTATTCAGAGTTTCACATGTCTTCAGGAGAGAGGGCTATCCTTTATCTCTCAAAAGATCTATCAGAATTTGAAGAATCTTTCATTTTGATTGATGAAATTGAAGCCGGTCTTCATCCCTATGCACAACAGCAGGTGATGCTTGAGTTGCAACGCATGGCACTGCGGCAAAAGTTACAAGTTATCGTAACATCCCATAGTCCTGTTGTGCTTTATAGTGTTCCTCTTGAAGGCCGAATCTTCCTTGATCGTGATATTGAAACCAATAAGGTGCAGGTAATGCCTAATTATCGAGATATTTTTCAGAAGGCTCTCTATGGCCAATCTCTCAATAAGCTTTCAATTCTTTGTGAAGATAAAATTGCAGAAGCAATTGTACGTGGTGTCTTGGATGAAATCATTCCTGATCTGGATCTATATCCTGGTGACTTCATCATTGACCGAGATACAGGCATCAGTGAATTTCCAGGTCATGTGCGCACCCTGGGAAAGTTTAGTCGTCTGGGTAATTTTCTCATGGTGCTGGATGGTGATGCCACCACAGAACAAATCAATACTATCAAAAGATCAGCAAAGCAATATCCAGATAGCATGGAACTGTTAACCTTACCTGATTCTGTCGCGTCTGAGCAATGGATTTGGAATGTTTTGAAGAATCATGCAAATGACTATTCTGGGGACTTGGGTATCGATGCAAGGAATCTTAAGCGTAGCATGGCTAACATTGAAAATCGTTATCGTCAGGGTCTGGACCATCGCCAGATCCCCAAAGATACTCTCCAGTATCTCGCTCAAGATCTTTCCAAGGAACCAGAGAGTCTGGCACGCCTCTGTGGCAGGCTTGAAGCCAAGTTCAAGCGTGGAGACATGGCAGAGTTTCGGAGTCGTCTGCTGGAGCAGATTGAGCGTTGGCGCACAAGAAGCCAATAACAACATCATTTCAGTCTGGCCGCCATGTCCATTGGTCGCCTGAGGTGACAATAGTGCAATTCAGCCATGGCGGCCTGCTTTAAGTTGCGTGAAGGAGCGCGCTCCATGGTTGCCGGAGAGAATCATCCAAGGCTTCTTTGGCGTTTTCGTCTCCTTACCAAGCATGGACAAAACAAAGCCGGACAATAGACCCCGAGAAGGCCAATCGTCTGAGTTGCTTGAGAGGGCTTTGCGTAACGAAGCCATCAAACAGTGTGGAATTCAGTGGTTCTGACATGTCTCCAGATTGCCAAGACGAAAGAGCTGCATGTTGTACGATTGCAAGCGACACTGCTAAGGAGTTGCCCCGCCCTCCGTGAAGTTCACATTGGCGCCAGCAGCGATGAAGGCCCTGATAACTACTGCGTCACCTTCTTGATCTGCATTGGTCAGTGCGGTCATCTTCGATCCGGCTTGCAAGAGAAACTCTGCCAACTTTAGCACCTCCTCAATCCTGTCGGCAACCCCTGGAAAGAGCGCCTTTGCCCCGCGACGGGTATGGCAGCAGGTCTTGATCCCCCGTGCCGGCATTTTTCCAGGTTCCCTGAAATCGACTCTTCGGGTAAACCAGTGTAGGAGCGCCTGGCCTTCCCTCTCGTTACCCGCACTCCCATGCCCAACCCACTCCCGCGCCAGCACTCTTCCGTCTGCCCTCAGCCGTTGGGGCCGTTGGCTGTGTTGATGGCTGCTTGCCTGGCCACGATCCACCCCGCTCAGGCCCAGCAGCCCGTACGACCGTTGCCCTACTACAAGCCGCTGCCCCACGGGCTACGTGGCCTCCGGCAGCTACTGCCTTCCCGCCAAGGGCGGCAATCCCCGTGGCGCCCTTGTGAAAGTGGGCAGAGTCTGTCCACAGGGCTTCACGGGTTGGGGCAATTACTGCCTCGGCACGCCCAACAATCGGCGGGAGGCCGTGCAGAAAGTTGGCGATGCCTGCCCCCAAGGTTGGTCTGCATCTCAGGACTACTGCCTGATCACGACAGGCAACAAGCGTCGTGAGGTGGTCACGAGGGTGGGCAGAGGTTGCCCCACAGGCTTTACGCCTTGGGGGGATTATTGCCTCGGTTCCCCCAATCAGGAGCGGGAGGCGGTGTTGAGAGTCGGTCGCCTCTGCCCGCCGGGGTGGCCCAGGTTCGGCGCCTATTGCCTCCGGAAAGCGAAGTAACCGGGTCGTGTTTCTCTCTTTTGGCGGAGAGGGGTGTAGACCATCTCCCCTCACGGGAGTCATCCCACGCAAGCGCCTGAACACAGTGTTCAGTCCGCTCCCACAAGGCTTTCCAAAAAAGCCTGCACCGGGGCAAAGGGGAGTTGTCCAGTATTTCCCTCTGTTGCAAGGGGCTTGGCCGATTTTTTCCACCAAGCTCCTGAGGGTTAGGATTCATTCGAGACTCCATAACCTCTTCTGTTCTGGGAATGGGTTGCTTACTCTTCATTGTCTTTGTTGTCCTTCTGCTTCTCTCGCCTCCTCTTGCCATTCTTTTCCTCGTTTTGCTTCTGTTTCTGGTCATCGCGCAATCCCTCTGATTGAAGAGCGCGCAAAGGGCGGCTCCACAGCCCTTCCCCCGACGCAGGGTGATCCCATTCCGATGGTTGATCTCTGTCATGGATTCACCGGCAACGGCTTAGGGTAGCTTGCTACTGCCAGCAGGCGATTGTGGGTAGCAAGGTCGTTAAGGCGCAGGTCCAAGCAGCCGTAGAGCCCTTGACAGTACCTTATGACCCATCTTTGTGGGCTCATTCAGAGGTTTCCTAGTATTTATTTTTGGCTAAAATCAAGAGGTTTTATATATATAGATCTGGACAGTTGGGCACCATGAAAAATCGGCCAACCTCTCCCCATGGGATGCTCTCTGACCATGGGAAAGTTAGCCGTGGAGATGTTCTGTGTGCCCAGTTGTTGATCATTGCCGTGGCCCAGCACCTTAGCCCCGAATCAGAACTTCCCCCTGCTCCACCACCCGCCAGAGCTTTCCTTGCGACTGGACCCGAGCAGGCTTGCTGACCTGTGGAGTTGGTTGCGACGGTTGCCGCTTGACGACAAACAGCCCCGTGTGCCCTCTTTGATAGCGCTGGAATACCCCCAGGGTTTCCTGGTTGGGGACAAGCAGATTCTCCCCATTGACCTGGAAGACCAGAAAACTGGCTCCCCCTTGGGCGGGCTCCAACTCAATTCCGGCAATGTCGCCACGATGGATATGGTTTTGACTGGCAGCAGTGATTTTCACCCTCACCACAGGCCACTGCGCCAGAGCGGCTCGGTCGCCACCTTGCTCCAAAACTTGAACAAGATGATCGGCTGGGCTCAGTCTCAGCCTAGGAGTCGATTGAGGCTCGTTTACCACCCTTGGCCTTGGCGGTGGGGCAGTGGCCACGGTTTGCAACCGCCCCATCCTTTTGATGCTTTGCTCCATGTCTTCCGTCTTCCGCAGCAGAGTTTGCTGATTCTGTTGCACAGACTGGACCAGGTTTTGCTGCTCTTTCATTTGGTCCTGAATCATCTCCAGTGGGCTAGAGTCCTGGATCGGGTTTGCTGATTTTGATTGAGTCCGGTTTCTGAAGAGGATTAGAAACAGACATGAGAGGACACTATTGAGAATAACCAAAGCCAGGATGCCAATGGTTAGAGGGCTGGCGTCGATGGTTAGAGGGCTGGCGATGGTAATGTCTACTGGGACAGGCTGTGGGCTTTCGGTGGTGATGGTTTCCCCAGGAGAAGTAGAGTGAGCTATATCTGCCGCGGGCTGGTCTCCAGTGGTGGCGGGCGAATCCCCGACTTGAGGGGAAGCAGGCGAAGGAAGTTCTGGGGTAGTCGGTGCTTGTGCCGTCAACGTCATTGTCATAGCCCCCTATAATTTGTCTGCTGCCCAATCTTCGGCAAGCACTTCTATCAGGGCCCGCAGACCCAGGAAGAAGCCTGGCTCCACAGAGAATTCGTCGATTCTTCTGGGATGTTGGGGGTCGCCCAGACTCTGATCACACAGGTTTTGAGCACGTTCTAACACCCTTGTCCTTAAGCGGCTGTTAGCACTTTCCAGATCCGACTCCTTCACCAATGGGTCTATTTGTAGATCAGCTCTCAGGCCTTCCATGGCTTTAACCGTGCCTCGCACATAGCGCTGGAGTTCCTTCAGGTCAAGGAGCTCCATGGTCTTGACAGGTTCGTCGTGATCGATGCTAGACAAATCAATAGGCTGTTCAGCAGTGAATTCATGGCCATTGATGCACAGAGATTCGCCGCTGAACGGCGGGGGCGGATTAGACGACAAATCATCGGGGGCGCTGATATGGCGCTCACCCACCACTACCAAGCCAATGGCCACTTCATCCTTGAATTCTCCCGAGAGACGTGTGCCCTCAGCAGATTCATCATCGTTGGATTCATTATCGTTGGATTCATCATCCTTCCAATCGATTGCCGAGGCTTGAATGCGGTTCAACCAGGTGTTGATCTTGGAGTCTTGAGCAAACTTACCGGTAGGAGCAAGCCAGTGCAGCAGTTTCCCGCCGTTACCACCCACACAGACTGACACGCAAGCCCGCCTGTTGAGTGTGTTCTTTTCATAAAGGCATCTGACAATAAATCCAAGATAGTGATATAGTCCGCCTGTAGCTAAGGCCATCAAGCTGATGAATTGCTCTAAGGTTTTATCTTTTGAACTCTGTGTTCGAGATCGTTGCATTTTCAGTTTTCCAAGTAGATTTTCACTACCAAAGCGTATGTAATTGTCAATGAGATTGAGCCGATTCAACTCCATTGTCCTGCTATTGCTGCCCTCGGTAATAGAATTCAAGTTCTCGTTGAGCAGATTGGCTGCAAATTCTGGACGACAATTAAGGATTTTGGTGCAAATGTGTTGGCCAGCAAATGGGACAGAAACCTGGTGAACAAGACTGCTCCTCTGCCATAGAGAAATGTCAGTGGTACGCCCGCCAATGTCCATACATGCGGTATGCTGAAATGTTATCGTTTGTCTCTCAGCTAAACAGCGAGCAAAGGCTACAGCTTCGCTGAGTAGAGGACCATCATTCAGCCTTTTATTCAGTCTTTGCTTAAGCCCAGTAATGTTGCCCAATTCCTCTGTTAATTCTTGCCAAAAATCGCGATAGAGAGTTCTAGTGTTGTTGGAAAAAGCCGTGGGATAAGAGAGTCTCCATGTCATTTCCTCAGCTCCACGTCGCACCGCATCGGCACTGATCATCAGTGCAAGCTGTTTCAAAAAGGGGCGCTGGAGCTCTGGATGCTCCCACTTGAATCCAGTACGCAAATGAGATTTGAACGCTTCACCTGGCTGAGGAATATGGAGACGAGCTTCATGGAAGAGTTCTGGAGGTTTTTCGCGATCAGAATTCACTTTATTGCCACCGCCCATTACACTCAGGCTTGTACTTGTTGGTGGATTATCTCCTTCTGGATACATTGTCTGAGGCAGAAAATATCGATTGAGAAGTTCCTCCTGCACCTCGGCATTGGCTGCCGTGACTGGCCATAATGCTGACTGTAACGGGAATCTACGCGGTGCATGATTATGATCATAGATGGCCCAATTTGTGAATGAAGTGCCGAAATCCAGGCCAACATCCCACAGGTCGGCGGTGTCCTTAGTTGGCTCCGGCGACTCCAGCGGGATTAAACCACCTGGCCGTTGGTCCACGCTGACCTTGAGAAGGTCAGGAAAATGTTCACTGCAAAAGTAATGCACTGAATCACTGCCAGACTCCACTCGTTCAGGCCCTTCCCAGGCTTCAGTTCCATCGACGCTCAGGCCATCAACCATCTGGCTGAAGATCCAGTATTTGTGCCAGCGCCCAGCAGGGATGGCCGGCCATATGGCTATTACAGGAACGCTCCCCAGCAGTTTGGCCTCTTTCAGGGGGTAGCTGCGCTCAAGGTGATACTCAAGGTGATCCTCGTCAAAGCCCTCCAACGTCAGCCTCAGCTCCACCACCAGGCACCCCAGGCTGTGATCCACCGCCAAGCTCACCCTCTCTTTCAGTTCGCTGCTACTGAACAATTTCTGCACACCAGCACTGAAGGGGAGCAGAGGGGTGGTGTCTTCCCAGTTGCCCATCTCCAGGCGAGCGGTCAGTTTCTCCGGCAGCCAGCTATGCTCCAGGGCATTGCCTCCAGGCAGCAGGGTAAGGTTGTCCAGAAACAGGTCATCAGGGGTCACTACAGTGATGTCCTTGTAGCGCTGGCGGAGCCGTTCCGCATCGCCAGAGATGGTTGCCAAGGTGTCAGGGCCGTAGAGCTGGATCTCACTCTCCTTCTTTTGTAGTTGCCGCGGCATGGAGGGATCTACAAGGATGACCGGCTTGAGGTTCCCTTCCCGCTTATCTGTCAGCATCACCCGGCAGAGATTCTTGTCTAACTTCACCGGTGCTGCCGAATAAACCAAAAGGCCACCCATGATACTTCTGTTGGCACTAGGGATTGGCTCGCCTTTATCTGGTCCTGTGGATGCTTGAACTCCGACGAGACGATCAATAAATTCTTTTAGGACTGTGCAGAGGTTGTCCGCCAAGGGAGTGTTGGCCTTTGATTCGATACTGAGTATGTCTTCGACCAGTTGTTTGAGCCAGTTTGCCAAGGGCTGTTTGTGTTGCTGAAGAGAGAGATGGGGCGTGGGATCGCTAAATCTATCCTTGTCAATCCAAGGCACACCCGCAATCGGCCAGCGCAGTTGGGCAGTGGGACAGAGAACGCTACTGGGAGATGCAAAACCGATGGGCTGACTCTGATGAGTCCCGGCATCCTTGATCATGAAAATCATCAGCCGATCCCAGTCGGACATGACCCCGGACGGCTTCCCTAGCACCGATTGGGATGCTTCCGGCTTATTTGCCCATAGGCTGCTTGCAAAGCGGCACACGGCTGGCTCCCGATGGTTGCGGAGCTCCTCAAGATGCAGGATCTCTGCTTTCAGGTCCAAGTTGTAGAGATCCGAGAGCGCCACAACCGCCAGACATCCAAACAACTCATCCAGGAGTTGGCCTCGGGTAGGATAATCGGTATTTGTAATTGCCTGCTCAATCTGGACCACCCGTGACCAGGGGGTTGGCAGGGAGTTAATCCGCGTGGTGATGCCGTCGAAGCTGAGCTTGGATGCCGCAGTGCCCAGTTCGTGGGCGCTGCGGCCTTTCCAATGACCGGGCTTGGCGCCTTTGCTGAGGGTATCTTGGGTGTCAGGAAACCAAAGGTGGGTCATGGTTGGTTACAAAGCTCCCAGAGGGTGTCCAGTAGACCGCCTGTCCCTTGGGGATTGAACCCCCGGGCACGGCGGTCGTCCAGTTTGATTTTCAAGTCTTCCACATCGGTTGCCCGCTTGCCGGTGGTCGCACGGTCACTGTCGTAGACCAAGCCATCGAGGCTTGCCAAGTGTCTCTGCTGGACCGCCAGTTTGGCCGGGTCCAGCAGTTTTTGCTCTAAGGCGCCACCCGTGCTGGAGCAGAGTTGCCGGAGCCAGGTGAGCAGGGTCTCGGCCCACTGGTTTGCAGCAAACCTGACGTCTTTGTCGTTGCGGCTGCCCAGAGTTTTCACCTCCTCGCCGCTGGAATTGTAGAAGCGTGTTGCCCATGGGGCTCCCACAGAGAAGCTCCTCAGGGATTGGCCGTCTGCAGCCTCCAGATCCAGGGCGATATTGTTGCGCCACACCACAGCCAGCCTGGCGCCACGGCTCAGCGCGCTTTGGGTGGACGCGCTATCGGGTAGATCATTCCAATTCACACTGCCCTGGCTGTCCCGGCTCAGGGTGTAGGCAGCAGCATCCTGTTCCGTCTTGCCAAAGCTGTGCTGGGGTCCCAGGGTGGCAAGCAATTCCACCAAGTGGGCCCCATTGGCCTGGCTGGTGCCGCCAATGGAGAAATCATAAGCCACCTTCGCATCGCTGCCCAGGAGGTACACTCGATCAAAGGGGCTGGCGCCGTCCTGGGAGAGGTATTGCAAAGCAGCGCTGGTATTGAGGTGAAAGTTGCTGGCTTCCGCGTGGAGACCAGTGTCTTCGGCGCCATGGCTCTTGAAGTGGAAGTAGGGCAGTAGCAGGGAGGCGTTCAACGCCGTGCTCTGGATCTGCTCCTCCTTCAGCCAGTTGCGCAGCAAACGCCCTACGGTGGGCACTCCTGATGCCCCTGTCCCCCCAAATACGCTTCCAAACATGTGGATGTACACGTCTTGTCCCCCCTTGGCGGCCTGGCGCACGTCCCCCAGGAACCGTACCCACGTCTGGTGATCCTCCAGTTCGATGGCACTCATCAGGGCAGAACCAATGGGCGGCCTCCCACGAAACCCCTCTCTTAAATCCAGCTTTTGCTCCTCCTGGGTGAACAGGCAATCCATGAGGCCGCCAAGGGCCGGTGATGTGTGCGCAAGGGTCTGTTTTGTGTAAATCTGAGCCATGGTCAACGACCCCTGACCGGCCACGCTTTCCACTGGATTCCAAACGCCGTAGTCTGTCAGCCCGCCACCGTGGCAGAAGCGTTGGGTCACACCGTCCAGGGCTTTGCGCAGGGACTGGGTGCGGATCAGGGCCGTGCGCGCCCTCTGCAGTAAGGCGCTTTGGCGATCCGGCTCCACGAAAAGCACCCCCAACTCCGTGGGTGGGCTTCCTTCTCGATCCAGCAAGCCAATGGTGTGCAAGTGAATGGTTGCCTCCAGGCACTTGGCCCCGGAGCCGCCCACACCAATGGCAAACAACTTCATGGAACGAACCTCCCCTCAAGTTTTTTGGAAGATCTGGGCCCCCGGCGCCGCAAGGCGGTAGCTGCGGGGCGAGGCCAATACGGTGGGCAGCCAGAAGAAAAGCGCCTCATCCACAAGCAACAGGGCCAACAAGAGGACTTCACCCATCAGGGAAACTTGCGGGAAGGGAATCCAGATGGTGAAAGCGCTGCAGACCACTCCTGCAGCCAGCAGCAGGCTGGCGGTAATCCACCAGTAGCCCCGCATCCTGGCCACCCTGGCGGCACTGGCGGCGCGCCGCTGCCATGTCCGGTAGACCCACGCCAGGACAGCACCCACGTTGCAGAACCAGAATACCCTGAACAAGGTCGGTGGTCCCTCGTTGAAAAACTGCTCCATTGGCAGGCCTGGTGCCGCGAAAACATTACGGAAGTTGGTGGCCAGACCGGGTAAAACGACGAAGTTGCACACTGCGCCTAAAGTCAGCAGGACAACCAGAGTGACCAGATTGCGCATATCAGGTGGGGGAGTGGGCAAAGCAGAACGCTGCAGCCGGAGGTGGGTCAGGATCCTGTCGTGAGGCTTGCAGGCTGGTTAGCAAACCGTAGAGGCCCTTGGTGCGGCCTTCGATTGGGTCATGGGCGCCATGGCCATGGGCGTTCAGTGCAAGCCACCAGTCTTCCACACTACGGTGGGCTGGCAGCTTGGCCCGCACCAGATTGGCGGGCAGTCCCGCAGCCAGGGAGACCGTGGCGCTGAGATTGCTGTTCTGCAGACGCAGGTCCTGCACCGTCATCCCCTGGGCGCCTGCCTGCCACTGCTTCTCCTCCAGGTTGTACTGCTCCAGGATCAACTGACCCGGTGGATAGGCAACACCCTGGGTGTCCTCCAGCATGCCCTGCACGCTCAGGGCCAGTTGTCGTGATTGCCCTGGCTCCACCTGGACCGTGAGCACGTTGTCGACGGGAACGATGCTGAGAGATCCCACGGGCACCCCGCCGCCCACAACGCCCTGCTGAGGATCAGGTTGGCCGTTGTCGTCCAGCAGTTGCAACTGCTGCGCATGGATTGGCTCCTCCGAACCGGTCTCCACCGGAAGCAGGCTGCTGTACACGGGCTGCAAATGGACCTGACCAAAAGCCCCGGCTCCGTCGCGAAGGATTGTCTCCACCGGCTCCCGTGGTCCTGTCACCAAAAGATACAGAGGCCGGTTGCCGTTCAGGTCGCCCACCGACTTGCCGGTGAACGGGTCGAACAGTGGACCGTTAAAGGGGGCCTGAACAGCCATCACACCCATGGCCTCCGGTTCGCTCCGGTCAATGGCCTGCACCAATGCTCCGGTGAGGCTGGCGTCGGTTTCCAGGTCCGAGACCAGAATGGTGAGCTGACCAGGCCCGGCTTGCCGCCAAAGGGCAGGCAGGTTGGAACTCACCGGGGGGAAGTCGTCACAGCCCGCGAAGAAGCAGAGATTGGCCGAGGTCTGCAGGCTGGAAACCGTTTCGGGGGCTGGTCCCCCAACCCGCATCACGACTTTCTCCGCCGGTTGGGCAGCGGTGAGCAGTTGGAGCGCCTGCAGGGTGCGAGTCCAGACATTCCCCTCAGCTTGCAGGTGGCCCAGCAACGACCCGCTGCCATCCAGCCCGATCACGATTTGGGAAAGCTCGGTGATTTCCCCCGGGTTGCTCTGGTGATCGGATGAGGGGTCAGCGTCCACGTTGGCCGCAGTGTCGCTGCTGGCTGCGTCAGGTGAGGGGGACGTCCAGCATTCCGGCTGCTGCGGTCCGGGTTGGCAGCCGGCCAGGAAGGCGGCCATGCCCATCAGGCCCACAAGCCAGGCGGCGCACCGCCGCAGGGAAGCGCGCTGAAACATCATGGCTCTTGCGGGGTGGTCTCGACGACGGCCTCCTGGAGTTGGCAGAGCCGTTGCAGAGCACGCTCCAGGCTGGCCACCTGCCCCTTGAGGGCATGCAGATCGCTGGCCTGTTGCCGCTGCTGCCGGGTCAACTCTTCCCAACGCCTTTGTTGCCGCCGGTCCTCTTCTGCCTGCCTGCGGGAAGAAGCTGTGGGAAGCAACTCTCCCCTGCTGTGCAGCACCCACTCCTCCCCTTGCCGGGCCGCGATGAATCGGGCTGGTCGCTCAAGCTTCAGTGGCAGGCCGTTGGAATCACCGGGTAACGCAAACAGTCCACGGATCAACGCTGTCTCCATCAGCCAATCCGGCGCATCCGCGGCCGGGTAGAGCAGGGCATCGCCATCGCTGGGCGTAACAACAAAAACAAACGGTGCTGCCGCCTCGTCAACGGCCAGGCTCACCCGTCCGTTTTTGTCTGTGGCCAGCGCTGCCGGCTGTTCATAGGCCTGCAGTACCTCAGGGTGGCGCCGCTGCAGCTGGGCCAGCAACAAACTGCCACCCGTCCATTGAGGAAGGCGCCGGCTGGATGAACCCGCCTGGGGCGGGGCAGGGGATGGTGTGGCCTGCTGCTGCTCCAGCCGCGCCACATTGCCTTCCAGGATGGCGAGGCGTTGCAAGGGGGTGGGATGGTCCATCTTCAGTCTCAGTAGCTGCGGGTAAAGCGGATCTCAATGCGGCGACGGGTGGGATCGCTGACGGTAGGAGCAGGATTGAAGTCGCCCTGGGGATCCAGAAGGCTTGATGCGGAATAGGGGCGGATGCCCACCGCCAATTGATCCTCCTCCAGGCGAGCCTGCAGATACCTGCTCACGGCCATGGCCCTCAGCAGGCCCAGACCTGCGTTGGAACCGACTTGAAACCCAGTGAATTCCCCCTGTAGCGCCACTGTTGGCAGCCGGCGGTCCAGATTGCTGGTCCGTCTTGCACTGGGCTGACCGTCAGTGTGGCCAATAACTTCGATCACATCTACATCAAAGGCTTCAATCGTGGGTTTAATCTCAGTGGTGTACCTGACGTCCAAGGCGTTGATAAAGGTTTGGGAGAGACCATAGTTGCCTGTGGGGAATCGGAATGAGTTGTCAGTCTCTGTCAGCGAAATGAGGGGAGGCTTTTCGCGAAGAAGAGGCTTTTCATTCAGCGCCTTGGCTAGCGTGACCAGGCCCATGGCAAGGAGCACAATCAGCAGCATGCTGCTGAGCACGTCAGTGTACCCCAGCCAGGGATTGATGCCGTTGTCACCCTCCTTGCCGCGGGTGCGTCGTGCGCTGGCCATTAGCTGTCGTCCCCCTCGGTTGTACGCTCCATCGCCGTCGCCTTACTCATGGGTATTTTTCCAGATGGTCTCCGACACCAGCCGATGCAGATCTTGAACGCCAGCACTGAGAGGGCCCAGCATGGAAGCAGCCTGGTTGGCCTGTTGGTCAACCTGCTGGATGGAGGAGGCCAGTCGCTGCTGGACTTCGCCATTGACGAATTGGACCAGGTCGTCGCGGGAGCGATTGAGGCTTGACCGCAGCTCCTGTTCCTGTTGCTCCAAATTCTTGAGGGAGTTGCCGGTGGCCGCCTGCATCCCCTCCACATAGTTGGCTGCCAGTTGATCTGTCCGCTCAACGCTTGCGCTCCAGGACTGAATCGCAGCCCCCAGGGTGCTGCATGTGGCGGCCACGCTGCTGCCAATGGCCTGGTCCACCGCCAATGTATCGGTCAAGGCCTTGGCCAGTTGGCTGGCGTCTCCGCTGATGGCGCAGGTTGCTTCGTTGGCCGTCTGGAGCTCCTTCTGCGCGGAAATCAACTGATCCCTGCCTTGGCTGAGTTGGGAAGACGCTTCCACCAGTGCCGAGGTTGCTTTCCTCAATGCCGAGGTTGCTTTCCTCAGTGCCGAGGCTGCTTCCCTTGACTCGGCACTGGCCATGGAGGCGCTTTTGAGTTCCCGTTCAGCGGCGACAGCCAAGGTCTGCCAGTCCATTTGGGTGCGGGTCAGGCTTTCCCTGAGGAGCCCCATGCGCTCAGACAGGCTTGCCGTTGTCCTTGCCAGAGATTCCTGATTCTCGACCATGCGCTGAACACTCTCGTGTAACACAGTGGCGAAATCCGTATCTCGAAACGCCGCCGCCGCCCCGATAAAGTCCTGACCTGCTTCATTGAGGCGGTTGGCCACCTCTCCCATGCGCTCCACTGCGTGACGTGCTTCTTCGGCCATCACGAAGCTCTGGTTATGGAGCTCATCCAGTCGCGCTCCCATGGTGCGCTCCACAGCCTGATCAACAGTGTGGACCAGCCGGTCACCAAAGCTCTCGGCCGTTGCCTCAATTTTCTTTTGGAACGTAGCCAGGCCCTGAACAACACCGGCCATCTCTTTGCGCACGGGTGAGAGCCCCTGAGTTGGGTCTCTTTGTTGCAGCTTGACCAGTTGACCATCGAAGAAGTGGGAGAGATCCGACTCCAGACTTTCAATGACCGTGTGCCAGCCGCGAATCTGATTATTGAATATAATCAAAAGACTGAAGGCAAGGCCCAATAAACTGCTCCGGAAGGCTGTTCCCATGGGATTTAATATCTCTGCCAAGGCGCTGCTAATCGCTGCGGGGGGAAGTCCTGGCTGTAGGATTTGGCCAATATCCCCCAGGGCAATGGTGAGGCCAATGAACGTTCCCAGCAAACCGAGGGAGATCAGCAAGGCAGGGGCTTTCTGGGTCCAGTCCATGAGTTGGCGCAGCCCCACAGACTTGCCAAGCCAGTGGGCCCGGGCTTGATAGCTCAGCCAATGGCTTGTATCGCCCGTCAGGGCCTGGTCAGAGGCCTGGAGCGCAGCCAGAAGATGGTCCAATCCCCGTTGGAGGAGATGGCGGGGGTAGTCAGAGTCCTGAGGTCTATGGGTCGTGGGCGTCTCGCCTGCTTGGGTGGGTGAGAGAACGATGCCGGATGCCATCGTCTCCCGTAGCTTGCGGATTTGGCGCCGGGCCTTGCCCCCTGCCGAGAAAGTTGACAGGGTGATGAGCACCATCGCAATCACCAAAACGGCAAACATGACATTGCTGCCTTCCGTCATCACTGCATAGCCACTGACGCCAACAGTAGACACCGATGTCACAGTCACTCCAGGGGAGTGTCCAATCACTCAGTCAACCAGCCCCTGCACGGCTCTCCTCAGGGCTTCATAGCACTGCTCCAGCTGCTCGTCATTCATGGAAAGAGGCGGCAGAAGATACAACACATGACCCAAGGGCCTAACAAAGACTCCTTCCTCCATGCAGGCCCGTTGGATCTGTCGTCCTGCCTGGTGGAGATAGCTGGGCTGGGCCACCCTTAGATCAATGGCGGCAATGGTTCCACAGAGACGCGGATGCTCCAGGCTTGACAGCCGCGCCAACATCTCCAGGTGGGGACGGTGCCGCTCTGCAAAACCCTGGTAGCGTTCCGGATGGGCACTCAACAGGGTCAAGCTGGCATTGGCAGCCGCACAGCCCAGGGGATTAGCCGTGAAGCTATGGCCATGGAAGAAGGTGCATCGTGGGTCGTCCGCCACGAAGGACTGATAGATGTCCTCCCGCGCCAAGCTCACGGCCATGGGCAAAAAGCCCCCGGTCAATCCCTTGGAAAGGGCCACCAGATCCGGCTGAATGCCTGCCCCGTGGCTTGCGAACAGTGCTCCGGTGCGGCCGAAGCCGGTCATCACCTCATCGGCAATGAGCAGCGCACCCGCTGCCTGCACCCGTTGCGCCACCTGCTGGAGGAAGCCCGGGCGCACCATGGCCATGCCCCCCGCCCCTTGCACCAGGGGTTCAATGATCACCGCTGCGGTTGGGGTCTCCAGCAGTTGATCCAGGTGCTGCAATGCGGAGTGTTCCCGGTCATCCACGGTGTCGTCATCCCACCACGTGGCCGGGCGCCGGCAGCGGGCCACGGCGAAGAGCAGGGGATCAAAGGGGGTGGTGAACAACGAGCGGGCGCCCAAGGCCATGGCGCCGAAGGTGTCGCCGTGGTAGGCGCCGTCAAAGGCGATCAACTGCTGCCGCGGCTTCCCCCGATTGTGCCAGTACTGGAGTGCCATCTTGAGGCATACCTCCACCGCAGTGGAGCCGTTATCCGAGAAAAACAACCGATCCAGACCGGACCAGGTCCGGCAGAGCCGTTGGGCCAGGGTGACCGCAGGGTCATGGCTGAAATTGGCAAAGATGACCTGCTCCAGTTGTTGGGCCTGGGCGGCAATGGCCGCGGCAATGGCGGGCTCCCCATGGCCATGGAGGGTTACCCACCAACTGCTGATGCCGTCCAGCACACGGCGACCATCAGCCAATTCAAGCCAGGGGCCGCGGCCTGCACGCACCATTCTGGGTGGATCGTGCAGGGCCTCCTGGGCAAAGGGGTGCCAGAGGTGGGGATGCCAGTGGGCGCAGGGAACCTGCTCAGATTGCTGGGGAGGACCTCCCATGGCGCGAGGAGAGCCGAGGGACACCTTATTATGCTGCTTCCCCTGAGCCCGACCTGGCATCACCCCAGAGTTGCTTCAGGCGTCGATCACGACCACAAGTCCAGCGGTAATACCGATAGCGAACAGGATGGGTTTTGGCATAGTCTTGATGATAATCCTCGGCGGGATAAAAGGTGGTGGCAGGAAGAATGGGTGTGGCAATGGGCTGATCAGCAAACTGGGCTTGCACCGCATCCAGGGATGTCTCGACAACATCCCGCTGTTGATCCGTGGCCACAAAGATGGCGCTGGCGTATTGCTCACCCCGGTCACAAAACTGGCCGCCGTTATCCAGAGGATCAACGTTGCGCCAAAACACCTGGAGAAGATCTTCCAGGGGAAGAACCTGGCTGTCAAAGGTCACCTCCACCACCTCCCGATGGCCGGTGTTGCCGGAGGAGACCTGGGGATAGCTGGGATTGGCCACATGACCTCCGCTATAGCCACTGACAGCCTCCACTACCCCCGGCAGCTTCTCCAGGTCGCTTTCCAGACACCAGAAGCACCCACCCGCCAGCACGATTGTTTCCGTGCTGGTTGGGGTCTTTTCAGGGGATGTGCTGCCCTCCTGCAACGGAGCAGCCAGGGTGGCGCCGCCCGGCAAGAGCGCCAGAAAGAGACTGGCGCCAAGCAACCAGGTGAGGGAACGGTGCATGGTCATGAACGGGTGGACGAAGATGGTGTTGCGCCCCGGCTCAGGCGGAGGGCACCCAGAATGGCCTGCGCCGCCCGTCGGGCGACACCAGGCTGGCCCAGTTGGCTGCGCAGGCGCCCATAGCCATCCAACAGGCGCTGACGGGCCATGTCACTGGTGAGCAGGGCATCGCCATGGTCTGCGATGGCAGAGGGGGTAAGCCCATTCTGGAGCAGTTCGGGGACAAGTGGCTCGTTCAGCACCAGGTTGACGGGAGAAATGAAGGGAACCTGAAAGTTCAGCACATGCCTGGCCACCCAGGCGGTCGGTCGGCTGAGGCGATAGCCCACCACCTGGGGCACGCCATAGAGGGCCAACTCCAGGTTCACCGTCCCGGATTTGCTCAGGGCGAGGTCGGCAGCGGCAAAAAGTTCGGCCTTGTGCTGGTGAGCCTCCCGGGCATCCAGCACCGTTGCCATGAGCCCCACGTTCTGCGCCTGCTGGCGCATGGTGGGGACAAAGCTCTGCCGCCCGGCCGGGATGATCACCTGCAGTGTCGGGTGGCGGCGCTGGAGCCGCGCCGCCCCCTCCAGCAGAGGCGGCAAGAGGTAGCGAATTTCCTGGCTCCGTGAGGCAGGCAGCAGCAACAGCAGCTTGCTGCTCTCCCCGAGATTCAAGCGCGCCCGGGCAGCAGCGCGCTCGGGCCGATTGCGGACGATGTCCATCAGTGGATGTCCCACCCAATGCACCACAGCCCCGTGCGCCTTGTAAAACCTGGCCTCCTCGGAGAAGGCTGCCAGGATCTGACTGCTGAATCCAATCAGTCGGGTGGTGCCCCCTTCCCCCACACGAAAGGCCCATTCCTGGGGAGCAATGTAGTAGCTGATCGGCAGGTCCGGATTCATCCGTCGCAGCTTGAGACCCAAATTGACATTTGGGCCCATGTAGTCAATCAGCACCACACCATCCAGGCGCACCGTCCTGATCCATGCGTCGACCCGAGCCTGGAGCCGCAGGGTGGGCACCACGAAGGGCAAGGCTTCCCACAAGCCAACGGCACTCAAAGACGTGGTGTTGGCCAGCAGTTGAGCGCCCGCCTGCTCCATCAGCGTCCCCCCGAGGGCATGAATGCAGAGGGGCAGTTTGCGGGCGGCAGCTTCCTCCCGCAAAGCCTTCACCAGCCAACTGCCTTGCAGATCACCCGAGATCTCCCCTGTGCTGACGAGAAGCCGCACGGGCACCGCGGCAGGGGGCTCAACCACGGGCGGCGGGGATGGGGCCGCGACGCCCCGCAGCAAGAGAATGCTCGATGAAGTGCAAAAAGGTGGCGGCAGGGCCGTGCCATGGCTGGTTGCGGCCTTGCTCCAATGCCTGGGCCATGGTCATCTCGCTGCGATAAAAAAGCTTCCAGATGTCCTGGAGGTCTTGCAGGTAGGCTGCGCCATGGATCCTGGCAAGGCCACTGCGCTGCAGCCCCACTTTGTTGAGCCCCCGGACCCGAGCCGGATGGCCCTCTACCATGCAATAGGGGGGGATATCCCTGTCCACACGGCTCATGCCCCCCACCATGGCCAGGGAGCCAATCTGCACAAACTGGTGAATGCCCAGGGCTCCGCCGATCACGGCGCTGTCATGTATGCTCACGTGACCAGCCACCTGCACCGCGTTGGACATAATAATTCCATTGCCCAGGATGCAGTTATGGGCAATGTGACAGTAGGCCATCAGCAGGTTGCCATCGCCCATCTGGGTCATTTGACCCTGCTCCGTTGCACGGTTCACCGTGACATATTCCCGGAAGGTGTTGCAATCCCCAATGCATACCTCCGTATCAGATCCCTGGTATTTGAGGTCCTGGGGAACCATCCCCAGGCAAGCACCGGGGAACACCCGGTTGTCCCGACCCATGGTGAGACGCCCCTCCAGAACCGCATGGGGGCCAATCCAGCAGTTGGGACCGATGGTTACCCCAGCGCCAATGACAGCATACGGACCAACCATGACCCCTGGGGCCAGGGAGGCTTCCGGATCCACAACGGCGGTGGGGTGGATTTTTGGCTCGAGAAGGTCCGTCGGCATCTCAATCCAGAAGAGAAAACATCAGTTCGCCCTCGCAAACCAGCTCGCCGTCCACAGTTGCTTTCCCTCGCACCTTACTGAAACGTTGGCGCCGGATGCTGATGAGTTCGCAGCTGATGTGGATCTGGTCGCCAGGCACCACAGGTCGGCGAAAGCGCACCCCGTCAATGCCGGCAAAGACGAACAGCCCTTTGGGGAGGTTGGGCATCTGCATCACGATCAGCCCCCCCACCTGGGCCATGGCTTCCACAATCAGCACGCCAGGCATCAGTGGGCGGCCAGGGAAGTGTCCTTGAAACTGGGGCTCATTGATGCTGATGTTCTTGATGGCGACGGCCCGCTTGCCTGGCACCTGCTCCACCACCCGGTCCACCAGGGCAAAGGGATAGCGGTGGGGGAGCAGGTTGAGAATCTGCTCACTGCGCAACTCCTGATTCAGGGCGTCGTTCCGGGTTGTGTCGGGAGTCGTGGTGGGGGATGCGGTCATCGGTTGGGTGCGGTGGTGGGTGCGGAACAGGACATGGCCAGCCTTGTGGCCAATTGGGTGTGGAGGGCATGGCCAGCGCGATAGGCACTGATGTGCCCCTGGGGAAAGCATCCGACCAAGGCCAGATCACCGATCAAGTCCAGTAATTTATGGCGCACGGGCTCATTGGTGAAACGCAGTGGAGGGTTGAGCCAGTGTCGGGCATTGCACACCAGGGCATTTTGGAGGCTCCCTCCCTGGATCAGACCAGCAGAGCGTAGGGCATCCAACTGCTCCTCAAACCCGAAGGTGCGGGCTGGGGCAACGTGCTCCACGAACTGCCCCGGATTCAGCTCCACCTCGTAAAATTGCTGGCCGATGGCTCGCGAGGGATAGTTGACCGCCACACTGAGCCGCAGACCCTCGTAGGGCAGCGCCAGGACATGGCTGTCGCCAGCCTGGACACAGGCCGTCTCACGAACCACCAGCGGGAACCGTTGGCCCCCCAAGGGATGGAGGCCCACAGTGGCGACTGCGTCTACCCAGGGCAGGGCTGAACCATCCAGAAGAGGGATTTCCTGTCCCTCCACGTGAATCTGCACATCGCTGACGCCCACGCCGGCCAGGGCCGCCAGCAGGTGCTCCACGGTGCGGACCAGGCCCGTCGGCAGTTGCAGTGCGGTGCAAAGACACTGCTCCCGAGCCAAGCGGTGGTGCAAGGGCACAGGAGAAGCATCCATGAGGCCCATGCTCAGGCCCCCTGACGTGCTGGGAGCCAGGGTGACGCGGCTGGTGAGGCCACTGTGGAGGCCAACGCCGGCAAGGGAGACCTCTTCAGCAATGGTCCAACGGTTGCTGTAGTCGGCAGGCCAGAGCATGGCGGCGGCCTCCTAGAATTTCCAGCCCACACCGAAGTTGAAGCCCCAATCGTCCTTCTGGTCGCCTTTGGCGAGCTCCATGCGCAGTGGTCCAAGTGGTGTGTTAAGGACCGCACCAGCGCCATAGCTGAACCCACTTTCCGGCTTGTCCAGCAGTGCTCCAGGATTGCCCGTCACGCTGGACTGGGATCCCAGCACACTGCCGGCGTCGGCGAACAGTGCGCCACTGATAATCCCGACGATCGGGAAGCGATACTCAATGGACACTTCCCCGAAGGTGGCACCAGGGCCAATGGCGCATTCGGAGAAGCCGCGGACGGATGTGGAGCCACCGAGGCAGAAGGACTCATAGGATGGCGCATTGCCCAGAAGGGCGCCGCCTGTCACTTGAAACGCCAGAGTCTGAGGACAGTCTTCTGCTTCTCCGGGCCCGGGACGGCAACCAGGATAGATTTTGAGCAGGTTTACAGGGATAAAATGGGCAAAGCTAGCCTGAGATCGATTAAACGTTGGCGAACCTTTTCCTACGGAAATATATTGCTCTGTGGAGAGGCTGGCAAAATTTCCGCTGGTGGGATTAACCTTATTATTTAAAGTGTTATAGAGAATGCCGAGACGCAAACCTGCTAAAATATTTTTTGGCTCACAATCGTGGCCTACACAAAAGAAGTCATCGGTTGTCTCCTGATCCTTAGGGGGACCCTTTGCGTAAGCTTTGGCATCACCATCGGCATTCTGAATGGTTACCTGCTGAAAGGTCAGGCCAGCGGAGGCCGTCCATTTAGTATCGTCAGCATGGGGATTCCCCTGGTTGAGAGGCCGGATAAACTGGAAGTTGGCCCCATCCCGCTGTAGGCGGACCGAGTCACCATCGGTATAGTAAAGATTATCGATTTCAGGATCAAGCTGCCTGCCCAGCTCAGTAGAGGTTTTAGGATTATCTTTATCATCCGTCAAGAATATTCTATTTGTTGTGGAAGCTGGTGCCTCGTGATAATACTCAACTACTCTGATATCACTGTCCTCTTCACGGCGAAACTGCAGAGGAACTTCCCGACTGAGAAAAACATTCATCCGAAATGCCGTGCGATAAGGATCGTCTTTGATCCAGGGATCGTGGAAGGCAAGGTCCAGCAGCACCCCGTGCTGGCCATAGGTGATCTGTGACGTTGTTCTCCAGGCACGGCCAAACAGATTGTCTTCGCTAAAGGACACCTGACCGAAAATTCCCTGAACATCGCTATAACCAAGCCCGCCGGAAAGGGAGCCTGTTTTGGCTTCCTGGACCTTCAAGACAAGAGCCACAAGGCCAGGGTCGCTCGGAATGGGTCGCAGGGAGACATTGATGTCGGAAAACAGGCCCGTGCCATAGAGACGTTCCAGGTCCTGCTGCAGGGTGCGGCGGTTAAACCGGTCTCCCGCTGTTGTGGACAATTCGCGGGTGATGACCCAGGGCTTGGTGTCCGTGCGGATGGGATCCCCATCCTTGTCGGTGGTTTCGCCAGTTTCATCCGCAAACGCAATCTCGATGTCTGCCACCCTGCCTTCACGAACCGTGAGGATAATCACGCCCTCTGGCGTGATTCGGGTTGGTCCCAACACCCTGGCCAGAGAATAGCCTTGCTCGGCATACCACGCCTCCAAGCTGGTCAGACGGTCCTGCAGGTCCACCAGGTTAATGGTTCGGCCCTGGTCCTCCGCGAAGGTGTCCTGCAATACCTCCTCAGACAGCAGCACGTCCTGCTCCTCCAGCTCCACGGCGCTCAGCACCGGGTTGGGGGTAACCGCCACCTCCAGGCGCACCCCCAGTGGTCCATCGGTGGGACTGACCCGCACGTCACTGAACCAGCCCGTGGCATAGATGGCGGTCAGATCTCTCTCCAGTTGGGAGCGAGTTGTGCTCCCACCCGGACGCACCTCCATGGCGTCGTAGGCGATGGTCTCAAGGCGTTCCTCTTCAGGGTGATCCGCCAGCCCCACGATGACCACTTCGGAGACGGGCACCTGCTGCTCGGGGGCAATGTCCTGAATGGCTCCGGAAGGCGCTTCCTCAGGAAGAATCTGCTCCCGCCCAGGATCATCCCGAGCCTCCTCCTGGGTCACAACCGATGGTTCCGTGGCGTCTTCTTCCGGTGGGTCCTGGGCCAGCTTCAGGTTGTTGATGGCCTGGGCCATCTGGCGTCTGATTGCATCCGCGCTCGGGACCATGGACCCCGGCTCCGGCTGGGCTTGAGCCGCGCCCTGGATCGTGGTTGGCGCCTGCAGTCCATCAAAGGGCCACCGAGATTGGGCGAAGGATGGTGTGGGCAGCGCCATACTGAAGAGTGCCGTGGCGGAAAGCGTGCCCAGCAGCATGCGGGCACGCCGAGGCTGGGAGCAACTCATTGCGGAGGACCATGAACCCATGGGATTGAACATGCTTGACGGACGTGGCGTGAACCGAGTCATAACCTGACCCTAGAGCCATGGTGTTGGGGCTTGAGACCAAGCGCCTGGATGCGTTGGCTGACCTCCTTGTAGGCATCAACCAGTCCACCAAGGCCCTGACGAAATCTGTCTTTGTCCAGAATACGCCCCGGGCTGTCGGGGCTCTGCCGCTGATCCCAGAGACGGCAGTTGTCCGGGCTGAGCTCATCGGCCAACTGGAGCCGACCCGAGCCGTCCCGGCCAAACTCCAGCTTCAGGTCCACCAGATCCAGGTCAAGACGCCCCAAGGCCTGATGCAAGGCGCTGTTCACCTGACGGGCCATGGTCTCCAGTTGAATCCGCTCCTGTGAGGTGACGACGTTCAACCTGTCCAGCCTGGCCTCGCTGAGGAAGGGATCCCCCAAGGCGTCATCCTTGAAATAAAGGTCCAACAGCGGTGGCTCCAGCGGCTGCCCCGGGACGGTGGGAAGCTGCCGCAGCAGAGAGCCCGCCGCCCGGTTCCGCAAGACCACTTCCAGGGGAATCATCCGCAGGGGCTGGACCAGCATCCACCCATCTCCCAGGAGTCCCCGGAAATGGGTGGGCAGCCCCGCTTGCTCCAGAAGTGTGAAGAGATGGGATGAAATCTGGCAGTTGAGCTTGCCTTTACCAGGCAAGCGGACCTGATGTCGACCATTGGATGCTGTCGCCGTGTCCTTGAACTCCACAGCACAAAGCCGGGGATCGGCTGTTGCATACAATCTCTTGGCCTTCCCCTCATGGAGCAGGGGGCCAAGCGCAAGGGTTGGGGTATCCATCATCAGCACATGTAGCCTCTGGTCGGGCAGACCAAGCTAAGGGGAAGCGTTACCACTCATCCGCTGAAGACGGCAAATCCATGACTGCAAACATCCTGGTGATGGGCCCGGGTGGTCGTGAACATTCCCTGGCCTGGGCTTTGGCCAGACATCCAGGCGTCCAGGTGGTTGGGGTGGCGCCAGGTAACGGGGGCATGGTCAGTGCTGCAACAGAAGGGTCCGCGGCCATTGTCGTGGCGTCGGTGACCGCAGCCGATAGAACGGGAATTCTCAGGCTTTGTCGAGACGAGGCCGTCACGCTGGTGGCCATTGGCCCCGAGGCGCCTCTGGCCGCAGGGCTGGCGGATGATCTGCGTGCCCACAGCCTGACGGTGTTTGGCCCTGGCGCTGACGGGTCCCAACTGGAGGCCAGCAAAGCCTGGCCCAAGCAACTCTCATCGCTTGGGCCACGTTGACTATGCTGACAAAACCGTCCGGTCCGACATTGGTCACCAGGTGCGTCGGCTTCGAGAAGCACTGCAGTAGGGCAAGCACCACGTCATGGACATCCTGAAAGCTCTGCTGACTGCACTGCGGCAGTGGTGGTCGGAGTTCACGCTCCAGGCCAAGCTGCTGGCCCTGTCCACCCTTGTGGTGAGCCTCATCATCACGGGGCTCACGTTCTTCTCTCTGTCCTCCATTCAGGCGGATGCCCGTCTCAGCGACACCCGCTATGCCCGAGACGTGGGCCTGTTGCTGGCTGCCAACGTGACGTCCCTGGTGGCGGAAGGACAGGATCGTCAGTTGATTACCGTGGCCAGCCGCTTCTGGCGGCAGAGCAACAGTATCCGCTACATCCTGTTTGCCGACCCCGATGGGGTGATTTACCTGAGCCTGCCCATCGCCAACACGGACGAAGACAGCACTCTGCTCTTGCGGCGCCGCCTGGAATTGCCGGACAGCATCTACGACCACCTCGGAGATCCTCTGGTGCGTCAGCACCTGTCCCCTGATGGGCAGGTCACGGACGTGTTCGTGCCCTTGATGGCCAATGGGGAACGCCTTGGTGTCGTAGCTCTGGGTCTCAACCCCAATGAAGTGGTTCTCAATACCGCAGCCTTGACCCGCAAGGTGACCATTGCCGTGTTTATTGCCATCTGGGTGCTGGTGATTCTGGGAGCTGTCTTCAATGCCCTCACCATCACCCATCCCATCAAGGAACTGCTCCACGGGGTGCGCAAAATCACCGCTGGCCAATTTTCCACCCGTATTGCATTGCCCATGGGCGGTGAGTTGGGGGAGCTGCTGGAGGGATTCAATGCCATGGCCAGCCAACTGGAGGTGTACAAGGCGGCCAACGTCGAGGAACTGAAGGTGGCCAATAAAGAACTGGAGGTGGCCCAGGCCCAGCAGCAGTCCCTCATTGCCACCATGGCGGATGGGGCCATGCTTCTTGACGACCGGGGTTGTGTGGTGCTGGCCAACCCCACGTCCCAGCGATTGTTCCGTTGGGAGGCCCGCAAGCTGGTGGGCGAGCCGCTGGTCAATCTGTTGCCTGAATCCCTGCTGATGGATGTGGGAGAAGCGCTGCAGCAGGTGTTGGCGGGTGAACATGGCACCCGGGACATCCGTTGCAGCTTCGGTTCCCCCATCCGCACCTTACGCATTGTGCTGGTGGCGGTTGCGGACACGGATCCCGGGAGTAGCGCCCTCAAGGGTGTCACCGTCACCCTGCAGGACCTGAGCCGTGAGGTGGAGCTCAATGCAGCCAAAAGCCGCTTCATCAGCAACGTGTCCCACGAGTTGCGGACGCCGCTGTTCAACATCAAGACCTACGTGGAAACCCTCCATGACTTGTGGGCGCAAATCAGCGATGAGGAGCGCAGCGAATTCCTGGCCACCGCCAATGCGGAAACCGATCGTCTGACCCGACTAGTCAATGACGTTCTGGATCTTTCCCGCCTGGAGTCCGGTCAGGAGTTTCGTTTTGAACCCATGGAGTTGCGACCGGCCCTGGAGCAGACCCTGCGCAACTACCGACTCAATGCATCCGACAAGGGGGTGCGGCTGCTCTGCGAGGTGGAGCCCGGCCTCCCCCGGGTTCAGGCCAACTTTGATCTTCTGCTGCAAGTGCTGGACAACCTGGTGGGTAATGCGCTCAAATTTACGCCGTCTGGCGGTGCTGTCTGCCTCCGGGCCTATCTCTGGCCCGATTGCTGCGCGGTCCCCGATCTGAGCACCGTCGTCACCATCAACGACATCACCTCCCGGCTGCCCCGGTTGCGGGTGGAGGTGTCCGATACGGGATGCGGGATGAACGATTTGGATCAGGCCCAGATCTTTGAGCGGTTCTACCGGGCGGAGAATACGGTCCATACGGAACAGGGGACCGGCCTTGGCCTGGCCATTGTGCGCAACATCATGGAAAAGCAGGGCAGTGTCCCCAAGCTGGTGAGCAAGCCCGGTGTGGGAACCACGTTCTGGTTCGAACTGTCCTTGGAGGGGAGCGACGACGATGAGCTGGCCCTGCTGGCGGAGCGGGCCCAGGCGGACACCGCCAACGACACCACAATCATTCCCCGGCGTCGCTCAGGCTGACAATGCGGCCAAGGCTTTGGCGCTCATTATCACTGATCCGACTGGGGATCCCGCTGATGATCCGCTCAAAGTCCTTGAAGGAGTCCTTGATCTCGGCGCCCGTACCGCTGATGAGGAACTCACGGATGCCTCTGTCATGCCAGGAGCCACGCATCTTGAACACGTTGATGGCCCGCGACATTTCACCACGGATCTCCACGTACTGCAGCAGCAGGATGGAATCGGTGATGGTGGAGATGTGGGAGTCGGTGATGGAGTGGCTGCCCATGAACTCTTCGGAGGTGTTGGTGAACAGCCCGGTAATTTCCTCCTGCTTCACGTAGCCGGTGACGCCAATGACGAACTGGCGAAAGGCGTTTTGACTCACGCCCCGTGCCAGAGCGGAGAGGGAGTCAATGGCCATCCGGGTGGGTTTGAATTGCTCAATGGCGGTCTTGATGATCTGAAGGTGATCCTCCAGACCCGTTGATTCGGGGTAGGCGCAAATGATCTTGATGAGTCCGTTTTTCTCCATCTGCTCAAAGTCCATGCCCCAGCTGGTGGCGTTGCGCATCAACTGAGCACGGGATTCCTCGTAGGCAAAGAGGATGGCCCGTTCTTTCATCCGGTACGCATCTTCCAGGAACTTGCTCACCAGCAGTGTTTTGCCGGTTCCTGTCGGTCCGGTGGCCAGGATGATGGAGTCTTTGAAAAAGCCGCCGCCGCACATTTCGTCCAGGTGGGGGATCCCCGAGCTGATGCGTGTGTTGGAGGAGCGGGACGTGAGCCGCATGGCCCCCAGGGCAAAAATATTGATCCCTTGCACCCCAATGGTGAAGGGGAACTCCCCCTTCATGTGGCTGGTGCCCCGCAGCTTGAGGATCTCACAGGTGCGCCGGCGCCGCTCCCCCTCCAGAACGTTGCGCAGGATGACTACGTTGTCGGAGACAAATTCCTCCACGCCGTAACGGGCGATAGGACCGTACTCGTCAATGCGTTCCGTGGTCATCACCGTGGTCACCCCGATTTCCTTGAGCCGGGCGATCATGCGGAACACTTCCAGGCGCACCACCGAGACAGCGTCGTACTGCTGAAAGACCGCTGTCACGGAATCAATGGCCACCCGCTTGGCCTTGTACTTGCGGATGGCGTAGTTGATGCGCTCAATCAGACCGGACAGGTCAAAGCTGCCTGCCATATCCTGGCCTTCCGGGTTCGGCGAGGCATCCAGAACAAAGAGCTTGTCCTGCTGCACCAGGTCCTGGAGCGACCAGCCGAAGCTGCTGGCATTGCGCAGGATGTCAATGGGCGACTCCTCGAAGGTGACAAAGATTCCCGGCTCCCCGAACTGTTTGATCCCGTTGTAGAGAAAGTGGAGGGAGAACACGGTCTTACCCGTGCCGGAGGTGCCGCTAATGAGGGTGGCGCGACCCGTAGGCAGTCCCCCATGGCAGATATCGTCAAAGCCCTCAATGCCGGTGGGGACCTTCTGAACATGGCCGAATCCCTGACTGCGGGGATCCGGTAGGGAGGACAGCTGACTGATCATGGCCTCAGATTGCCTCTTCTGAGTCAGAATGCAACATATCCTCGTTCGTCAACTCCTCGAAGAGGAGGTCCAGACCAATGAGAACCCGCTGGCGGTCCGAGAGATCGCCGATAATGCGTCGCACCGGGGGGGGCAAAATCTTTGCCAACGTGGGTGTGGCCAGGATTTTGTCCTCTTCGGCAAGCTGGGGGTTTTTCAGCACGTCGATCACCTTAAGCGCATAGACGCCCTTGAACTCTGTTTCCAGGATGTCCCGCAGAGTTTTGAGCGCTCGCATGGAGTTGGGTGTGTTACCCGCCACGTAAAGCTTGAGAATGTAGGTTTTGCGAGGGCTCATCAAGCGGTTTCGGGGGATCTGGTCGGCTGGAAACTGGATGGATCCACGGCCATGGCGTTGCGGTGCCTCTCCGTCAAGCGTGCCATGACTTCAACGAGGGCCAACCGGTAATCCTTCAGGAACGCAGTGCTGTGCCCTTCCATTTTGAGTTGGGCGGCCAACTGGTCCATGACCTGAATGTGGATCTTTACCAGCAGTTGGGCTGGCACGTCCGCAGAGAACACAGCGGAGACAAAGTGCTCCAGCTTCTCTTCTGCAGCGTCTGCCTGGCCAAAGTAGCCCCTCAGCAGAACTTGGTCGTGGCGCTTGAGGCCCTGCAGCAACTCCTGCTTGCCGGGCTCGCTCAGGTTGCACAGAAAATCGCGACGATTACGTTCGACCATTTCCTTAACACTCCACTGGCCAGGACAAAACTGGCCAGGACCAAGGTCACAGCAACTGTGGACGGGTCAACCCTAGTCATGTAGACTCCTCTTTTGCCGGTCAGCACGTTTGGTTTGCAATTGGGACTTGTCCGCGAGCCCAGCCAAACTGCGCCATTCTCCTCCATGTCTTCATCCTCAGCTTCTCCGTCGGGCAACGACAACGCAACCGCCACGGAACCTTCTCCAGCCCCTGCCCCTGCCCCCGTTGGCATCTACGCCATTGCTGAGGCCTGTGGCAAGCAATTCTGGCTCCAGCCTGGGCGCTACTACGATCTGGACCGCCTTGATGCCGCCGTGGACGACACCTTGCGGCTGGATCAGGTGCTCATGGTGCGTTCCAGCGCCGGGGTCACCGTGGGGACCCCCTACGTGGAGGGGGGGCGGATCAACCTGACGGTTCTGGCCCATCGCCGTGGCCCCAAGCTCGTCGTCTACAAGATGCGCCGCAAGAAGAAAACCCGCAGCAAGCGCGGGCATCGTCAGGCCCTCACCCGCGTGCGGGTGGATTCCGTCACCGTGGCGGGTGAGCCCCTTGTCTGAGACCGCATCCCAACCCTCCTTCACTCTTCTTTTGCAGTTCCATGGCCCACAAGAAAGGCACCGGCTCCACCCGCAACGGCCGGGATTCCAACGCCAAGCGCCTTGGCGTCAAGCGTTACGGCGGTGAACGGGTCCCTGCGGGATCCATCCTGATCCGCCAACGGGGCACGGCTATCCTTCCCGGCGAGAACGTGGGCCGCGGACGGGACGACACCCTCTTTGCGCTGGTGGACGGCATCGTTGGCTTCCAGACCATTCGCCGCAAAGGCACCTGCCGCAAACGGGTTCGGGTGGTGCCCGGTCAGGGGCCGTTTGGGGCCTGATGAAAAAGCGCCCCCAAGTGGGTCATGCGGCAGCTTCCTGCTCCACCAGAGCCAATGGCATCAGGGCCCGTGAGGTTCAGTGTCCTGTTCATGCCATGGCCGGCATGGTCTTAGGGATCTTCCCCAAATGGACATGATGACTTCTTGAGGTGTCCAGTCCCTGCAGGACTGGGAGATTTCCGATCTTCCGGGCTATGACTGAGTTGGAACAACCTATGGATTGGAGGAGATGCCAGGTTTTCCAGGACCTGACCAGGCAGTGGACAATCCCGAGAAGGAGCACCCTTGAGCGACCGTGTTCTGAGCGAATTTCAGCAGCCGTTCGAACCGCGGGCCAGGTTGCTCCAGTTGATCGGAGATGAGTTGATCGGTAGCGCCCGGTTGGCGGTCTTCAAACTGGTCAAGAATACATATGACGCAGATGCAAACAAGATTGTCGTGACCATTGGTCCCGGGTCAGAGCATTGAGCCCGGAATTACCATCGAGGACGACGGTTGAGGACGACGGTGAGGGCATGACAGTAGAGAGGCTCCGCTCAGCCTGGCTGATCCCAGAGGATGATTCATCGCCAGAAGCAACGCCTGTCCGACGCGAGGGCTGCAAAGCACCAGCGTCTTTCGCTCGGAGAAAAGGACCTGGGCAGAGATTCGCTGTCCACAAGCTCGGGAACCACATCACCCTGGTAGCACGGGCTCAGGATGCAGACGAGTGTGTCGTGGAAATTGACTGGAGCAAGCTGCTCAGCGAGCAGTTTCTGGATGACGCGCCTGTAACGATACAGGTCCGGCGTCCCAAAATGTTCTTTGACAACCGGACAGGCGCCAGGATTGAATCCGGCAGTTGCGGACCGGCTGGTCGCGTGGTGAGGTAAGGCGTCTGCACAATCAGATTACCTCCAGGCCGAGGGCGAGGCTTTCAACTGGACCTACAAATTCCGCCAAGTTCCAGGGTTGGCCCTTGATGGTAGAAAAGTCCGCTCGAAGCCCGGTGACAGGTTACAGTTCCCGCCGGGTTCAGAGAAGGTTGTTGCAGATAAGACAGACTTCAAAGATATTGGACCTGTCACCGAGGAGTTCTTATGTCTATGATCGGGATCGAGATATTCGTCAACGGACACCCAATACTCAACTGCTGGAAAAGTATCTGGATGAAATAGGGGAAATACGTGTCTACCGCGACGGCATCCGGATCTACAACTATGACAAGCAGGGAAACGACTGGCTTGGTCTTGACTTGTGCCGAGTGAACGTGCCGACACGGCGGATCAGCCGCAATATCATCCTGGGGGCCATCCATCTGTCTCTGAAAGAATCGGCTGAACTTATCGGAAAGACCAATCGAGAAGCTTTCATTGACAACAAAGCCTGTCAGCAATTGTGTTGTATCGCTCTTGGCGCACTTGCTGCCCTTGAGGTGAAACGACAACTGGACAAGGAGCGTATCCGAAAGCTGACGAAAAAAGCAGAAGATCCTGTGTCAGCAAGGATTGAGAAGCCGATACAGGAACTGCGGCGTGAACTCAAGCGAAAAGGTGTACAAGAGAAGTTCGAGAGCCATGTTGCAAAGATTGAGCAGGGCTACCAAAACATGCAGGACATCCTTCTGGCTGCGGGAATGTCCGGCCTGAACTTGTCTATGGTATTTCACGAGGTAGAGCGGGGTGTAAGGGCGCTCCACCAGACCATTTCCGAAGGCGCGGATATGGAGAGTGCTGCTCTGCAGACCCGGAACCTCATGAGGCTTCTCGATGGATTTGCCAGACTGCTTCGGCGAGACAGCAAAAAGCAATACAGTAGTAGCAGGATCCTGGATGATGGTTGTTGGTCCTGGAGTTCTTTGATGCCCCGGTGGTGAAAGCGACGGCGCTGTTTGCTGACCATCATCTTGCTGACGCCCAGTCCCTTGGCAATTTCCACCTGGGGCCCTCCTTCGGCACAGACCAGAAGGATTTGGGCACGACGGATCAAGCCGTGCCCCAGCATAAGGGAGCGGGCCATAGACTTCAAATTGCTCTTTCTCTTCCTCTCTGAACTTGATGGGAATTGGGGGCGACCAATGGATAATGAATATGGGGCCTGCTCCTTCTATGGATGGGCTTCTTCCCCTATCTTATCCTTTCTTCTTCCGGTAATCTACAACTAGCGTAGCGCTTACCCGCACGACTCCAGGGACAGATGCTTCTGCACCAGCCTCGCCCATGGGTTCTGCCGCTGTTGCTCTGGCTCTTGACCTGTGCTCTCTGGCTTCCCTGGCTGGGCAACGTCCCCTTACGGGACTGGGATGAAGCCGGAATTGCCCGCACAGCCCTGGAATTTGCCCAGGCGGCGGACTTCAACGGCTTATTGCCCACACGCTGGGGGGAGCCCTACCTCAATAAACCACCAGGTCTGCACCTCCTGGTCGCCTTGGCCATTCGCCTTGGGGGAACCCATGAAGCAGTGCTGCGCCTGGCGCCGGCGGTGTTGAGCACCGCAGCCGTTCCTCTGGTGGCGCTCATGCAGCGGGAACTGGCGCTTCAATCTCTCCAATCCAGCCCACAGCCTCGGGAAGCTACCGCCGGAGAGGGTCTGGCCACGGGACTGATCCTGATGACCACCTTGCCCATGGCCCGCCATGGACGGCTGTTGATGCTGGATGGCGCCATGGTTTCCGCCGCGCTGCTGCTCTGGTGGGGGCTGCTGCTGCTCCGCAGTCACCCCCGACGGGGCGCCGGCCTGGCGGGGGTGGCCTGCAGTGGCCTGTTGCTCCTCAAGCCCCCGGCCGCCATGGCGTTTCTGGTGGTTGGCGGGGCGGCAACACTCCTGGCAGCCCTGTCCATGGACAGACACCGCCAGAGGGATGCCCCGCTTCAGCCATGGCGTTGCCGTTGGCGCGCCATGGGGCTCTGGGGTCTGCTGGGCTGCTTGCCGGGGTTGGCCTGGCATGGCTGGCACCTCTGCCACCGGGGCGACGGGGCTCTGCTGATGTGGGGCCGTCAAGGATTTGCCCGACTGGCGCAGGCGCTGGAAGGCCATACTCAGGGGTTGTCTGTTCCTGCCTTCGAACTCTTGAAAGGAGGTTGGCCATGGCTCCTGCTGTTGCCCCTGGGGTTGCAGTTGGCCTGGCGCCAGCGGAACCAGCCCGCAGGTCGCTGGCGGCTCGGCATTCTGGCGGGCTGCCTGGCTGTGGTGCTGTCCCTCAAAACCCAGTTGCCCTGGTACAGCCATATCCTCTGGCCCCCGCTGGCCTGCATGGAAGGCCCGGCCCTGGCCCGGCTCTGGCGGGAGCGCCGTGGGGGGCAATCGGGGATCCCTCTGCTGCTGTTGGGACTGGCGCTGCTGTTGGCCGCTGCTCTGCAGGCATTGGCCGTTGTCCATGGCCTGCCCCTTTGGTCCCTCCTGAGTGCTGGCGGCGCCTTCACCACCTCGGCAATTGTGTTGCTCAGGGGGTGGTCCGTGCGCTGGGGGCTGGGGGTGATGCTGGTGGGCTGGTGGGTGGCGCTGCTCTGTTTCTGGGCCACACCCACATGGCTCTGGGAACTGAACGAAACCTGGCCCACCCGTGCCGTGGGCCGTCTGGTGCGTACACTGCCCCCCGAGTCGTTGGTCTTTACCCAGGGCGCGGGTCGCCCATCCCTCTCCTGGTATGGGGGGCGTCCGGTTCCACCCAGACCTGCCCAGGCGCCACGTCCTCACCATCTGGCGGCTCCTGGTGAGCAACCCTCGGATGGCTGTCGTCTCCAGGCGCTCTTCCCTCCCCCGCCTCCACCTGGCCAACAGAAGTCCGTCAGCTTGCAGTGGTGCGGTCCGGAGGACCAGACATCCCACAAGCAGGCTCTCAACGGCTCCCCTGAACCTGCTCCACAGCCCTTGGCCATGAGGCGGCCAAGGCCGGCAGACGGGTCAGGTCGCCACCCACCACCGCAGCCAGGTCACCTACAGCCTTGAGGAGGGGCTCCTCCTCAAGGCGGTGGTGGGCCTCGGCTACCCGCCGGGCCGCCCAGGGCTTCCAGTCCACCAGCAGCACCGCGGCGCGCCAGGTCGTTGGCCAGGGATTGTGGGGCAGCACAGCCTCCAGTCGGGCCAGCCAGTGATCTGCCGTGCTGGCGTCCTGGCGCAGGATGGCCAGTGCCGCCATGCTCCAGAGGGCATCCGTTGCCTGGGGCGCCTGGGCAAGGCGCTGGCTGGCCCAGGTTTCAACCTGTTGCTGATACAGAAAATGGCCGTCCAACTGGTGATGCGGGCCGATCTGCTCCATGAACCGGGCCAGGCCCTGAGGACCCTCGGCCAGGCCCTGGGCCAGGACGACAAATTGCCGGGCAAACGGTTGACCGCGTTTCGCATCGGGCCGACGCTGCCAAAGCTCCACAAAGCGTCCCCGGCTCCACGGCCATTGCCGCACCCGTTGAAAACGACCGTCTCTGCGGATGCCATGGCTCAGTTGGCGCACCTGCCGTCGGTGGTGCCCCTGGTCGCCCGTGGCCAATGCCGCCCACTCGGCCTGATCCAGCACCAGGGGATGGTGAGAGGGAGAGTCTCCCAGGCTACGAGCCAGGAGTTGACCCTGATTCATGCGGCCATAGGTGGTGGCGGTGTGTTCGTTGAGATCGGCACTGCCCGGCACCATGAGCAGGGTGACGGGGGCGTTGGCGGTGTGCTGCCGCAGAAATGTCACCAGGCTGACGAGGGGGGGCTCGTGCTCCGTCCTCCGAACGGCTGCCACGCGCCCCACGGCGCTGTGGCCCGCAGCCAGCACCAAGGCCGCAACCAGAATGGCAGAGGCCCGCCAGCGGCCCAGCCAGCCCTGCAGGGCAGCCATCAGCACCACCCAACCCAGAGCGAGCCAGAGGATCAGCAGGGACAGGACCGGGGCGATGTAGCGGGCATCCTTGTTGGGGCTCATGGTGGTGAGCAGCCAGCCGCTGACCGTGCAGCCCAGCAGCCAACCCCAGCCCTCCGGTAGCGCAATCCCTGCGGAGCGCCCCCTCCGCAGACGACGCCCCAGGCCCAGCGCCAGACCCGCCACGGCCCCACCACAGGGGAGAGCGCCCAACTGTCGCCACCAGAGCCGTGGATAATACAGCAAGCTGCCCAGTGACAACACCGGCGGATCCCCCTCGGATGCGGCAGAATCCACCACCGCCCGATGGGTGCCGCCGATGGTGGTGATCCAGTTCTGGTGAAGCCAGGGCAGCACCAGCGCCAGCACCAAAGCCATCCCCGCCAGGAGCTGCGCCCGCCGCCGCCGTTGCCCAAGTCCAGTCACTACAGCCCAGGCATAGGGAGCCGCCAAAACCGGAAGGGCGCTTTGCTTCACCAACAGCGCCGCCGCCAAGGCCAACGCGGCCCAAAAGGCCGGAACCCAACGGCCGCCGTGGGGCGTAGGACGCTGCCAGCGCCAGAGCTGCCAGAGGGCCGCTGTGGTGACTGCAGTGAGGGAAAGATCCAGCGTGAAATTCACCCGCAGGGACACCAGGCTGGGGGCCACGGCGGCCAGGAGAAGAGCCAGCAATGCCAGGCGAGGGGAATGGAGTTGCCGCGCCCAGCCATCCAGCGCCAGCAACAGCAAGCCATGCCAGAGCGCCAAGGCCCAGCTTGCCTGATCCGGTCCCTCGCCCGCCACCGCCATGACCGTGCCGTGGACCAGGGAGGCCAAAGGCGGAATTTTGGGAGACAGCAAGAGAAACTCCCGCCAACCCGGCCATTCACCACCAGGAAGCAGACCAAGGGCCCGGCCGTGATCCACCGCGCTATTCAGATACTCGGCTTGATCCCAGGCGGGAATGGCCTGATCCGCCGCCAACCAGACCCGATCCGCCACCGTGGCAGCCAGCCAGATCAGCAGCAAGGGCAGCCAGTGCTGCAACCAGCAGACGGCACCCCGCCCCATGGCAGGATGGATGCTGATCATCCGCCTTCTCCCGTGGTCAGTGAGTCCATGCAACACATTCTCATCAGCGCCGGTGTTTGTGTGTCCTGTCTTCTGGTGGCTCTGGTGAGTCAGTGGTTGGCCCCGGCGCCATCCGGTGCGCAGACGTTGACAACAGATCAGCCTATGGCGGTCAACCCGCAGGCCCCGGCCACCCTCCCATCAACCCCTCGCTGGGAGTTGGACCCTGCCGATCCCAATCCCCCCCTGTTTGCCATGGCCGTAGACGATCCCCAAGCTCAAGGCACACCCCAGGACTTGCCCATGACCGTTACCCCATCCGGCCTGAAAATCATTGACGTGCAGATTGGCACGGGCCGTGAAGCCGTCGCCAACACCAACGTGACTGTCCATTACGACGGTCGGTTGGAGAACGGCAAGGAGTTTGACAGCAGCCGTCGCCGTGATCAACCCTTCCAGTTCCGGTTGGGGGCTGGCCAGGTGATCAAGGGCTGGGATGAAGGCCTGGTGGGCATGAAAGAAGGGGGCAAGCGGCAACTGGTGATCCCCCCGGAATTGGGCTACGGCCAGCAGGGGGCTGGTGGCGTCATTCCTCCCAATGCCACGCTGGTGTTTGACGTGGAGTTGCTCAGGGTGGAGGAATGAGCCTTCCGGCGAATGCCATCGAGACGCCAACCATCGGCAAGGTGTGGCGGCAGTTGAAAGACAATGGCCGCACCTTTGCCGCGATCTGGGGAATCATCCTGATCACTACGGTCGTTCCCTTCGTCGTTCTTTCCAATTTCATTGCCTCCCTTGCTATCCGTTTTTTATTTCCTTTTTTATTTCCATGGTTGGGTTTACACTGGTGGCTGTCCGTAACAATCCTATTCATGTTGATTGCGGCAACTTATTATACTACAGATTACTGCCCTGCTCCTGGCAAGATCGTTGACATCCTCATCTCCAAGCCATTGCGTTATCTACTGGCCGGCCTTTTTTTAACGTCGCCGTGAGCATTGGCTTGTTGCTCTGCGTGATTCCCGGCGTCTTGATGATACTGGTAACCCCGCTTTATATTCATCACGTCTTTACAACAGACCTGAATCTGATGACCTGCATGAACAAGGCATTCAAAGGGATGTTCCAGGGTTTCGGTTCCTTTTCTGTTGTCTCGTTCCTGTGTTTCCTGGCCGTCCCTGGATCAACAGCGGTCTTCCCGCTGCTCATCCTGGCAGTGTTGCCAATGACGGCACTCTACCTGCAAAACTACATCCACCACAAAGGACTGGTGAGCACCAGAAGCTTGCCTGAAGCAGCATGACGATCAAAACCAGTACCCTGAAAGAGAAGCGAAAGCCTGCAGCTGGCTGATGTTGGCTCTTCAGGATGTGCCCCCTTGCGGTCGGGCACTGCTGAGGACCGCCTCAGGGGGGATCCACATGGCATCCCCGAAGGAATAGAAGCGGTAACCCTGGGCCAGGGCCTGCTGGTACAGCTTCAGCAGGCGTTGGCGGCCAATGAGGGCACTCACCAGGAGCAGCAGGCTGGAGCGGGGAAGGTGGAAGTTGGTCAGCAGACCATCCATCACCTGGAAGCGAAAGCCGGGACGGATGCAAAGGTCCACCGCTCCGCTGTAGGGCTGGAGCCGGCCCCCCTGGAGGGCGGCAACCCCCTCCAGGGCACGGCAACTGGTGGTGCCCACCGCCAGCACCCGCCCTCCCTGGGCCTTGGTCTGCTGTACGGCGCTCACCGTGGCAGGGCTGATCTCCACCCGTTCGCTGTGGAGTTGCACCTGGCTGAGGTCTTCCGTTTGGAGGGGCTGGAACGTGCCCAGGCCCACATGGAGCGTGACGGTTGCACTGGCCACACCGTCTGCCTCCAATTGCCGCCGCAACTCCCTGCTCAAGTGCAGGCCCGCCGTGGGCGCCGCCACGGCGCCGGGGCGGCGAGCATAGGTGGTCTGGTAGCGCTGCTCATCCTGGCAACCAGAGCGAATGTAGGGCGGTAAGGGAAGTTCTCCGTAGATGTTCAAGAATTGCTCCATGGCCTCCAGTTCCGGGGTGGCAAATCGCAGCAGACGGGCGCCGCCGTTACCGTGACGACCCAACACCTGCACCGCCACGGGTGGCTGCCCCGGGGGCGGCTGAATCCGCAGCCACTCTCCCGCACGAACCCGCTGACCGGGCCTTACCAGGGCCAGCCAGGTATTGTCCCGGTGAGGCTCCAACACCAGGAGCTCCACAAGGCCGCCGCTGGCTCGACGGGCCTTCAGTCGGGCCTTCAGCACACGGGTATCGTTCAGGATCAGCAGGTCACCCGGTCGCAGCAGGGCAGGCCACCGGGCCATGGTGGTGGCCTGCCAGCCTGTGCCGGGTTCCACGCAGAGCAGTCGCGCACTGTGGCGCGGCTCCACCGGCGCCTGGGCGATGGCCTCCTCCGGAAGGGTGTAGTGGTAGCTGGAAAGACGGTCGTCCTGGTTCATGCTCCTGCGGGCGCAGGCCTCCCAATCCTGCTGGGGAGCTCTAGCCTGATGCATTGGCTGCCCACCATGCCACCCACTGCGGAACAGAACATCTTGCGGGTGACAGCCATGATCCCCAGGGGGGCTGTCTCCACCTACGGCCGTGTGGCGGAACTGGCAGGCTACTTCGGCGCCGCTCGACAGGTGGGTTGGGTATTGCGCCGCCAGGATCCCGCCAACACAACCATCCCTTGGCACCGGGTGGTCAATGCCACTGGAGCCATCTCCATGACCAACTCCCGCAATGGGTCCGACTGGATCCAGCGGGAGTTGCTGCTGGAGGAGGGCATTCCGGTGGATCGATCCGGCCGTTTGCCCCTGCGGACCTACCTGTGGACCCCCGATCCGCTCCACGTCCTCCAGGCCCTGACGGGTGGCTAGGACCAGGCCCTCGGCGGATGTGTCCCTGCCCCGTCTGGTGGCCTGGAAGGCGCTCCGAAGCGTGGCTGCCGGCGCCTTTGCCGATGTGGCTCTGGAGCGGGAGTTCCGGCGCCACGGCAACCAGCTCGGCGGGGCTGACCGCGCCCTGGCCATGGAGTTGGCCTACGGCAGCATCCGCCAGCGGCGCCTGCTGGATCGCTGGCTGGACCATTGCGGTGCGCTCCCCGCTCAACAACAGCCGCCAATGCTGCGCTGGCTGCTCCATCTGGGGCTGTACCAGCTTCTCTTTGCGCACCGCATCCCCGAGGCGGTGGCGGTCAGCAGCAGCGTTGAGCTGGCCAAGGCCCACGGCTTGGGGCGCTTGGCCGCCGTGGTCAACGGCCTCTTGCGGGCTGTTGTGCGTTGCCGCCAGCGGCAGGAGGAGCCGCCACTGCCCCGGCAGGCCACTGCCCGCCTCGCAGCCCGGCACTCCCTGCCGGACTGGCTGGCGGCCATGTTGCTGCAATGGCTGCCGGAGGGGGAGGCCGCGGCGTTTGCAGCACTGACCAACCAGCCGCCCCACCTGGATCTGCGGGTCAATCGGCTGCGGGCCTCCGCGGCAGAGGTGCAGGCTGCCTGGGCAGAGGCACATCAGCCGTTGCTGCCCATTGCCATGGCGCCGCAGGGTTTACAGCTCTCGCAAGGAGTGGGGGCCATGGCGCAACAACCTGGCTACGACACCGGCCTGTGGTCTGTGCAGGATCGGGCTGCCCAACTGGTGGCGCCCCTGTTGCAACCCCGGCCTGGCCATGTGGTGGTGGACATGTGTGCTGCCCCCGGTGGCAAGACAACCCACATGGCCGAGTTGATGGACGACCAGGGACGGATCATTGCCGTTGACCGCTCCGCGGCCCGCCTTCGCCGCTTGCAGCGCAATGCCCGGCGCCTGGGATTGCGGTCCATCCGAACCCAGTGTGCCGATGCCCGCGCCCTGCCCCACCTCCATGGCTGCGCGGATCGCGTTCTCCTCGATGCGCCCTGCTCGGGTCTGGGTACGTTGGCCCGCCATGCCTGTGCCCGCTGGCGCCTGAGTCCAGCGGCCATTGCCGACCTGCAGGCGCTGCAGCGGCAACTCCTCCATGAGGCCCTCCAACTGGTTCGTTCCGGCGGACGGGTTGTCTATGCCACCTGCACGGTCCATCCCGCCGAGAACCAGGCCCAAATCGACTCCTTGCTGAACCAAAATCCCCATTGGCGCCAATGCCCGCTGCCTGAGGCATTGCAACGCCTCTGCGGCCACAGCACCCAACTCCAACTCTGGCCTCAACGCCATGGCTGTGATGGTTTTTTTGCCGTGGCCCTTGAGCCCTTGCCCTCTCCTCAGCCTTGAAACGGCGGGATGTCCCCCAGGTCGAATTCGTTGGTCTCCGGATCCAGCGGACGCAGCGGCGGCGGCTGTTGAGAGGACGGGGGAGAGGGCAACACCACAGGGGTCTCCTGTTGATCCCCGCCATCTCCATGGTCTCCAGGGGGATTTACCTGTGGAGCTTGTGGTTGTGGTCCCATGGGAACGGGGGACGGGTTCGCGCCAGGAGAGGGGAGCAGCGGCGATCCCTGGTTGCCCTGGTGCAGGATTTTCAGGTTTTGCACCTCCTGGCGCTTCATGCGTTGCGCCACGGATTCGGGCAGAGGGGGAAAGTCCTGCTGGGGGAGGGTGGTCACAACCGGCAGCATGAATTGCTTCCAGGTCCAGGCGGCTTCCCCACTCAACTGCCTGGTATCCCGCTCGTCGTCGTAGCCATACCAAACGCCGGTGGTCAGTTGGGGGATGGAGCCAATGAACCAAAGATCACGATTCCTTTGGGACGTCCCCGTTTTGCCCGCCACGGGACGCTGGTCCGGCAATTGAGCGGCAATGCCTGTGCCGGATTTCACCACCTCCTGAAGCATCCACACCATGGTGTCGGCCACCTGGGCATCCAGAACCCGTCGACCAGGTTGTCCGTCCCGCTCACCGTTCCATAGCTCCTCCCCATCCGGACCTGTAATGGTCAGGAAGGGGGTGGGGGCAATGTAGACGCCCCGATTGTTCACAGCGGCGTAAGCCGTGGTCATGTCCAACAGGGTCTGCTCATAGGCGCCCAACGCCAGGGGCCAGTAGCGGCCCAACTCCCCCTGAAGCCCCAGGGCCTGAGCGGTTGCAATCACCGGGTCGGCCCCGATGCGGTCCATGGCCTGCACGGCCACGGTGTTGACTGAGCGGCTGAGTGCGGTCTTCATGGTGATGGAACCAAAATGCTTGTTGCCAAAGTTTCTGGGGCAGTACTCGCCAAAGCAGGTGGGCTGATCAATGAACACCGTGCTGGGATTGAGTCCCTCCCGCAGCGCAGCCGTATAGACAAATAATTTGAAGGTGGAGCCAGGGGAGCGCAGCGCCTGGGTGGCGCGGTTGAATTGACTGTCATAGAAGCTCTGTCCACCCACCATGACCCGCACCTGGCTGGTGGCCGGGTCCAAGGCCACCATGGCCCCTTGAATTTCCTGGCCGGGTCGATGGTCCCTCATCACCTGCCGGGCATGGCGCTGCCAATCCAGGTCGAGGGTGGTGCGAATGGTGAGGCCACCCCGCTCAATCTGATCCAGGCTGAGGATCCGGGGCAGCTCCCGCTCGACCCATTCCGTGAAGTAGGGCGCTGCACTGGTAAAGTGCTTGGGTTCTGCCGGCATCAGGTTGAGGGGCGCGGCATTGGCCTGCTGTTCTTCTTCCTTGGTGATAAAGCCTGTTTCGCGCATGCTCTGGAGAACAGAGCGCCGTTGCCGTTGCGCCAGATCGGGGTTGACCAGGGGTGAGTAGATGGAGGGCGCCGGGGGAAGGCCGGCAATGAGGGCTGCTTCCGGCAGGGTCAGTTGCTCGGGGCGCTTGGAGAAATACACCCAGGCCGCATCTGCAGCGCCATAGGCGTTGGCCCCCAGATAGACATTGTTGATGTATTGCTCAAGAATCCGCTCCTTGCTGAGTTGGCGTTCCAGCTTGAAGGCCAGGAGCGCTTCTTTCACCTTGCGAACCAGGGTTTGCTCCTGACTCAGAAACACCATCCGGGCCAACTGCTGGGTGATGGTGCTGGCCCCTTCCCGAATGCCCCGTTGTTGCACATT
>JXQG01000047.1 GCA_001007665.1 Candidatus Synechococcus spongiarum SP3 | reverse complement strand
GTCGCGAGGGAACACTTCGGGAAGCCTAGCCGCTCCTGTCCACCCTGCCAACCCCTTTGCCAACTCTTCAAACTGGGATGCCCTCGCACCATGAAAAGTCGGTTGGGGAAAGGGCGGCTCTCCGTGGCAACCTTCTCCACAACTCAGGTTAAGCTGCCAACTCCAAAAGGTTGTTCCCAGGCTTGGCATAGGGGGCTTTACGGTCTATTTCCTTTATCCATGCGCCCACTTTGGTCACTTACGTAGCCGCCACACTCCTGGCCTGGCGCCGCGAGCGGCTGGCCGAGGGTGGCGCCGCGTCCAGTCTGGCCTGGCTGCTGGACGTGGGCGCCGGTCTGGAGCGCAGGCGTATCCACAGCCTGGCTCTCCACCCCCAAGCCACCGTTCAACTCAGCCGTGACCTGGACGAGCTGACCCGCCTGTGGCATCGCCACCTGAGGCAGGAGCCTTTGCAATACCTTCTGGGCCGCTGCCCATGGCGAGACTTCATGCTGACCGTGGCGCCAGGGGCGTTGATCCCCCGCCCGGAAACAGAACTGTTGGCAGACCTGGCCATCTCCCTCATGGACGGCGCACCAGCAGGCCCGGGGCCATGGGCTGACTTGGGCACTGGCAGTGGCTGCCTGGCCCTGGCCCTGGCCACCGCCTTCCCCCAGTGTCAGGGTGTGGCGGTGGATCAGGATCCAGCAGCTTTGGCGGTGGCGGCCCGGAACTTGACGACCGTGGCCGAGCGGGTGCATCTGCTGGCCGGGAACTGGTGGCAGCCCTTGCGGCCCTGGTGGGGACGCCTGACCATGGTGGTCAGCAATCCGCCTTACATTCCCACGTTCACCCTTGCCCAGCTTGATCCTGTGGTGCGTTGCCATGAGCCCCATCCGGCTCTGGATGGCGGACCCGATGGACTTCAGGCCTTCCGCGCCGTGCTGGCAGGCGTTTCCGCCCTGGCGCCAGGAGGTTGGCTGGTGGTGGAACACGGACAGCGCCAAGCGTCAGCCCTGGAGACACTCTTTACAACGGCAGGCCTGACCGCCGTCAGACGGCATCAGGATTTGGAGGGCAACGACCGCTTCCTGGCGGCCTGCGCCCCGCACCATTGGCCATGACCCCGGCACCCGCCTCCCTAGACCACGTGCTGCGTCACCTTGGCGCCGACGGCGTGATCGCCATGCCGACAGACACCCTGCCGGCCCTGGCGGCGCGACCGGAGGCGGCTGGTCAACTCTGGCAACTCAAGGGACGCACGTTGACCAAGCCCCTCATTCTCATGGGCGCGGACGCAAACCAGCTCTGGCAGGCCCTGGACATCACGCCGCAAGCGGCTTGGCAACCGGCCGTTGACCACTGGCCGGGAGCACTCACCCTGGTGGTGCCCCACAACGGCCCGCTGGCCCAGTGGCTGAATCCGGCCCAGCCCACCTCCCTGGGCCTGAGAGTCCCGGACCACGGGACCACCCGGGCCTTGCTGCGTCGGAGTGGACCCCTGGCCACCACCAGCGCCAACCGCTCCGCTCAACCGGCTCTGCTGCATCCAGACGCCGTTGCCCAAGCCTTCCCCCAGGTGCTGCTGGCGGGGCCGCTCCCCTGGGGCGCCCCGTCGGGCCGGGCCAGCACGGTGGCGGCTTGGCGGGCCAGCCGGTGGGTCACCCTTCGTGAAGGAGCCGTTCAACCCGCAGACTGGCCAAGCTGAAGTAACCGCTCTCCCGCCATGAACGAGGCCGACATTCCTGGTGACTCCCGTTGGCAGGCCTGGCCCTGGGGGCGCTCCAGACCGCCACGGCCCAAGGCGGCCTGGCAGCGGCCCCTTGGCCAGGGCTGGCAAAAGCCCTTCACCGGCCGCAGCGCCAGCAACCTTGACGATGGGCCATGGCACGGGGCCCCTTTGGGCGGGTTCGGAGCCGGGTGTTTCGGGCGCAGCTCCCGTGGAGACATCACCCTGTGGAACCTGGACGGCGGCGAGCACTGGTTTGGCGCCATCCCGGACTGTCAGTTCGCCATCCACGAGCGGCGCAGCGATGATGCCCGCACCTATGCCCTGTCCACAGCGGCCCCCACGGACGGCAGCCTGAGCAGTTGGGCCTGGTATCCGGCCAGCCAGTCCTCTCGCGTCACCGGCCGTTACGCAGCCCGCTATCCCCTGGGCTGGTTCCAGTACAGCAACGTGTTTCGGGCGCAGATCCGTTGCGAGCAGTTCAGCCCCATCATCCCCGGCGACTATCGGCGCACCGCCTACCCGGTGGCCGTGTTCCGCTGGCTGTTCCGCAATCCCGGCCTGCGACCGCTCCAACTGTCCCTGCTGCTGAGTTGGCGCAACCTCTGCGGCTGGTTTACCAACACCCGGACCCGTCCGGAGGTGTTCTATCGGGAGGATGGGAGCCCGGTGTATGCCTACGCGCCTGCCGTTGGCCGCACCGAAGGGCAGCACTGCTCGTTTGTGGACGAGGACCAGGTGCAGGGACTCCTGCTGCAGGGTCCCCGCAGCAAGCCCGTGGCGGAAGGGGAGGGCCAGTGGTGTCTGGCGGTGGGACAGTTGCCGCCAGGGGTGGAGCTGCAGCGCTGTGGACGCTGGAATCCCCGCAGTGACGGCGCGGAGATCTGGACACCGTTTTCCCGGGACGGGTCCATTCCCCAAGCCGTGGACACCCGCCGTAGTGGTGTGGAGGATCCCTCAGCGGTTGCCCTGGCCATGCGCTTTCCATTGCCGCCGGGGGCGACGCTGGCGTTGCCCCTCGTGATCAGTTGGGATCTGCCGGTGACGGAGTTTGCCCAGGGCATCACCAGCCACCGGCGCTATACGGACTTTTTTGGACGTTCCGGCAATCATGCCACGGCCATTGCCGCCGAGGCGCTACGGGACTGGCCCCAGTGGCGCCAGGCCGTCCATCGCTGGCAGCAACCCGTCCTGGAGCAGGAGGATTTGTCCGAAGCCGTCCGGATGGCCCTGTTCAACGAACTGGGTGACCTGGCCAGCGGCGGCAGCCTCTGGACCGCCGCCACCGCTGATCGACCGGTGGGCCACTTCGGTGTCCTGGAATGTCCGGATTATTCCTGGTATGAAAGTCTGGACGTGCGGCTCTATGGCTCCCTTGCCCTGGTCCAGTTGTGGCCGGAGCTGGATAAAGCCGTGCTTCGTGACTTCGCTCGGGCGATCCCCAGCGAGGACTTACGGTGTCGGCTCATCGGCTGGCACATGACCAAGGGGCGGGAGCCTGTGCATGCCCCCCGTAAACGGGCCCAGGCCACGCCCCACGACCTGGGCGCACCCAACGAACATCCCTTCGCCGCCACCAATTACACTGCCTATCAGGATTGCAACCTCTGGAAGGACCTGCCCAGTGACTTTGTGCTTCAGGTTTGGCGCACCTTCCGCTGGGGGGGGCAGGATCTTCGCTTCCTGGCGGACTGCTGGCCCGCGGTGGACAGCTGCCTCCGCTACCTGCAGACGTTCGACCAGGATGGGGACGGCCTTCCCGACCACGGGGGCGCCCCGGATCAAACCTTTGACGACTGGCCCATGCAAGGCGCCAGCGCCTATTGCGGTGGGTTGTGGATTGCGGCCCTGGAGGCGGCCCTGGCCAGCGCCCAGCATTTGTCTCTTCACCTGGGCCTGGATACCACCGCCAGTCAGCAGGATTTTGGCGCCTGGCTACAGCAGGCCCGCAGCGCCTATGACCGTCTGCTGTGGAGAGGGCAGTACTACGCCTTTGATACCCATACGGAAGAGCCGGTGGTGATGGCAGACCAGCTCTGTGGTGACTTCTATGCCCGCCTGCTAGGCCTCCCGTCCGTGGTGAGCGAAGAGCGGGCCCGCGCCACCGTCGCCACCATCTGCAGGGTCTGCTTTACCGGATTTCACCGGGGGTGTTACGGGGTTGTCAACGGCCTCAGGCAAGACGGCAGCCCCGTGGATCCCCAGGGAACCCATCCCCTGGAAATCTGGACCGGCATCAATTTTGGCCTGGCGGCGTACTGCTGCCTCTTGGGCGACCAGAAGATCGCCATGGCCATCAGCGGCAGAGTGATTGAACAGGTCTATGACCATGGCCTGCAATTCCGCACGCCGGAAGCAATCACGGCTGACGGCCGCTTTCGGGCTTGTCACTACCTGCGCCCCATGGCCGTCTGGGCCATTTGGGCGGCCCACACCCGGTGGCAACCCCTCCCCATGCCGAAGGACTGACGGGTCCTGCGGTAGCCACACATCCGGGGGACGCACTTGGGCGTTGTCGTGCTCCGCAATTTGTCGTGCTCCGCAAAGTCGTTGATTTTGCGGGTGCGTCCTCCAAAGTTGGGAAACGATCTGCTGGGTTCCATGGATGAAGTCTGGATGGAGCGGGCCCTGGCGTTGGCCGCATTGGGACGGCTCACCACCAGCCCCAACCCCATGGTGGGCGCCGTGGTGCTGGATGCCGATGGGCAGTTGGCAGGGGAAGGGTTTCATGCGGCAGCGGGGCAACCCCACGGGGAGGTGCTGGCCTTGCGACAGGCGGGAGCACGGGCCCGGGGGGGCAGCCTGTACGTCACCCTGGAGCCCTGCTGCCACCACGGCCGCACCCCCCCCTGCACCGAGGCCGTTCTCGCAGCATGCATCCGGCGTGTGGTGGTAGCCATGGTGGATCCCGATCCCCGCGTTGCCGGTGGTGGTCTCCACCGCCTGCGGCAAGCGGGGCTGACGGTGGTGCAGGGGGTGGGAGAAGCCCAGGCCCGCGCCCTCAACCAGGCATTCCTCCACCGGGTGGGCCGCGGGCGTCCTTGGGGCGTGCTCAAGTGGGCCGCCAGTGTGGACGGGCGCATTGCCACCAAAGCAGGGGACAGCCAGTGGATCAGTGGGGCGCCGGCGCGCCGGTGGGTTCACCAGTTGCGGGCCCGGTGTGATGCGGTGCTGGTGGGAGCTGGCACGGTGCGAGCAGACAATCCCCTGCTCACCAGCCGTGGTCAGCGGCAGCCGGAGCCCCTGCGGGTGGTGCTGAGCCGTCACCTGCATCTGCCCCACCAGGCCCGGCTATGGGATCAAACGGTAGCCAGCACGTTGGTGTTCCACAGCCCCGGCGCCCATCCTATTATAGCGACCCGGCTGCAAGAACAAGGTGTGGAGTGTGTTGCTCTGAAGCCCTGTTCCCCAAGGACGGCACTGGAGCATTTGGCGACGCGGGGGTGCAACACGGTATTGTGGGAGTGTGGCCCCGCCTTGGCAGCGGCAGCCGTGCAGGAGGGTTGCGTTCAGGAAGTGGCCGCTGTCCAGGCGCCCAAGCTGCTGGGAGGGCTGGAGGCCTTCACGCCGCTGGGGGACCTTCAGGTCACCACCATGGCCCAGAGCCTGCCACTGCGCAAATCCTGCCTGGAACGCTGTGGGGACGACCTGATCTGGCGCTTCCATCTGGACGTCCCCACAGCGATCGTCTGACGGCCCCGTATCATTCGGGAAACCGGTCCACTGGAGCCGGCTCTGCAGCTTATCCTGAAGTTGATTGCTCAGCTCCCGTGCCCCTTCAGCGCCAAGACAACAACGAACCCCGACGACGTTTCAGGTTGGTCAACCTTATTTTGATCGGGATTGGTGTGTTGTTATTACTTAGCAGTTTTTTGCCGCGCCCTGCCATGCAGGTGCCCCGCGTTCCCTATTCCCTCTTTATTGACCAGGTGAACGATGAACGCGTGGCCAGGGCCTACATCACCCAGGATCAAATCCGCTACGAGCTCAAGCAGCCAGTGGCTGGAGAGCCCCCCCTGATGGCCACCACGCCCATCTTTGACATGGACCTCCCCCAGCGGCTGGAGCAACACGGTGTGGAGTTTTCCGCAGCGCCACCCAAGCGGCCCAGTGTGTTCACCACCATCTTGAGCTGGGTGGTGCCGCCGCTGATCTTTATTCTGGTGCTCCAGTTCTTCGCACGACGCCAAATGGGCGGCGGGGGGCAGGGGGCCCTTAGTTTTACCCGCTCCAAGGCAAAGGTCTATGTTCCCGACGAGCAATCCCGGGTCACCTTCGCTGACGTGGCCGGTGTGGACGAAGCCAAGCAGGAGCTGACGGAAATCGTCGACTTTTTGAAGAAACCACAGCGCTATGCCGCTCTGGGGGCAAAAATCCCTCGCGGTGTGCTATTGGTCGGTCCCCCTGGAACGGGAAAAACCCTTCTCTCCAAGGCTGTTGCTGGAGAAGCCAACGTCCCGTTCTTTATCATTTCCGGCTCGGAATTTGTTGAGCTGTTTGTGGGGGCCGGCGCTGCACGGGTGCGTGACTTGTTTGAGCAAGCCAAGAAAAAAGCCCCTTGCATCATCTTTATTGACGAGCTGGATGCCATTGGTAAAAGCCGCTCCGGGTCCATGGGGGTTGTGGGAGGCAATGACGAGCGGGAGCAGACCCTCAACCAGTTGCTCACGGAAATGGACGGCTTCAATGCCTCCGATAAGCCGGTGATTGTTCTGGCCGCCACCAACCAGCCGGAAGTCCTTGATGCCGCCCTGCTGAGACCGGGTCGCTTTGACCGGCAAGTGTTGGTTGATCGCCCTGATCTGAGCGGTCGCCGCACCATTCTGGAGATCTACGGCAACAAGGTGAAGCTGGATCCCAGTGTGGATCTTGAGAGCATTGCCGCGGCCACCAGCGGATTCGCGGGTGCGGATCTAGCCAATCTCGTCAACGAAGCCGCCCTGCTGGCCGCCCGCGCCGATCGCAAGACGGTGACCCAGGCGGATCTACAGGAGGCCATCGAGAGGGTTGTGGCTGGCCTGGAGAAGCGCAGTCGCGTCCTCGCCGAGGATGAAAAGCGCATTGTTGCCTACCACGAGGTGGGCCATGCCATTGTGGGCCATCTGGTTCCTGGCGGCAGCAAGGTGGCCAAAATTTCTATTGTCCCCCGCGGCATGTCTGCCCTGGGCTACACCCTGCAGTTGCCCACGGAAGATCGCTTCCTCAATTCCAGGGAAGACCTGCAGGGTCAGATCACCACGCTGCTGGGGGGACGCTCCGCCGAGGAAATTGTCTTTGGCGAAATCACCACCGGTGCGGCCAACGACCTGCAGCGGGCCACCGACATCGCCGAGCAGATGGTGAGCACCTACGGCATGAGCAGTGTGTTGGGTCCACTGGCCTATGACCGTCAGACCGGTAACCGCTTCCTTGGCCAGACCAACAACCCGCGCCGCGCCGTCAGTGACGCCACAGCCCAATCCATTGATCGGGAGGTGCGCCAGTTGGTGGACAATGCCCACAATCACGCTCTAGCCATTCTGGAGTCCAACCGGGAATCCCTGGAACTGATCTCCCAGCAGATCCTGGAAAAAGAAGTGATCGAGGGAGAGGAGCTGCAAACTCTGCTGAACCAGTGCCAGACTCCTGACCCTGCTCAGGTATAAAGGCTCTTTGGCAGCCCCGACCATGACCCTCTCTGGTGGCCACTTCCTTGGGGTTGAGGATTGCAGTCGCCAGGAGTGGCTGAACCTGCTTCAGTTGGCAGGAGCCCTGAAGCGGGGAGACACCCGATTGCCCGTCCCCGGCACCGTCAAGGTGCTGGGGCTTTTGTTTTCCAAGCCTTCCACCCGCACCCGGGTCAGTTTTACGGTGGCCATGGCCCGGCTTGGGGGGCAGACCCTGGATTTGCCCCCCAGCAGCACCCAGGAGGGCCGCGGCGAGCCCATTGCCGATACCGCACGGGTCCTCAGCCGCTACGTGGACGCCCTGGCCATTCGCACCTTTGACCAGGAGGATCTTGAGGCCTATGCCCGGGCCAGCACCATCCCCGTGATCAATGCCCTCAGTGACATGGAGCATCCTTGTCAGGTGATCGCGGACTTCCTCACCCTGCAGGAGTGCTTCTCGGGTCTGGATGGTCTGACCATGGCTTATGTCGGGGATGGCAACAACGTGGCCCACTCCCTTCTCCTAGCCGCTGCCCTGCTGGGTGTTCATCTGCGGGTCGCCACCCCCAGACGGTATGAGCCGGATGCTGCCGTGGTGCAGCGGGCGCAGCGGCTGAGCCGAGGGCGATGCATCGTGACCGTGCTTCATGACCCCGTAGAAGCTTGCCGCGGCGCCCAGGCCGTCTACACCGACGTGTGGTCGTCCATGGGCCAGGAAGCAGCAGCACAGCAGCGCCGCCGTGATTTTGCCGGATATTGCCTGAATACGAACCTGCTGTCCCACGCAGCGCGGGACGCCGTTGTGCTCCACTGCCTACCTGCCCACCGAGGAGAGGAAATCAGCAACGAGGTGCTGGAAGGGCCGGCAAGTCGGGTATTTCTGCAAGCCGAGAATCGCCTCTACGGCCAGCAAGCCTTGCTCGCCCTGTTACTGGATCTGGCGTGAAATTGTGGATCATGAACAATTCTCCGGGGAATCCGGGAAGCAGACTGGACAAATGTCCGCAAATCTGGCACATCTGTATTGACTCCCTGGATGGTTGATGAAGCCCCAACCCCTCACCGTTGCCCAGCAAGAGCTTTACGACTGGATCGTTGAGTTCCTGGCCAACCATGGCCATGCTCCGTCCATCCGCCAGATGATGGAAGCCATGGGCCTGCGTTCACCGGCGCCCATCCAAAGTCGTTTGCGCTATCTCCAGAAGAAGGGCTGGATCCAGTGGAAGCCAGGTCGAGCCCGCACCTTGCAGTTGAATAATCACCCCCCCACGGGAATTCCTGTTCTGGGAACGGTCTCTGCGGGAGGACTGGTGAAGACTTTCCCTGACGTGGAAGACCATCTGGATCTGCAAACAACCCTCAAGGAGGAAAACGTTTTTGCCCTCACGGTCTGCGGTGACAGCATGATTGGCGCCCACATCACGGCCGGGGACATGGCGGTGATGAAGCCCGTAACCGACATCCAAACCCTGCCCAATGGAGCCATTGTCTCCGCCATGGTGCCAGGAGAAGGCACCACGCTCAAATTTTTCCATAAGAATGGCCCCACCATCCGCCTGGAGCCGGCAAACCTTGCGTATAAGCCCATTATTCTGCCAGCGGAGCAGGTGGTGATTCAAGGCAGGTTGGTGGCAGTGTGGCGTCAGGTTCAAGCCTTCGCGGGCAGGCGATAGGGCTGTTACAAGCCCCAACCCGATCAAGGGTTGTCAACATTCTCGGCGATGCGCTGAAGCAGAGCTTCAATGCGATCAAACCGATCCAGGACCTCAAGAATCAGGCTATCGGACACCTCAACCATGGTTTCCTCAGCATCCGTATCGAACCGGTTTTCAGAGTTATCTTTGGTGTCGTCGATCTCTGCGCTGGATAACTCTTCAGCAGATTCTTCTGGGTCACCTTGTTGGTTAGCATCCAAATCTTCAGAATACAACTGGTCTGAATCCGATTCATCCATCAGGGAACTTTCCGCATCCAGATGATTGGGGTCTTGTCTTTTCTTCTCATCAGCTCCAGGCTGATTATTAGATAATTTCGATGGGGCCGCAGAGTTAATAAGACCAATTAACTGTTGCTTATTCTTACGTGCAAAGCCTTTAATGCCTTGATCTTTACAGAATTGCTTGAGCTGGGCAATGGTCAGGCTGGCGAGATCCTCTTGCTGGCCGCTGCCTTGGGAGGTCTTGGCCTCAGGCTTTGGTGTCGGCCTCGACTTGCCTGGCTTTGACGGACTTGACGTGTCAGCAGCAGACTCGTCCGAGGTCCCTGATGCAGCTTCGATCATTTCAAGTAGTTTGGCTTTTGGCTTGTGGACAAAGCCCTTGATGCCACGCTCCCTGCACAGGTTCTTCAACTGGACAACTGTTAGATCTTTGAGGGGCTTGCCTGTCAAACTGGCTGCGGATGACTTGCTGGTCATAGTTGTTCTGTGGAGAAACCCATTTTAGGTCTGTCTGCAGGCAAATGATCTAAAATGAATCCGTGGCTTTTGATCATGCGTGCAGCACTCTCTAGCTGTGCATGCGCGGCAGCCGATGCAGTTCACTGAGGATTTGCGCCTCCACTGCCGCCAAACTCCGGAGGCGGGACTTGACCACCATGCGGGAGAAGCGACGCTCCGCCAGAACCCGGTACAGACCAAAGTGGCGCGCCTCACTGGCCAGCAAGCTGTGGTACAGGCTGGCCAGTTCCTGATCGGGACAGTGCCGAGCCAACAGTCCCAGCCGTTCATGGCTTCGCGCCTCGATGAGTCCAGCCACAAGAAACTGATCCAGCATCCGCTCCGGATCCCGCGATGCAACACACTGTTTGAGGGATCCCCCATAGGGGGGTGCAGACAGTTGACGGAGCGCCCAGCCACGTCGATCGAGCAGGGTCAGAATGGTTTCGAAGTGTTGGAGTTCTTCCCGTGCGAGGGGGCTCAGCACCTCCGCCAGACCGGGCTCCGCGGGATAGGCGCCCAGGAGTCGTAAGGCAGTATGGGCGGCCTTGCGTTCGCAATGGGCATGGTCAATGAGCAGGTCCTGAGGGTGCGCCAAGGCCTGGGCCAGCCAGGCCTCCGAACTGGGGGCCGCCAGCCAGCGGATCGGCGGGGGGTCCCCCGCCCCCCTGGTCTCAATTGCGTTCATCAGCTTGACGTTCTAGCGCCGCCACAAGACCCTCCAACCCCAGCCGGTAGCTCAGGTCCCCAAAACCACAAACCACGCCAACGGCCCGGTCAGCCAGCAAGGACCGGCGCCGAAAGGATTCCCGCCCATGGGTGTTGCTCAGGTGAACCTCCACGAAGGGGAGCGCTGTGGCCAGCAAAGCATCCCTCAAGGCAATGGAGGTGTGGGTATAGGCGCCGGCATTGATCAGGATGCCGTCAACCTGTTGAGAGGCTGCAGCCTGAATCGTGTCCACCAGGACCCCCTCGTGGTTGCTCTGGGCACATCTGAGGCCGATCCCCCGCTGCTGCGCCCAGGACATCAGTTGAGCATCAATCTCTGCCAGGGAGACGTTTCCGTAAACACCGGGCTCACGGGTTCCCAGCAGATTCAGGTTGGGGCCATGGAGAACCAGGATCTTCACAACTCTGGGGAAACTGCGCCCACTCTAACGGCGCCAGTCGCGCCATCCCCACCTGATATGCTCCAGTCAGTGGCATGGGTCGGTGCCCGAGTGGTTAATGGGGGCGGACTGTAAATCCGTTGGCTCTGCCTGCGTTGGTTCAAATCCAACCCGGCCCATGTGCCCTTGTAGCTCAGCGGTAGAGCACTCCCTTGGTAAGGGAGAGGTCACGAGTTCAAGTCTCGTCAAGGGCTTTTCTGCTTTCTCCATCCTCCTGTGCTCTACCGACGCTGGAGACCCACGCCACCGAGCCAACGCTTCCTCCGAAAACGGCGCTTGCGGGAGTCTTAGGTCTGGCAGGTCCCCCTCAGCGCCCTGGTCGCTCTGGTTGTTGCCGGCGCCACTGCCTATCGGCTGGCGGAGCCCAGTCACAGCTGGTCGGATGCCTTCTGGATGGCCATTATCACCCTCACCACGGTGGGCTACGGAGAAGTCCACCCCCTGGGCAGCGGGGGGCGCCTGGTCACCGTTCTCCTCCTGCTGGGGGGCGTCTTTACCGTTCAGTTGGTGATCCAACGCTTTCTCCAACTGGGCAACACCGGCTATTTCCATCGCCATCGCCATCGCCGTGAGCAAGCCATGCTGGATGCAATCCATGACCACGTGATCATTTGCGGCTACGGCTGCGGCTACGGCCGCATGGGCCAGGAAGTGGCAGCTTGCATGGCCAGGGAAGACGTGCCACTGCTGGTGATTGATCAGCAGGCCCAGCGCACGGCCATGGCCATAGAACACGGCTTCTATGGCGTCACCGGTGACGCCAGTCTTGACGACGTGCTCCGCAAGGCCGGGGTGGAGCGGGCCCGTAGTCTGGTGGCAGTGCTGGGCACGAATGCGGACAACGTCTATTATGTGGTGCTCAGCGCCAAAGCCCTGGCGCCTCCAATTCAGATGATTGCCCGGGCTGAGAGCCAGGAGGCCGCCAGCAAGTTGCGCCGTGCAGGCGCCGACGATGTGGTGTCCCCATTTGTTGCTGGCGGTCGTGTCCTGGCCTCGAAGGCCCTGCATCCGGAAGCAGTGAGCTTCATGGAGGTGCTTGCCGGCACCAGGTATCAGCAGATTGAGCGCATTGAACTCACCACAAGTCAGGAAGACTTCAGCAGGTTGCCCGGGCGCAGTCTGGCCGAAATTCAGTTGGGGGCCCGTAGCGGGGTTCTGGTGCTGGCCATTCGCTCCTCCCGCGGCGTGCAGGTCAATCCTGGCGGCCACGCTGTTCTCCACCCAGGCGACCAACTGATCCTGCTGGGCTCACCCCGGCAGCGACGCGCCGCCGAAACATTGCTGGGCCTGGTGACGGCCCGTGTGGAGGTGTTGGAAGATCCCATGGATCTCCAGGGCTAGGGCCTGTGGACAAACGGGCTTACCAGCCGGGTGGAGTTGTGCTTCAACCTTGAGGAAGGAGGAGTGACGGTGCATTGCCGCCCGTTACGACAAAACCGCCAGCAGCGATGCCGCCAACGGGAATCTCGTGGCAACCCTTCTCGCAGCAAGGAAAATCCCTTTTGTCCACAGGCCCTGATCCAGAGGCTCCTTAGGGGGCTGGAGAAAAGCGGTTCCAGCGGAAAGGATGGAGGGTGGTCGCCAGGGAGGTCTTGCGTAAGCCTGCTGGGCCAGCATCCAGCACCGCCCGTGTGAGTTCTGCGGTGACGGCAGCCAGCAGGACCCCATTGCGGTGGTGCCCCGTGGCCATCACCAGTCCCACCAGAGGACCTGGCCCCAACACGGGCTGTTGATCCCTCGTGCAGGGCCGAAATCCATACCAACGCTCCATGGGCGGCCATCGGGTTGCTGCAGGCAACAACTGCCGCAGACCCCGTTCCAACTGGTCTTGCCCTATGGGCGTCAGGCCTGGGGTAAAGCCCACCTGTTCACTGGTGGCCCCCACCACCACCAGCCCATCCCGGCGGGGCACCAGGTAGGCTCCAGGACCAAAGAGCACCCGCTGCAAGGCCTGGCGCGGCGCCTGCACAGAGAACATCTGCCCCTTGACGGGCGTCACCGGCACAGAGGGGATCAACTGTTGGCTCCAGGCGCCGCAACACAGCACCGCTCGCTCACAGGGCCGCCGTTGCTTCTCCCCGTCACTGGCGCGCAGGGCAATGCCCACCAGGTGTGGATGGCCATCGCCACCCTCTTCCCAACACAGCCGCTCCACCGTGACCCCCTCCTCAAAACGCACGCCACGACGGCGGCATGCCTGCTCCAGGGCCGCCATCAACTGGCGACGACTGTCCAGTTGACCGTCCTGGGGAAACAACAGCCCGCAGGGAAAGGCGGGGCTGATGCCTGGCGCCTCGGCCTCCAGCGCAGCCCGCTCCAGGGGATGGCCCATGGCTGCTGTGGGGAACGCCTGGCGCTGGGCCTGGCTGGTGAAGGGCACCACCGTGCCACAGGGCCGCCAACCGCAGGGGAGGCCACTATCTTCTTCAATGGTGCCCACCCATGGGGGGATCATTTGAAGACTGCGCTGGGCCAGCGCCAACAAGGGCCCACTGAGACCTTCAGCATGGGGCGCTGCCATCCCGGCAGCAGCAAAGCCCGCCGCGTCCCGCCGTCCACGGCGCAGTAGACCAACAGACCACCCATGACGGGCCATGACGTGGGCCACTGTCAACCCCATCAGCCCCCCCCCCAGAACCAACACCTGCTGTTGCCGGCTCCGGTGCAGTGGGGTCATGGCAGGTTGTGGCGAGGGGTCTTGCCTATGGTGCATGGGTGCTCCCCCGATGGCTGGGCCGGGGCAGCGAGAGCAGGTAGGATGCCGAAGCGTCTTGGAGTGGCCAGCCATGGCAGTTGCGGATGGGCAAAAGCATCACCATTGGGTCCCCGTCATTGGCCTGGAAACCCATGTGCAACTGGCCACCCGGAGCAAAATTTTCTCCCCCAGCTCCACTGCTTTTGGCGATGCCCCCAACACCCACGTGGACCCCGTGGTCTTCGGGCTGCCGGGCTGCCTGCCTGTGCTCAATGCCCTGGTGCTGGAGTTTGCCGTCAAGGCAGGCCTGGCCATCAACTGCCACATTGCCGAGCACAGCAAATTCGACCGCAAGCAATACTTCTATCCCGACCTTCCCAAAAACTACCAGATCTCCCAATACGACCAACCCATTGCCACGGAAGGCTGGATCGAGATTTCGGTAGCCGAGAAGGGGCAACCCACCATCAATAAACGCATTGGCATTGAGCGGCTTCACATGGAGGAAGACGCCGGCAAACTTCTCCATGCCGGTGCGGATCAACTCTCCGGCAGCACCCATTCCCTCGTGGATTACAACCGTGCCGGTGTTCCTTTGGTGGAGATTGTCTCCAAACCGGATTTGCGCAGTGGCCGGGAGGCTGCCGCCTATGCAGCGGAGCTGCGGCGCATCATGCGCTATCTGGGGGTGAGTGACGGCAACATGCAAGAGGGGTCCCTGCGTTGTGACGTGAATATCTCGGTACGCCCCGGCGAAGATGCTCCTTTTGGCACCAAAGTTGAAATCAAGAATATGAATTCCTTCTCCGCGATTCAAAAAGCTTGTGACTACGAATTCAAGCGTCAGGTGCAAGCCATTGTTGCTGGAGATGCCGTTGTGCAGGAGACCCGCCTCTGGGATGAAGGGCGACAATGTACAAAAGCCATGCGCAAGAAAGAGGGCAGTAGTGATTACCGTTATTTCCCCGAGCCGGACCTGGGTCCCATTCACGTCAGCGCCTCGCAACGCCAGGCCTGGCAGGCGGAACTGCCGGAGTTGCCCGCTGCCCGTCGCCACCGCTACGGCCAGGAACTGGGGCTCTCGGAGTATGATGCCCGGGTGCTCACGGATGAGCGCCCCATGGCCGACTACTTTGAGGCTGCCGTGGCGGCGGAGGGGAACCCCAAGGCCGTCGCCAACTGGCTGATGGGTGATCTCTCCGCCCATCTGAATGCCCAAAAGCTCAGCGCAGACCAGCTTCCGTTCACGCCAGCCCAGTTGGTGGAGCTGGTGGGGCTCGTTGAGAGCAACACCATCAGCGGTAAAACCGCCAAGGAACTCTTGCCCGAACTGCTGGCCAACGGTGGTTCGCCGGCGGCACTGGTGGAGCAACGGGGACTCGTCATGGTGAGTGACCCCGCCCAGCTCACCGCACTGGTGGGGGAGCTTCTGGCAGCCCATCCCAAGGAGGTGGCCCAATTCCGCAAGGGGAAGACCAAGGTGAAGGGCTTTTTTGTGGGTCAACTCATGAAGAAAACTCAGGGCAAGGCGGATCCCAAGCTGGCCAGCCAGATCCTGGCCAATGCCCTCAAGGGCTGATCAGGCTCATGTTGCCTGCCCGGCAAGGGCCATGTCCACCTGCTGGGCCAACGCCACAAAGTCGCCGTGATTCTTGAGGATCACGTCAGCCAGGCCGTGCTTGCGTACCAGCGGCCACTGGGCCTGGATTCGCTGCCGGGCCTCATGGGGGTTGAGTCGGTCCCTTGCCAGGAGGCGCTCCAGTTGGCTGGCCTCATCCAGATCCACCAGCCATACCTCACTACACAACGCCTCCAGCCCCGCCTCCAACAGGAGGGGCGCCACCAGCACCACTGTTGCCGCCCGGTGATGCCACGCCAGATCCCTGGTAAAGGCTTCTTTCACCAGGGGATGGGTCAGTGCCTCCAGCCAGCGCCGCTCCCCGGGCCGGGCAAAGATCATGCGCCCCAGAGCGCGGCGATCCAGCGCACCGCTGGGGGTTTGCACCTGCTGGCCGTAGCGATCCAACACGGCCTGGCTGGCCGTCGTGCCGGGCGCCAGCAGCTGACGGGCGTAAACATCCGCATCCAACACCGGCAGACCATGGCTGCCCGACAGGATGGCGGCCACGGTGCTCTTGCCCGTGGCAATGCCACCGGTGAGCCCGATGCGGCGTTGGGGTCCGCACCAGCGACGTCGTGAGTGGCTGGGCTCCGGCTCCAGTCCGCATGGGGCAGCAGTCACCGTTCCTTGGGCAGGAGGAACTGGTATACTTGCTCAATGGGGGCATTGAGGTCAGCGCCAAAGGCGTCAATGCGGGCGTTGAGGTTGATCTCGAGGACATCAATGCGGGCGCCAAGAGCATCGACGCGGGCGTTCATGCCGCAGCTTCCGAAAGCGATGGACAGCAATAAGGCAAGAATGGTCACTGCCAGACCCATACCCATCGACGCCACCAGAACGGCAGGCTCCAGCCATGGGCGGCCACCGGGGCCCGTACGGCCTGGCGCAGTTGTGGTTGTTGTCTGGGCTTGCACCTCGGGACTCATTGGCGGGGTGGTGAAGGTCATGGGGTGGTGGAGCTATTCCTCAGGCTAAAGACTTCCCAAGACAGCCAACTCGGGCCCGCATGGGACGGCAGGGGCAGGGTCAAGTACCCACCCTTCTTCCAACACGCTGGTTTGGCGTCATTACCCAGAAGGCTATCCGACGCGGTTCTTTCCATAAGGTGGGAGAACGCACCCGCAAAATCAATGCCTTTGTGGAGCACGACAATACCCAAACCCGTCCCTTCATGTGGGTGGCTACCGCTGAATCCATCCTGGCCAAGATCCAACGCCCTTTGTAAATAGATCTCCAGGACGCTCCACTAGAGGAGGAGGGAGAAGTGCAAGGCAAGGGAGTGGGTGGCAGAAGGATGAGAGTCGTTGTTCTCCTGCCGCTTGACTGTTGTCGATACCTCCCA
>JXQG01000046.1 GCA_001007665.1 Candidatus Synechococcus spongiarum SP3 | reverse complement strand
CGGGTGCGGCCGGTGGTGGTGTTGGTGGGGCGGGTGGTGGAGTGGGTGGAGTGGGTGTGGCGGGTGGTGGTGGTGCGGATGGTGCGGGTGGTGGTGGAGTTGGTGGCAGCGGTGGTGGTGGTGAAGCGCCTGTGGGGCAACAACAGCAACAACATCAACAACAACAACAACAACATCCCAGAGAAACCTAAAGAAAACTAAAGAAAATTGCTGAATTCCAGTCTGTGCAGTTGGGGAGGGCCGCTGCTGGATTACCGGCCACAATTCCCAGAGCAACAGGAACCGCCAGCAGAGGCGTGAGATTGTGGGGGGCAAGTTTTTTCCCCATGTTGTAGTGGGGGTTTGTGGAGCTGGGAGCATCTGCTCTCGTCTCTCGGTAGATGGGACGCTGCTGCAAGCCTGGGCATCCCACGGCTTCTCCAACCTGTGGATGGCCAGCAAGAGACGCGGGCCAGGATGTGGGGCACGCCCCGTGCCACGCTGTGGCCATTTCCATGGGATCCTTGCCAAGGTCTTCTATGGATTCCTGGCGTTGTCCTGCAGTCTCGTCAAGACTGCTTGGACGTCCGCAGTGCTTCCACCAAAAGCCTGTGTTAGAAGGGCTTTTGAGACCTTTGGCACTTACGTGCATCAGTTCCTTCCTTTCACTGCTCCACTGCCCTTGCAGGTGCTCATAGCCGCTGCATACACTCTGTTGGCCATCGCGTGGTGGTTTGCTCTGCTGGTAAAGCCTTCCTGGTTGCTCTGATGCCCTGCCGGTTGCCTCTGATGCTGAAAAAGACCTCCCTTGACTCCAGCAGCATCACACAAGGGCCAGGCCATTCCATCCAGACCGGGTTCAACTCACCGCTTGGCTCTAACCTTTGCTTACTGCTGGTTGCTTTATGGCACTCCCGTTGAGCCACGGCCTGCCCAATATCAAAAAATATAAAACAACTTTGGAAAAATCGCTACTTCTATGATCATGGTCTTCTCGGCACAACTTCTTTGACCAGTCTTAGAAATTGTCACAAATTTGAGACTGCTTTTCTTATCTATTATCTCAAGCGCCACTACTTTCCAGGCAAAGCAACTCTTTGCCATTTCCTGGTCAAACCCTGAAGCTGCTTTAGCCGCTCAGGCTGTGTCTCGAAGATGATGGAAGTTGAAGGGGGCATAATCTCCGGGTCACCCAAACACCCAAGAGGCAGCTGGAACCACCAAGGAGATCACGCTATGACAGAGGCTAGAAGGGAGCAGGCTTCCCCTGCTTGCCTGTGAAGAAGGTTGCGATCCGGATTGAGGATCGCCTGCGTGCCACCCCGCGCAGCGCCATTGAGGCGGTGTTGGACGAGGAGTTGGATGCCTTCCTTGGTGGCGTGAAGTACGGTCGTCGGCAGGGTGAGGGGAAGGGCGATCGGCATGGCCGGCGGGAACGTCCGCTCACCAGCACCCTGGGCACGGAGACGGGGAGCGTGCCCTGTGCCCGCCTTCAGGATGGCTCAGGTCACACCAGCCAATGGCGCTCCAGGGCACTGGGCCGTTACCAACCTCGTACCCACCGGATGGAGGCGTGGGTCACGTCGGCTTGCCTGGCAGGCTCCCATACGCGGCGGGAGAAGAAGACACTATTCGTCATCCCCTGCCAAGGAGCCATCAGCAAAGACGTGGTGAGCCGTGCCTGGCGCAAGGTGAGGAGGATTGGGAAGCATGGCGCCGCCGCCTGGCAGAGGAAGGCATCGTGCATCTGCTGCTGAACGGCAAGATGGTCAAGACACAGCTGGACAAGAAAACCAACGCCGGTCTCGGTGCTGGTGGCCTTGGGCGTGTGACGGGACGGGTAGAAGGCCCTCTTGGCGGTTCAGGCCATGGCAGGGGAGAGCACGACGACTCAGCAAGCTTTCCCTGAGGAGGCAACAGGCCAAGTGTGCGAACACAAGCGGTATCTTGCAACAGGTCGCTTTAACGTTCCTTGGCGGCAGCCAGCCGTTGCAGGCGCATGGTGCCAATGCGGCCAGTGCGTGATGGGCGGAAACCCAAGCCTTTCCAGATAATTTCTGGCATGTAGAATTTGTTATCTTTTTCGTCTTCAATGAGGATTCCTTGGTCAGCCAAAAAGCTTTCTTCTTCAGAAGAAAGCTTAAGTTTTGCTTTCTCCATAGGTATCATTCTTTGATTCCAAGGTTGTTTCTTAAAGTGATCAAGAATCTTCTCAAGACCATTTATTTCCTGTTGAAGCTCTTCTACTTTCTTGCTTGCACAAAATTCAATCGCTCCTCGCATAGCAGTAGGATTTAATGGAAAGTCTGATGAATTCGCTGTTGCTTCAGAAAGAAAACGAATAATATCACGAGCTTGGAAGAGACCCTTTAAGTCTGATAGCGCAGCGATAATCCAGCGATCTGTAAAAGCCTCCTTTTTTCCACCCATTTTTTCACCCCAGAATGGCTGTAATCGCCTCTTCAAATTATCATAGGAAGCCTGGGTGAATTCACCAATAGATGGGTCGGGCCATCCTGCCTGCTTCAGGACCCACAAAACGAGTCGCAAGGCATCCTCTTGGCTCCACTTCAGTGCAAAGGAACGATATTTTGCTTCAAATTGACCAAAGTTTTGATGAATAGATTCACGAGCCAGGTCATGGCGAATAAAAACTATAATACCTAAATGTTTTGTTTGAATTGCTTGTAATTGATTGGGAAGATCTATAACTAAATTACGTATTACATCTTTCTGTTGTTCATTCATTGGTTTGCTGGGTCCTGTTTGTAGGGCTTCCTCCAGGCCATCAACTGCAAGAATAACATATTGATCACGTTGAGCCAATTCTTCTTCAATTTTTCTTAAAGAAGCACTTGTCTCTTTTGGTAACCCTAAACGTCCAGCAATTTCTTCTAGCCAAAATGTAAGGCTACTATTCTTCGAGTCCAGCTTCTCCAGTTCCTCTTTTAGCTTAAAATTATCTAGTTTTTCTTTTGACTCTTTGGATATTTTTCTTTCTAAGTCATGAACAGAATTTAATAATTTATCGGCTAAATTACTAGGACATAGTAAAGGAAAAATCAACACCGGCTTCGGTGCTCTCCAAGAAATGCCAACAATTTCAGCAAACTTAGAAAACTCTTTTGCCATAACCAACTGACTCCATAAAAATGTTTTATCAGCTCCCTTGGAACCCAAAACCACAGCGATAGGCAATTGTTCGTCCGGCAGGCTAACAAGTTTCCGAACGGGAGAAGTTAGCAGAACTCCTGGTTTTTCGTTTTGCTCTGCAAATTCTAAATGTTTTCGCGTTAATTCCAGGATATTATTCTTGATTTCTTCTTTTTTCTCTCCTAGAAAAGACTGATTATTATCATTTACATTTGATAATTCTGAAGGAGTCAACTGATCTAACAGACTTTTAAGAGGATCCCCAAGGGGATTCCAGAAGCTGGTTGTGGGAAAACATTCGGCAATTGTTTGTAAATCGTCAAAAACAATTAATTTCTGATCATGATCAACACGGCCAATACTAATGAAATTACTTTCCTCGTGATCACTGTCAGGTTCATCGCCTAGACTGGCCCAGGCCTTCAGCAGATCATCCTCAACTTTTGTAAAAATCTGGTCACCAATTGACTTTGGTGGCGGAACCTGCGTGACGAGAAAAGTCAGATTTCCAGAGTCAAGCGGCCATGTAGTGTGACGACTGACCTGCGCAAGAGTTCTACAAACTCCTACTACGGATTGCTTGGCACAGGAGCTGACAATCACCGTATGAACCCGAGGATCCAGGAGCAGTGGTGAAGAAAACTCCGTGATCCCAGCCCGCAAATCCACAAGGATGACATCTACCCCCAGCCCACGGCCAAGGGCAACCAGCAGATCGCCAATCACCCACTCGCGGTTCCGTCGACGCACGGCATTCTCTGGGGTGATGGGCAGCTTCTCCACCTGGTCCATGGAGCGCACAGCCGGCATGAAGAAAAACTCACGGCGGCCCACATTGAGCTCCAGGGAGATTGTGGATTGCCGCACATGCTGCACAATCAGCGGCAAAGCCTCCTCTTTCCAATCCTCGGCATCGTGAATCAGACACAGAGCATCTACCCAACTCATGGTTGGGGACCAGTCATCGCCCTCCGGCGCATCGTCTATCATCCAGGTGAGCCCAGGGGCCTCCAGATCGGCATCCACATAGAGCACCTTGGCCGCAGGTTTGGCGCTGAGCAAGCGAACGGTTGTTGCAAAGCAGGAAGTAGTGCGCCCTACGCCGCCTTTGAAAGAGAAGAAGGCAGCAATCTTGGGATCGCCTTCTTGAGAGTTTCGTGCGTCATTTCTCCTGATTTTGCCGCTTGACCAGAGAGGACGCCGCGGTGGGGACAGGTTCGGTGCATCATCCTTCGGTAAGATTTCCACCGGCAGTTGGCGCGGTGTTGTACTCGTGCCTTCTAGAGTGATGCTGTTCTTCTCTTCATCATAGGCGAGCCCAAGTTTTTGGGAGAGCTCTTTTTGTATTGCATTTCTGTCATCTCCGTAAATAAATAGGCCTGAGGGATCCGCATCAGGGAACGAGAATGCTTTGGGATCAATGCAACTCTGTAACACATCGGACCAAGTGAAAAGTCGAGTTGGCTTAAAATTACTCATGGCTCACCTCCCTAAAGATTACTTTCTATCTCATAAATAATACTAGATAAACTTTCCATAAGATCTTCTTCACATTCTGAATCAAGTTGTCCTCCATAACGATAGAGTACGTGTAACTCTTCCGACGAAATATCCTTCGAAATATCCTTTTTATGAGTGCCCGTTCGTCGAAATTTAGATAATTGCTTACGCATTCTCACCTTCCGCAATAGTGAATTTAAATTATGAGTTTTTATACCAGTCGAATCATATTCTGAAAGCCCTTTTGGTGTATGTATTCCACGATCTTTCAAGAAAAGATATTTCAAACCACATTCTACAGAATAGATAGCATAGAGAAAAAATCTTTCTTAATCAGAATAGGTCCAGAATTTAACTGCGAAATTTTCGAAAACTTGATAAATGCTTTTTTCAGTTCCTGTTTGCTAAAATCAAGCATGACCATCAATACGTTGGTGTGCAGAGGGAGGAGGCGAACTGTTGCAGATACCACAGATCCAGAGCATTGCAGCAGCCCTTGCTCATCTACCCCTGCCCACTCTCGGCAAAACGGCATCTGCAGCGGCAGGGCTACAACACTGCCAGCCTGGGTCCATGGCTGCCAACCTGGGAACCGCTGGCTTGGGCTTGGCAGCATCAGGCGAAGGGTTTCACACATGATTCCATGATCCTGCCCTCACGCCAAAGCGTCAAGTCAAGCCGCTGCAATGCCCTGGCGCAAGGCACCGCCGCTGCGCCCCGCCAGGGGACGTCCTAAGATCGTTCCACCGGATCACTCCCCATGACGCAACTGGAGACCCACACGGAACCCATGGTGGTCAATTTTGGCCCCCACCATCCGTCCATGCATGGGGTGCTCAGGCTGGTGGTGACCCTGGATGGGGAGGACGTGGTGGATTGCGAGCCCGTCATTGGCTATCTCCACCGCGGCATGGAGAAAATTGCCGAGAGCCGCACCAACGTCATGTTTGTCCCCTACGTGAGCCGTTGGGACTATGCGGCGGGCATGTTCAACGAGGCGGTGACCGTCAACGCCCCCGAACGCCTGGCGGACATCACCGTTCCCAGACGGGCCAGCTACATCCGGGTGTTGATGCTGGAGTTGAACCGCATTGCCAACCACCTGCTCTGGTTGGGACCGTTCCTTGCCGACGTGGGGGCTCAAACCCCCTTCTTCTACATCTTCCGGGAGCGGGAGATGATCTACGACCTTTGGGAGGCTGCCACCGGCCAGCGGCTGATCAACAACAACTACTTCCGCATTGGCGGGGTGGCGGTGGACCTGCCCTACGGCTGGCTGGAGAAATGCAGTGACTTCTGCGACTGGTTTGGTCCAAAAATTGACGAGTACGAGCGGCTGATCACCGATAACCCCATCTTCCGTCGCCGTATCACCGGCCTGGGAACCATCAGCCGGGAGGAAGCCATCAACTGGAGCCTTTCCGGCCCCATGTTGCGGGCCTCGGGCGTCTGCTGGGATCTGCGCAAGGTGGACCATTACGAGTGCTACGACGACTTTGACTGGGAAGTGGCCACGGCCGAGGAGGGGGACTGCTTTGCCCGCTATCAGGTGCGGATCCAGGAGATGCGGGAGTCTTTGAAAATCCTGCGCCAAGCCTGCCGCGGCATCCCCGGAGGCCCAACGGAAAACCTGGAAGCGCGCCGCCAGCAGGAGGGGCGCAAGAGTCAGTGGTACGGCTTTGACTATCAGTACGTGGCCAAGAAGGTGGCGCCCACCTTCCGGATCCCCAACGGCGAACTCTATGCACGTGTGGAGACCGGCAAGGGGGAGTTGGGGGTGTTTCTCATCGGCAGCAACGACGTTACCCCATGGCGTTGGAAGATCCGCGCACCGGACTTCAACAATCTGCAGATCCTTCCCCACCTGCTCAAGGGGGTGAAGGTGGCCGACATCATGGCCATTCTGGGGTCCATCGACGTGATCATGGGATCCGTGGACCGGTGAGAAGACCCAGATCGGCAGCAACACGGTGGGAGCAGGCATAGCCACTGAAGGCCACCGCATTGAGACCCTGGCCCGGGAAGCAAGAGTCCCCAACACAGTAGAGACCTGGAATTCCGGTGCGGTTAAAGGGCATGGGAAGCAGCCCCGGCAGGCGCTGTGCAGGCACTGGACCGTAGCTGCCCCGGCTGCGGCCTAGAAAACGACGGTGGGTGCGGGGCGTGCCAATGTCCTGATGCTCAATGGCGTCCTCCAGACCGGGCCAGATGTGGCTCAGACGTTTCACCAGGTGTTGCGCAGCGGCTTCCTTCTTCTGGCGGTAGGCCGATGGTCCCAAGCCTGTCCAATGCTCCACGTCGCTGGGGGTGAAGGCGTGGACAATGTGGCGACTGGGTGGGGCCAGATCGGGATCCAGCAGAGTGGGGATGGACACAAAAGCGGTGCCCTGCTCGGCCTCCATCTGTTCCCAGCGCTCCAGCAGCAGGTGGTGGCAATGGCTGTGGGGGGGGATGACCCGGGATTGCACGCCCAAGTGCAGGGAGAGGAAGGAGGGGGAGGGTTTATAGCGCCGTCGCCACACCTTTTCCCGGCGGGGGACGTGCTCCTCCGGCACCAGGCTCCCGAAGGTGTCCCAACGGGTGGCATTGGAAATCACCCGTCGGGCGTGGAGCCGCTCCCCGTTGGCCAGGATCACCCCAACGGCGCGATTCCGCTCCAGCAGCACCTGGGCCACCCGGGCGCCGTAGCGAATCTCTCCCCCATGCCGCTGCAGACCCCGCACCAGCCTGCGGCTGATTTCTCCCACGCCGCCCTTGGGATAGTTCACGCCCCCCGCATGGCGGTCGGCAAACACCATGCCAGCGTTGATCATGGGTGTGCGCTCGGCCGGCATCACGGACCAGCAGTAGCACTCCATGTCAATGACGCGCAGCAACTGGGGATCACGGATGTGACGCCGCGCCACGTCCCCCACGTTTATGGGCAGCCAGCGGGCCAGGCCCAAACACGCCAGAGGGTTGCGGAAAAAGACCTGGGTCAGGTAGCGCGGCTCCTCAAGGGACCTGAGGGGAATGGCGTCCAGACAGCGAAACACCTGCCAGCAGGTGTCGTAAAAGGCGCGAATGCCGCGGACTTCACCCGGAAACTGCTCCGCTAGGGTAGCAATCCAGGTGTTGTAGTCCCGGCTCACTGCCAAGTCCAGTTGATCCGGCAAGTGGTAGTGCAACTGAACGGGATCGGGGATGGTGTCCAACTCTTCCCCCAGGTCGGCCAGAGCCCTGGTCAACAGATTGGTGGTGCCCTGCTTGCCAAAGCCGAAGATCATGGAGGCGCCCACATCAAAGCGGTAGCCGGGGCGATCAAAGCTGCCGGCACTACCGCCAGGAATCAGATAGCGCTCCAGCACCAGGGTGCGGGCGCCCTTGACAGCCAGCTGGGAGGCGGTGACCAGGCCGCCAATGCCGGCACCGATGACAACGGCATCCCAGGGTGGGGTGGAATGGGTCACCCCCATGGCCGGCAATCGGTCAGCGGAGTTCCTTGATGGTGCGCTGGAACTGGCTGAGCGCGTCGCGACCAATGATGAAGACCACCCAACTCAGGGCGCCCAGAACGGGGAAGGCAACGAGGAGCAGACGCCAGTCCACGGGTTCAGCAACAATGATTGGCGCATACGCTACAACCGTGATCCTTCAGGTGCGGGGCTGCGGGCTGCCTGGCCACAATCTGTGACCAATCCGTGACCAAAAATGCCCTCCGGTCCCAGCGTTCCATGGGTGCAGGCCAGTTGGGCATAGTGATCCGCATGGTGGCGCTGCTCTTCCAGGGCCTCTTCGCCGAGGGAGCGCATCGGCCTTGCAGGAATACCGGCCACCAGCATCCCGGGAGGCACATCCCTGGTAACCACAGCCCCGGCGGCCACCACGGCCCCAGCTCCCACGGTGACCCCGTTGAGCACGATGGCGCCAATGCCCACCAAGGCGCCCTCTTGAACACTGGCGCCATGGATCACGGCGCGGTGACCAATGGTGACCTGGGCCGCGATGACCACGGGAGCGCCTGGGTCTCCATGGAGGACGGCCCCATCCTGAACGTTGCTGTTGGGGCCGATGCGGATGGAGGCCAAATCCCCCCGCAGCACCGCTGTGGGCCAGACCGAAGCGCCGGAAGCCAGTTCCACGTCCCCCACCACAACGGCAGAGGTGGCCACCCAACTGTCCGGAGCCTGGCGGGGTGAGGGCCAGGGAGCGGGAGGGGATTGCGGCATGGTCAAAGTGATGCTTGCGTGATAGTCTCCATGGGATTGCCCACCATCAGGGTCGCTAGCTCAGCGGTAGAGCATCCGGCTTTTAACCGGCTGGTCCTGAGTTCGAATCTCAGGCGACCCATGCTTTTTCTCCGGAAGTGTTTCCAGTGCTGAAGCGTTTCAGGGTGAACCACCCGGTGACGGACGGCATTCAACAGACTTTCTTCCAATCCGGTAAACTTTCCGTGACCACCGGACACCTCCTTCACTGCCATGGCGCTGGTTCCCCTTCGACTTCTTCTCGACCATGCCGCTGAGAACGGCTATGGGATTCCTGCTTTCAACGTCAACAACCTCGAGCAGGTGCAGGCGATCATGGAAGCAGCCCATGAAACCGACAGCCCGGTCATCCTGCAAGCCTCACGCGGCGCCCGCAAGTATGCAGGCGAAACCTTCCTCCGGCATCTCATTCTGGCCGCCACGGAGACCTACCCCCACATCCCTGTGGTGATGCACCAGGACCACGGCAACGCCCCCGACACCTGCTACTCCGCCATCACCAACGGCTTCACGTCAGTGATGATGGACGGCTCTCTGGAAGCAGACGCCAAGACCCCCGCCAGCTACGACTACAACGTGAACGTCACCCGAACAGTGGTGGATGTGGCCCACGCCGTGGGCGTCAGCGTGGAAGGGGAGCTGGGCTGCCTGGGGTCTCTGGAAACGGGCAAGGGGGACGCTGAAGACGGCCATGGTTTTGAAGGAGAGCTCTCTCGAGATCAATTGCTGACAGACCCTGGTGAAGCCGCCGACTTCGTAGCCAAGACAAAGGTGGATGCCCTGGCCATTGCCATCGGAACCAGCCACGGCGCCTACAAGTTCACTCGCAAGCCCACAGGCGAGGTGTTGGCCATCTCCCGCATTGCGGAAATTCACAAGGCCCTGCCCAATACCCACTTGGTGATGCATGGCTCCAGCTCGGTGCCCAAGGAGTGGTTGGACATGATCAACCAGCACGGCGGCAACATCCCCGAAACCTATGGCGTTCCTGTAGAAGAGATCCAGGAGGGCATCCGCAACGGTGTGCGCAAGGTGAACATTGACACAGACAACCGTCTCGCCTTCACAGCAGCGGTGCGAGAGGCGGCCGCGGCCGATCCCGGCAATTTCGACCCCCGCCACTTCAACAAGCCGGCCCGCACATACATGAAGCAGGTGTGCCTTGACCGCTATCAACAATTCTGGTGTGCCGGCAAGGCCAACACCATCAGGCAGCAACCCATCAGCGTCTACGCGGATCTCTATGCCAAAGGCAGCCTGGATCCTCGCGTAGCTGTGGCGGCCTGAGGGGGAAATGCGCCCTCTCTTCCCTTGACGAGGGGCCTGATGCAGGAAGGTTTCCCCAAGAGAGCAGCTGTTCGGGGCGAGGACTGGCGCCACCGGTCCTCGCCTTATTGTTGAGGCTTGTAGGATCTGCTCCGATGGCCAAGCGTGTTCCCGCAGCAGCAATCCAGCAGTACTCACAGGAGCATCTGCGGGAAGTTTTAAATACGGCGGGTCGGCGGCTGACGCCTCAACGGGAAAAAGTGCTCTCTCTGTTTCAGAATCTGGGACCCGGCCATCACCTCACGGCTGATGATGTGCATCACCACCTGAAGCAAGCGGGAAACAAGGTATCCCTGGCCACCGTCTATCGCAGCCTCAAGCTCCTGGTGACCATGCAGTTACTGGATGAGGGAGAGTGGCAAGAGGGGTTGCGTTGCTATGAATTGCGCCAGGGTGGCGGCAAGGTACATCACCATATGGTCTGCATGCGCTGCGATCATACAGAAGAGTTTGTCAGCGAAGTGATTACAGCAGCCTCCAGGGACGTGTCCAAAGTAGCGGGCTTCGAGCTAACAGAGGTGCGCCTCATCCTGCGGGGAATTTGTAGACGCTGCCGACAGCGCAGCAAGGTCACAACGGCAACACTTCTCTAGGTGATGTTATTGCTCCATTCTCCCAGCAAATTACGCACCCTTGTCAACTGTTGGGCCAGTTCGGTGTCGTTGTCAAGGGCCTTGCCGACGCGGCGAACAGCATAGAGAACTGTAGTGTGGTTCTTCCCCCCGAAACGTTGGCCAATTTTACCGAGGGACAGGTCGGTGTGCTGCCGCAGCAGATACATGGCCGCCTGACGCGCCCGGCTCACAGCCCGTTTGCGGCTACTGCCCTGCAGATCGTTCGCCTCCACGGCAAACACCTGGGCAACACTTTCAATCACCCGTTTTGGGCTCATCTGCGCTGGCTCAGCGGAGAGGTTAAGAATGGGGGCTACCGTCTTTGTGGTCAGCGGCTGGCCCGTAATCGAGCAGTAGGCCACCGCCCGGGTCAGCGCCCCTTCCAGCTCACGGATGTTGGCGGTGAAATGGCAAGCAATGTAGTGAGTCAACTCTTCCGGTAGTTTCACCTTGTCCTGGTCAGCCTTTTTATGGAGGATGGCCATGCGGGTTTCCAGGTCGGGGGACTGGATATCAGCCACCAGACCCATGGAAAAGCGGGAGATGAGCCGCTTCTGGATCCGACAGATCCTGCCGGGAGGGCGGTCACTGGCCAACACAACCTGGCGGCCCGACTCATGCAGCCAGTTGAAGGTGTGGAAAAACTCCTCCTGCGTGTACTCCTTGCCCTGAATGAACTGGATGTCGTCCACCAGGACCAGGTCAGCTTCCCGGTAACTCTCACGGAAGCTCTGCATCCGGTCTTTGCGGATGGCCGTGATCATCTCGTTGGTGAACTGCTCGGTGGTCACATACAAAACCCGGTCTTTGGGGTTGGTCTGAAGGCGTTGATGGCCGATGGCCTGCATGAGATGGGTTTTCCCCAGGCCAGCGTTGCCACAGAGAAAGAGGGGGTTGAAACTCTGGCTGGTGGACTCTGCCACAGCCATGCAGGCTGCATGGGCCATGTGGCTGTTGCCCCCCACCACAAAACGACTGAAGAGGTAGCGGGGATTGAGGCCCCTGCCTTTGGTGGATTGCCGACACGGCGTTGGGGAGCCAGCGATCCTGGCTTGAGGGGCGGGATCAATCTCTGGGAGATCAGCGCTCGGTGCGTCAGGAAGAACGACCTTCGTGGAAGGCTGGCTGGGTGGAGCATCCTTGATGAGCACCTGCACAGGCTGCTGGGCGATGCGGGAGGCCAGGTGGCTGATCAGGTCCTGATAGCTCTTCCGCAACCAATTGGCCGCAAAGGTGCTGGGAGCGAGAAGCTCCAGGCACTGGCCGTCGAACCTTGCCCCCCCAACAGGGTGGATCCAGGTGGCATAGGTGGGTTTACTCAGACTCTTCTGAAGCTCATGGCATACATCACGCCAGAGCTCGGCACCGAACTGATCTGTATCCAATGAAGCGCTCAGCCCTTGCGTGGAGGTAGGTTCAGGCTCCAACCTCTAGCAGGAACCCTCATGCTGTGGAAGTGCTCCATGAACCACACCAGCAACTGCACGTCCCGGTCCTGACGAAGGGATTTTTGTGGAATGATTGCCTCTGACCACTGTCTGGACACGGAAGAAAGACTTAGGATTTACATGTCCCTGTGGGCCATGGGGTGAGCCGATTCCCTGACTGCCAGCGCCACCGTCCCGTGCAGTTTCCTCCACGGCACATGTCCACCCTGGGCATCCTGATGGGTCTGTGCTTCGTGCTTGCGGGTTGTGCTTCCCTGTCTTCCCGCAGCAGTTGCCTTGCCGAGCGCTCGCTGTTGGAGTCTCTCCCAGGAGACTTTGTCGTTGCGGCAGTGGAAAAGGTGGGCCCCAGCGTAGTGCGCATTGACACCCTTCAAGCGCGGGCCCCCTTTCTCCTTTTTCCAGGAGGTGGTCCTCCTCCTGAAGGCCAGGGCTCAGGCTTTATCACGCGTTCTGACGGCATCGTGCTGACCAACCACCATGTTCTGGAAGGGGCGGAAAGGGTTACGGTGACCTTGCAGAGTGGTCGCAGCTACCCGGGTCAGGTGCTGGGCTCGGACGCGGTCACCGACCTGGGCATTGTCAAGATTGACGGCGCCAAGGACTTGCCTGTTGCCAGGCTGGGCAACTCCGACGAGATGAGGCCTGGGGAGTGGGCGATTGCCATTGGCAACCCTCTGGGCCTCAACAACAGCGTATCCCTGGGCATCGTGAGCGCCATCGACCGAACCACCGGAGTTCCAGGGGGTTCACGGGTCTCCTACATTCAGACGGACGCGGCCATCAACCCTGGCAATTCCGGTGGGCCGCTGATTAACGACCATGCCCAGGTGATCGGCATCAACACGTTCATCCGCACATCCCCAGGGAGTGGAATCAGCTTTGCCATTCCCATTAACAAGGCCCGGGAAATTGGCGAGCAGATCATTGCCCATGGGCGGGCCAGCCATCCGTTCATCGGGGTGAGCCTGCGACGCATCACCCGGGAGCTTGCTGCCGAGATCAACCAGACAGGGGCCGGCTGCGCTTACCCGGAGACCGACGGTGTGGCTGTTGTGGAAGTGCTGCCGGAACGTCCGGCTGAACAGGCTGGTCTTCGGCCCTGTGACGTGATTCGGAGCGTTGCGGGGGTGGAGGTGCGCACACCCGCCCAGGTGCAGGTGCAAGTGGATCGGGGCCGTGTTGGTGAGCCGTTAAACTTGGGCATTGAACGGAAAGGGTTGTCCAGAACCCTGATGGTGGTGCCCAAGGAATTGGACTGGGAGCCGTTCTGAATGTTGCGGCAGAAGGTTCGGGGGGCAGGCATGGCGTCGTTGCGGCGTCCACCCTGGCTGGTGGTGGTCTTGTCCCGCTGGCCTGCCCCTGGCCGCTGCAAGCGCCGTCTGGCCCACGCCATCCATCCCGTGGCGGCGGCAACCATCCAGTCTCGGCTCCTGATTCACGTGCTCTTCTTGATCCAGCCCCTGGTGAAGGAAGGGTTGGTGCATCTCCACTTGGCAGTGACAGGGGCCGGCCGCAAGGCATGGCGCCGCTGGCTTGCGGCCCTGGGGTATTCCACCCGCGGAACAAGCCTCAACCAGCAAGGTGGAGGAAATCTGGGGTGTCGCATGGCCCGCCAAGTGCGGTGGGGGCTGGCCCGGCACTACCGTGGCGTCGTGCTTCTGGGCAGCGATTGTCTGGGCCTGGAAACTGACGATCTGCGTCGTGCGCTTCAACTGCTCAGCTCGGGGGAGAAGCCTCTTGTGCTGGGCCCGGCACAAGACGGCGGATATTGGCTGATGGGGCAGCGCTGCTTTGATGCCTGCCTGTTCAGCGGCTTGCCCTGGGGCAGTAACAGGGTGGGAGTCCTGACAAAAACCCGTGCTTGCGCCTCTGGTTTTCAGGTGCATACCCTGCGCGTTCGCTCCGACGTGGACCGCGTGCAGGATCTACAGCCCTGGTTGGCAGCCCTGGTTGGCAGCCCTAAGGCAACTTGCGACGGCGGAAGATGTACATCTGTAAGGAACCCAGGTTGGTGACGTTGGTGAGCATCCAGCCCTTGCTGCCCATCTTGTTGAGGAAGCGGCCCAATTGTTCCGCCGGATGAGGAGAGGGCTTGCGCTTGTACTGGTCGGGAAACTGCTCCTCGATGAAGTCGGGACTCATGGAGCCCCCCAGCTTCTGACTGGCTGCTGTGGCGGACGGCTGCTGTGACGTGTCCTCGTTCACATGAATGACGCAGTACTCCCAGCGCTCATGATCCGGGAGGACAGCTCCCCCCAAGGCATCAAGTTTCTCCACGGAATCCGGACGGCTGGTCGCGGCCTGCTCCTCAGGGTGAGGGGACTGCCGGGACTCCTCGGGGGTATCGGTTGCCAATGGTTGTCTGGTGCTGTAAGAGACCTTAGCTGTAGTAGTCCCGCTTGAGGGTTTCGCTATCCTCCCCCCAGACCCAGCGCAGCATCAGGATCATGTTGCGCACGCTGGTGCGCAGGAGGCCATGGCGGCGCCAGCGGCGGGCGCTTGTGCAGATGCTGTAAGGGAGCTGCCGCACTCCGCCCCAGGGCCGCAGGCGTAAGACCAGATCCACGTCTTCCATGAGCGGCAGGTCCCGAAAACCGCCACAGCGTTCATAAAGATGGCGATCCAGCACCAGTCCCTGGTCCCCGTACGGCAGCCCCAACACCGTCGTGCGCAGGGCCACCAACCCTTCCAGGACACGAAAGCATGGATGGGGATCGTCCACTCTGAGGCGAAAGCAGCAGGCCTGACCAGGGGGCAACCGGCGCAGCCGCCGGCTCAATTCCGCACCACCGGCAAGGCGGGAGTCGGCATGAATCAATACGAAGCGATGTCCACGGGCCAGCGCTACTCCGTACTGCAACTGGCCGCCGCGGCTGGGGCGGGAACACACCACGCGAGCGCCGTGAAGCCGCGCCACCGTTGGGGTGGCATCCTTGCTCTCACCGTCCACGACGATCACTTCGTCCCCCTCTGCCAATCCATCCTGCACGTCAGCCAGGAGCAGCGCCAATCTCCGGGCTTCCTCGTGGGCAGGGATGATCCAGCTCAGGGTCGTGGCCGTCTCAGCAGGCATACCAGAAGCAGCAGCGCTGGTTGTTGGGTTCCACTTGCCAGCCCTGGCGTTGATAGAAGCGGACGACGCCAGGATCCGCAAAGAGGGTGACGTGCTCCACACCCATAGCCCGGAGTTGCTTGACCACAAACGCCATGAGCCCATGCCCCAGGCCCACCCCCTGATAGGCGGGGTGGATGACTACGTCCCACACCGTGGCATTGATCACCCCGTCTCCGATGCAGCGGGCAAAGCCCACCAGCCGGGGCAGACGGGGGTCATGACACCAGACCCCCACCACCATCAAGCTATGGTGAAGGGCGCGTCGCACCCGGCGTATGGGGCGTGGCCGCCAACCGACCGCCGTGGTGATCCGCTCCAGCTCCAGCAGGTCCACCTCCCGCGACAGACTGAGAAACAGCCGCAGTTCCGCGTCAGGAACCTGCAACTCCTCAAAGCCGACGCCGTAGAGACGGTGCAACAGGGTGTTCTCGTCAACCTGGTCCTGGCCAGCGCTCACATGGGCAACACCCATCTGCCAGGTCTCCTGCAACGGGGATGGTGACGGTCGGGGGCGCCAAAGCACCAGGACACACAGGCAATCACTTCACATCAGCTTAAGGTCTGGACGCCATGTCTGACGGGGATCGTGGCGGCAATCAGCACATTGGCGCGCATTACGGCCAGCCCATGCCCAGATCGATTGCAAGAACACAAGTATCATGACGCCACCTCAACTCAACAGGGACTTTGGATGCTCCAACTGAACCTTGCGGATCCCACGCACCAGGAGAAGACTTCTGCCGTCACCGGGAAGCCCAAGGCGAGGACGGGCAAAGCCAAGCTCGGCCAATTCACGACGCCTGCAACCGTGGCCCGCTTCATGGCGTCCCTTTTTCCACCCAGTCCCCTGCACACCTGCGCCCCATGCCTGAGGTGGGCGCCGTCCCCTGATCTACCCCAGCCGCCTGCGCATGGGCGGGACCGTACGGCCTGTGGCTGATTTGAAGACGCCGAACGCGATCAGCCGTAACGCCGAGACGGAAAGGCGGCTTGATCCCAACGGGTTTTATTGTGTAGTGGGCCGCTTCTCGTCCAGGGGAGAAAAGGGCCGCGTGGTGGCAGCATCGTTGACCCTGCCGCCTTTGGCCAGCATTCCGTCCTGGGCTTTGAGAACCCTATCAATTTGTTTCATCAGAACAAGCACGGCCTGCCCGGGACACCGGCCCGTGGGTTGACCTTGTTCCTGGTTCCTGAACACGACCGGGGCAAGGAACGCTCGCACAGGATCAGATGGATGCCAAGCTGGAAACCTTGGCCCCAATCAACCACGACAACACTCCGTGGAGCCTGCGGAAAGCCGCTCTGCCTGAGGCCGTCTGATGCGTCTCTCCTGGAACGAAGTGCGCTCCCGCGCCGCCGCCTTTGCCGAGGAATGGCAAGACG
>JXQG01000045.1 GCA_001007665.1 Candidatus Synechococcus spongiarum SP3 | reverse complement strand
CCAGGCCTGGGGCATGATCGACAGATCGTCAGCCAGCGAGAAGCGCCGTCCCGCTTCGGCCTCAAGGGATCAGGCCGTCGCACCCACGTCATCCTTCAGTGCCCCCCGTCCGTCCGTCCGCAGGTCCGCCTTGTAGCGGGTCAGCGAGACGCTTCCGCTGGCATGGTAGCCGCCGGTGTTTTCCCAGGAGGTCCCGGCCGATGCACCGAAGCCCGAAGCATCGATCTTGCCGCCGCCCGTCGGCGCGGACACGTCCGCCGAGCCTGCCACACGGCGCAGTGAGGCCCAACCCGTGAGGGTCCGCCCTTGGAAAAGCCCGAACTCCACACCCGCCTCGGTCTCGAAGTGGTTGAAATCGTGCGTCGCACCCACATGGGAGCGATCCGGTTCGTAGGAGCCCTGACCACCCGAAACCTTGATCCATGCAGGCGAACCGGGGATGCGCAGCCGCTTCCCGACCGCACCCTCCCCCTGGTCCAGCCGCAGCAGGAAGTCCGGGAACGCCTCGAAGACCGCCGCACGCGGCGCATACCCGCTCAGGAAATCTGCGGGCCTGAATACCCTTCCTTGAACGATCTCCGAAGCCCCAATGGATACGTCGCGGGCGCCGAACGGTACCAGGAGACCGGTTGCACCCGTCATGCCATCATGCAGGACCACCCCGTTGACCTCGATCGTCGTCATACCGTCGTCGTTCCTGATCTCGCCCATGACCATTTCACTCGGCCGGCGTCCGTTAAGCGCCACATGCAGCGCAGCTTCCTCTCCCTCGGCCCGCACGGCGATACCGGAGTCCGCACTGACGCTACCGTTGGGGCCAATCTCGACCCGTCCGCCGCCGTAAAGCCGTACGCCCGCCCCCACCACTGGCGAGTCTTCTTCCTGCTCCAGAATAGAGCCGCCCCGCACCTGGCCGTCCACCACCACGGTCTGGGGGCGGGGTCCTTCACCGAAAACGCCACCCCCTCCGTCCACCGTGGGGACCGACACGCCAGCGGGGGCCTTGATCGGCCCCGTTCTGCTGCTGTCCGTCCGTCCGGTGAGCCCCACAAGGATGCCGGAACTGCCCGGGCCCTTCGCTGTAATCGTCCCGCCGTCCACGTGGATATGAATATCGCCTTCGCCGGAGAAGTTGAACGACCGAATGCCGGCAACAGTCTCTCCCGTCACCATGACAGTCGAATCGTGAACGTCAATGGCGACGTCACCTGTGCCCTCGTAGCGTTGGCCGCCGCCAATGCCTACGGAACGGTCGCCTTGCACCTTGATGTCCACCTCTCGGGCGGTGATATCGATATTGCCGTCGCCGCCATGGACGAAGGCGATCCCGCCGGAGTCGCCGAAGTCGCCGGAGTCCACCTCGCTCGCCATGATATCAATATCAGCGCGGTGTACATCAACGTCAATGGCGCCTGTACCCCTGTGGATGCCAAAAATGCCGTCGAGATATCTTTCGCCGTGGACCTCGATGTTGACGTCTCGGGCATCAACGGAGAGGTTGCCTTCTGAGTCGTTGCTCCAGTGGCCATAGAAAAGACCATTCAACTGCTGGCCTCCACGGATCGTAATGCTGGCATCTCGCACATGGACATCAGCGTTGCCATTGCCAAAATGATGGCCAAAAGCTCCATCAATCAGATCGTCTGGGCCCGGGTCGGCTGGGTCTGGATCGGCTGGGTCTGGATCGGTGGGGCCGCCAACCTTTATTTCGACTCCTGGATATCGACGTTGATGTTGCCGTTGCCGTCATGGATATTGGCAATATCAGACGTCCAACGACCATTGCTGCTGATGGCGGAGTCCTGCACGGCCACGTTCAAGTCGCCCTCACCACCCTGGAACCCAACGATGCCGCTGCTCCACGCCCACTCCTCGTCAGGGGAAATGTTGTTGTCAATGGAAACGTTGCGGACAACCAGATCGTGGTTGCCACTCAACTCTTGGTCTGTATCATAACCGGCGCCACGATAGCTATGGATAGCATGGGGTAGTGACCACGTGCTCTCGATCGAGAAGGAGCCGCCCGAGATTTCCGTGTGCAACGCACCCGATTTCCTGTTATGGGCAATCGAAATCCCTCTCCCGTTCGAGATCACATTGGCGGAAGAGGAGAGCGAGATGTTCCCCATGTAGTCCCCATCCGTCTCGATCCTGGCGGCGCTGTAGAGGGGTTGTTCGCTGAGGATGCCGCTTCCGCCTGGGAAAAGCGGGAGGTCGTCGTCGGAGTTGTCGCGGTCGTAGCGGATGGAGAGGCCAGCGAGGAAACGGATGACGATGTTCTCCCCGTCCGCCCCGGTGATGCGGTACAAGATGTTGCCGTCCCTGGCTGCATCGTAGGTGGCGGTTGAGCAGACGATTGGCGCCCCGCCTTCGGGCCGACCGCATTCGTTCTCTGCCCGCACCGCGCCAACGGCGCCGAGGGCAATGGTCAGAAGGATGGCAGCGGTGCCGAAGGAGGAAACTTCAAACAGTCTTCTGTCCCCCGACAGGAGGGACTGCTTGTCCGTGTCAACTCTGTCCAGCTTGGCTTGCCAGTGACGTGAAAATTTCATTCAAACATACCGGACGTCACGTGTCTGCCCGCTGATTTATCAAGACTCCTCTTTATCAAGACTCCTCTTTATCAAGACTCCTCAGCCAGACTTCTCAGCCAGGCTGTGCCGTGTGGCAGCCACAACCCGGGCAATGGCCTGGCGCTGGGCAGCATCGTAGTTCCAGCGCCCCAGAAACGCCACATCCGCACCGTGGCCATCGGTTGCCGCCAGCAGTTGGTCGAGGTGTTGCCGGACGGCCGGAGAATCCAGTTGAGTGAGGAGGGTCCGGGCGCGCCGTTGCACTTGCAGGGATCCTTGGGTCTGCTCCCCGTGCCCCTGCCGCTGATGCGCAAGGGCCATGGCGGTCCCCATGGCCAGATTGCGCACCACCAGCTCCACCACCGCCTTGCCGCCACGGTGGAGCTGCTCCAGGATGGGGGCGGGCAGCTGCTCCAGCAAGGGGCTGGGTCCCGCCAGGGCCACCACAAAAAAGCCGCGGCGGCCATCGGCGCTGGTCAGCAGACCTGCCAGTTGTTGGGCCAACGCCTCAGTGGTCATGGCGCCCGCTTCCCATTGCCCCAGCCAGAACTCAGTGCGGTTGATGGCCTCGACAAAGGACGGGGGCCACTCCTGGTGCATGTCTCTCCCCATGGCCGCGGGCTCGGGACTCTGCCACAAGATGCCACAAGATGGGTGAACCGCAGCCCACTTGCTGGCAGATGCTGGCAGGGTTGGACCTGGGAGATCCATGCGCTGCTCTTGTCCCAGTCCCAAGTCCGGTCCCAAGCTCAGTCCCAAGTCCAGTCCCAGGCCGGAGCCCTGACGATCAGGGACGGCCACGCTATTCCACCACCCCCTCCGGGGTATCGCTCCGGCTTTGTGGCCCTGATCGGGCGGCCCAACGTGGGCAAGTCGACGCTGCTCAACCAACTGGTGGGCCACAAGGTGGCCATCACCTCCCCTGTGGCCCAGACAACCCGCAACCGCCTGCGGGGCATCCTGACCCGCGCCACGGCCCAATTGGTGCTGCTGGACACCCCCGGCATTCACAAGCCCCATCACTTGCTGGGGGAGCATCTGGTCAAGGTGGCGCGTTCAACCGTTGGCGAGGTGGATCTTGTGTTGCTGCTCATGGATGGCAGCACACCACCAGGCCATGGGGATGCCTGCATCGTTCAACTGTTGCGCCACTGTGCCGCTCCGTTGGTGGTGGGCCTCAACAAGCAGGACCTGGTTACCCCCAAGCGGGCCGCAGAATTGCAGCGGAACTACCGCGCCTTGGTGGGTGGTTGTCCATTCTTTGGCTTCAGCGCCTTGCAGGGGGGCGGTTGTGAGCAGTTGGTGGAGGGCCTGAGCCAGCGTCTGCCGGAGGGAGCTCACCTCTACCCGCCCCACGCTGTCAGCGATCAGCCGGAGCGTCTGCTGCTCTCGGAGCAGATTCGTGAACAGGTGTTGCACCTGACCCGTGAAGAGGTGCCCCACAGTGTGGCGGTGCGCATTGACGATATCCGGGAAGAGCGGCACTGCACCCGCATTAGCGCCGTGGTGCTTGTGGAGCGGCGGAGCCAGAAGGGGATTCTGATTGGCAAAGGGGGGGCCATGCTGAAAGCCATCGGCACCGCCGCACGGTTGCAAATGCAGAACCTGATTGCCGGTCCTGTCCACCTGGAGTTGTTTGTCAAGGTGTCTCCCCACTGGCGCCGTCACCCGGGACGCCTGGCGGAGCTGGGGTATGGCCATGGGTGAGGATGGGGGTAAATCCCGCCCCAACGGTGTTGTGCCCGCCCCAAGCCCCCCACCCTTCCAGCCGCCTGCCACTGTGCAGGAGCTGCTGGAGCGTTGTGCGGGCCGCTGGCTGAGTTTGCGCACCCTGGTGACCGTCAGCCGTGAGGAGGAGGGCTGGGACCAGAGCGAATCCGCCCAGTTGGAGTTCAGTTGGCAGCCGACAGAGCCAGGGCCCGAACTGGGAGTGCTGCGCCTCCACGGGACCCGGCAGCCGGATTTTCAGCTGCACATGGTGGGCGCCGCCGGGGATCGGGAGGGCCGCTTTGCGGGCAGCGATGGTCGCCGTGGCCACTGGCGGTTTGATTCGGACCACGTTCTGCAGCTGACCTGGTGCAGCGGTGATCAGCAATTTGCCGAGCGCATCTGGTTCAGCAAAGCAAATCTGCGTCTCCGCAGCCGCACCGTCTCCTGTAGAAACAACCCGTCAGCGGTGCAGGCCTGCGCTTTCTACTCTGAAATCCGCCGTCTGCAGAGATGATGGACGAGAGGCCGCCACAGGCGCCCTTGCGGTTGGACGTGGTCAGTCTGTTTCCCCAGGCCTTCCGGATGCTCTACACCCTGGGCGTCATCGGTCGGGCCTTCAAGGCTGGTTTGGCGGAGCTTCACACCCACAATCCTCGGGATTTTGCGCCAGGTCCGCATCACAAGGTGGACGACAGCCCCTATGGCGGTGGCGCCGGCATGGTGCTCAAACCTGAGCCCGTCTTTGCTGCGGTGGAGTCCATTCCCGTGGCGCACCGCCGCCGGGTGCTGCTCATGTGCCCCCAGGGACGCCCCTTTTGCCAGGTCGATGCCCAGCGCCTCGCCGCCAACCACGATCAACTGGTGATGATCTGCGGCCACTACGAGGGCATGGACGAACGCATCCGCTGCCTGGCGGATGAAGAGCTGTGTGTGGGGGACGTGGTGCTCACCGGTGGGGAAATCCCGGCCATGGCCGTGATCAACGGGGTGCTGCGACTACGGCCCGGCACCCTGGGACAGGCTGAATCGTTGCAGCAGGAAAGCTTCTGCCAGGGCTTGCTGGAGTACCCCCACTACACCCGGCCCCGGGTGTTTCAGGGGATGGAGGTGCCCGCTGTGTTGTGCAGCGGCGACCATGGGGCCGTTTCCCGGTGGCGTCAGGTTCAGCGGGAGCAGCGCACCCGCCAGCGCCGCCCCGAGCTGCTGCGGCCCCCGTCCATCTGAGACCATGACAACGCGTTCAACCCTGTCCATTGGCAGTCCATGAACCTTCGCATCGGTCATGGTTACGACATTCATCGCCTGGTGGAGGGACGCCCCCTGATTCTGGGGGGCGTGACCATTGATCATCACCTTGGCCTGGAGGGCCACAGTGACGCGGACGTGCTGGTCCATGCCCTGATGGATGCCCTGTTGGGCGCCCTGGCCCTGGGGGACATCGGCCGCTACTTCCCCCCTGACAATCCACACTGGCGAGGCGCCAACAGCCTGGTGTTGCTCCGGCAGGTGGCGGCACTGGCGCGGGAAAAGGGCTGGCGGGTGGTGAACGTGGACACCGTGCTGGTGGCTGAACGCCCCCGCCTGCAGCCCCATGTTCCCGCCATGGCCGCCAACATGGCCACCCATCTGGGCATCCCTTCGGACCGCGTGGGCGTGAAAGCCACCACCAACGAAAAGCTTGGTCCGGAGGGTCGCGAGGAGGGGATGTCCTGCTCTGCCGTGGTGCTGCTGGTCCACGACCCGGACCGTTGCCATGACCCATGAGGACGGGAGCCTGGACCTGAACCTGGACCTGGACCGGCGCCGCCGCCTGGGCATGGTGGAGGCCGTCTGGGGAGCGGACAAGACGGTTGACCAGATTGTGGCCGCTGCCCGCCGCTTGGGTGCTGCCGGTGAAACCCTGCTGGTGACCCGGGTGGACGAGACCAAAGCCAAGGCTGTGTGTCGGCAGCTTCCCACGCTGCGTTATCACCCTCAGGCCCGGTGCATCACCATGGGGGGAGCCATGACAGACGCCCCATGGCAACGCCTGGCCCTCCTCACAGGGGGCAGCAGTGATCTGCCCGTGGCCGCGGAGGCCTCCGTTGCCCTGGCCTGCCACGGGGTGGAAGCGGAGTTGATCGCCGATGTGGGCGTGGCGGGACTTCATCGCCTCATGGCCCGGCTGGACCACTTGGCCCGGTTCCCCATCCTGATTGTCTGTGCCGGGATGGAGGGCTCTCTAGCCACGGTGGTGGCGGGTCTCTTGCCCCAACCCGTCATTGCTGTTCCTGTTTCCGTGGGCTACGGCGTGAGCGCCGGCGGCCACGTGGCTCTGCAGGGGATGCTGGCCAGTTGTGCCCCTGGCCTCTGTGTGGTGAATATTGACAACGGCTACGGCGCCGCCATGGCGGCCCTGCGCATCTTGCGCAGGAAGAACACCGAGGGCCAGGCCCGTCAGGCGGACTCCGGTGGTTGAGTCAGGTGACCCAGTTCAAGGCATCCAATGCGGCGGCGCAGACGGGAAACACTGTGCGGAAAACGTCCTGGGCCGCACACGCAACGGCCCGGTGTTCCGCCTGGGTGCCAGGTTGGCTGCGCAGGGCGATGTAGTGAATCCAGCTGCGGCAGCTGCCGGTCATGTAGAGGGTGGTTGTGGTGGCCTGCGGCAGCACCGCACGGGCGCACTCCTTGGCAATCCCTGCAGCCAGCAACTGGCGGTACAGATGGTGGGCGGCATCCAGTTGGCCCTGGATTCTGGTCTGCCAATGGCGCACCACGTCAGGGGGCAGCGTATCCAGGGATGCCTGACGGTCCTTCGGGTGGGGGCTGCGCAGTTGGGGCATGGCCCATTCCACCGGCGCTTGTTCTTCGCCTGCGTAGCGGCGTGAAAGCTGCTGGAAGCAGAAGCTGCGATGCCGCAAAATCTGGGTGGCGATGTCCAGGGTCGTGACAATCTCCAACGTCATGGAGGCGTGCTCAAACACGCTCCAGTGGCCATGGCGGATGCAGTATCCCAGCAGGCGCCCATGGTCCGGGTTGGACTGGTTGGCCGGATTGCTGACCCTGGCCACGTAGGCCATGAAAGCCTCGGGATCAGGGGTGTGGCTCTGGAGTTTGACGTGCATCCCCGCCAGGGCAGCGTCACCGCAAAATACCCATCACTACCACCATGACAGCAGTAGCAATGCCCAGGATCACGAAGATCCGCTCCCTGGGCTGAAGACGGATACGACCTCGCGGGGAGCGTGAACGCCCTGAGCGGGGCGCCTGCCCCCGGCGCGCCCAAAAGTTCTGATTCAGCTGTCGTTCTCTGTCTGTGACCACAACTGGATTGCCTGAGATGGGGAACGTGAGTTTTCAGCCTAAACCGTTCGTCAATTTCCGTCCAACCACCATTGCCCTCCACTGGTGGAGAGCCCCCTTTACGTAAAGAGAGCAAACGTCCAGCGGGAAGGAAACCGGTCCACGTGGCCGTCATGTTCAACTACGGATACAAGAACAGGATCTCTATTCATCACTTTTGAGAACCTTGAACATCACGTGAGCATCCACAAAGCCCAATCGCTGGTGCTCAAATGCACCGGGCAACGTTCCAACAATGGCCATGCCGTTGCGCTGCCAAGCCTGTACCGCAGCGGTGTTGGTGGATACAACCAGGTTGAACTGCATCGCCCGAAACCCAAGCCTCAGGGCCTGGTCCTGGGAGTGGGAGAACATCAAACTGCCAATCCCCTGCCGGCGCGCTGTGGTGGCCACCACATAGCCGCAGTTGCACACATGGGCCGCCAGGGTGGGGCCGTTGGGCTTGATGTGGTAGGTGCCCAGCACCTGGCCATCCGCTGCCACCGCCACAAAGGCCTGCTGGACCGCCTGCACCCAAACGGCGTAGCCCGCCTCGGCATCCATGGCCGGATCAAAGGCCAGGGTCTCGCCGGCTTGCACGACCGGCTTCATCATCTGCCATGTGGCAGGCCAGTCTTCCAGGCGCAGGGGGCGGATCCGAACCATGACGCGGTGTCACCGGGAGCTGCAACAATCCCCTCAGTTCACTGGCGCCGCCTCCGCAGGGATAAACCCAAGGGCAACGCCGTTATTGCAATAGCGCTTGCCGGTGGGCTGAGGACCGTCGTTAAACACGTGCCCCTGGTGTCCCCCACAGCGACGGCAATGGTACTCCGTGCGGGGAAGCAACAACCTGAAATCCAGTTTGGTGCCAATGCTGTTGGGGAGCGGCTCCCAAAAGCTGGGCCAGCCGGTGCCACTCTCGTACTTCGTTGCCGAGGAAAAGAGGGGCAGCTTACACCCTTTGCACACAAACGTGCCGTCCCGCTTTTCCTCCAGCAGGGAGCTGGTGAAGGCTCGTTCCGTCCCTTCCTTCCGCAACACGTTAAATGCTTCCGGGGAGAGCCGCTGGCGCCACTGGGATTCACTGAGATCCCAGGCGGTTTCCCCTGCGGGAGATGCTGCGCTGGCCATGGATGGCTTCAAAATAGCCACCATAGAGGTGGCAAGTCCCAACAGCAGGTGGCGGCGGTTCACGGAGTTGAGCGATAAAGCCATGGTGCTGTGATCTTTATTCAAAAGGGCATTCTATGGTCCTCATCCCGCGCCATGCCAGCCATCTCTAGCCACCGTCACGCTCCTCCCGGATTGAAGCGGCGCCCCTTCAGCGTGGCGCCGATGCTGGACTGCACGGATCGACACTTTCGGGTGCTGATGCGCCAGATCAGCCGTGAGGCCTTGCTCTACACGGAGATGGTGGTGGCCCAGGCGCTCCACTACGGCCACAAACAGCGCCTGCTGGACTACGACCCCGCTGAGCATCCCCTGGCGCTCCAGGTGGGGGGTGACGATCCCCTGCTGTTGGCGGAAGCGGCCCGCATGGCAGAGGTCTGGGGCTACGACGAACTGAACCTGAACCTGGGCTGTCCCAGTGAACGGGTGCAGGCGGGGCGTTTTGGCGCCTGCCTCATGGCGGAGCCCGACCACGTGGCCCGCTGCGTTGAGGCCATGGCCGCCAGCAGCAGCCTGCCGGTCACCGTGAAGCACCGCCTGGGCATTGACCACCAGGACAGCTACGACCATTTACTGGCATTCGTGGATACCACGGCGGCGGCGGGCGCCCAGCGCTTCATCGTCCATGCCCGCAAGGCCTGGCTCCAGGGCCTCAATCCCCAACAGAATCGCACCATTCCCCCCCTGCGCTACGACTGGGTGGCGCGCCTCAAGCAGGAGCGTCCCAGCTTGTCCATTGTTCTCAACGGGGGCCTCGCCACCATGGCGGATTGCCAGCAGGCCCTGACCCTGTGCGACGGGGTCATGGTGGGTCGCGCCGCCTACGATCACCCCCTGCGCTGGGCTGACGTGGATGGGGTGTTCTACAGCCATCCCCCTCGCCGTCCCCTGCGGCCGTCCGCTGTTGTGGAGGCTATGATCCCCTATGCCCAGGCCCACGTGGCCCGGGGAGGACGCCTGTGGGACGTGGCCCGCCACCTCTTGCAACTGGTGCAGGGGACGCCCGGGGCACGGGCTTGGCGGCGGCGCCTCGCTGAAGGGGCCATGGTCCGTGGCGCTGACCTGGCGGTGCTTCAGCAGGCTGCCGAGGCCTTGGCGTGGCGTGGATGGTGATGGAGTACCTTTTGCAAAGAGCCTTGCGCCTGGGTCGGGTCAAGCTGCGTGGCGCATGGATGGTGGGGTGGACGCACACCCAAAGCTGGCGGCCGGCTGTTGGAGATAGCTCTTTATGTTAAATTCTTCTTCCCAGAATCTCCGAAGAGATATTTAGCAACCAGAATTAAAGGAGGGAAAGAGGAAGTGGCAATCAAAGTAATCATGACTCTATCGCTGGTGGAAAATCTACCCCAATCCTGTGGCATCCCATTTGCACATATAACAGATCCCAAGAAAACAAGCCAGAAAATTCCCATGCAGACAAATATCTTTGAATACATTTGCTTCTGATTGATTTTGTTTTTCAGATCTGCATTTTCAAGTGAAAGTTTTTCGCTAAGATAATCACGTTTAGTAGGCTCTTTATTTAAATCCTTAACCAGAACTTCTTGAGACTGGTCTTCAGCGTTTGGAGGTAAGTCTTCTTCGATCATTTTCCTTTCTCCTCATGCTTTTGTTTTTTAAGTTTTTCTTCTTTACGTTTTTTATACTCTTCTTGAATATCCTCATTGGAAATCATGAGATTCTTCATGCCGTAAACATAATTTTTGGCCCACGCACCTTCTTCCCAATGGGTAATCGCCACAAGTTTTGGGCCTGAACCAGGAGGAAAGCCTTCAAATGCCTCTTTTAATATATGAATTACTTTTTCATGTTGATCAAATTTCAAATCTCTTACATTTCTAAGAGCAGATTCATCAATAAGAGATGAACCAAAACGCTTTAATCGATAATAAAGTCTGGGATGGACAGGGCCATAATCCCAAGCCTGAAAATGTCCCTCAACCAGGGATTCCTCTTCTTGGCCTAAATAAAGCATATGGCAAATGTAAATTATTTTCTGCAATTCCAAGTTGGAAAATCTCCAACTTGACATTTGGCCAAGGCATTTTGCCGCCTGAAGAACGTCGATGGTCATTTTGGGCCTCCTTTGAGAATCCTTGCTGTCCGTGTTGTGCGCCTGTGACGGAAGGCCGTGTGAACCGTTCCTACCTTTCCCAGAAACAGGCCACTGGCTGGTTGCGCCGCCTCTGCACCGCTCAGGAGGTGGATGGGCTCGCTCAGTGGAGTCTCGTGGCGAATCAGGTGGGCCATGGAGAACCGGAAGTCAGGGGCGGGGTGGCAAGGGGCCGGTGGCGGCAGCATACACGGCATGGCGCAAGCTGTCACTCAAATAGTAGCAATGTACTATATCCCTCGGGCGCATTGTTGCGGCTTGTTTCGCTATCCCCGCTCGGGTGCTGGCAACGGCAGAAGAGGGCACTGACCCATAGCGTGCTCACATGGCAGCGGACTGATGCGCCCTCGCTTTCCACAGCTTGAACTGCTCAGCAAGCCTGGCCCGCTCCTCCGCGATGATCGCCTCGACCGTGGTGGCCAGTTCCTTACTGTCTCCCGAGGCACCGGCCTGGACCAGGGAAATAAGCAGGTCGCTACGCGCCATCCTGGTCCTTCCACTGTGCTGGTTGCTGAGCTACCCTGGCAACTGCCGCTTCAAGCCGCCAGTCGGCAAGACCGGATGTCTTCCCTTCGCAACAGTGGGCCAGCAACCAGGGGGAGCCTGGGTAGCCTGAACAGCGGATCGCAGTGGTTTTCCAGGTTACCTTCCCTACACTCCTCCAATGGGGCTGACTACAGCCGGTCTGCGTGTTGAGTAGGGTCGCCAGATTCGGGATCCATGCCAAGATGCCGAGGCGCCCTTTTTCTTCCAGCAGTGGTGCGGGCGCATACCCAAAGCTGGCGGATGCCAACGGGAGGGATGCGGCACAATGCTATGCTCAAGGTTCCGATGGTCAACAAGCGTGGCGTCTTTTAAGTGGAACCCTAGCGAGCAGCCTCCTCAGATTGAGCCCCACAGCAAGGCCAAGTTGGAGGTGTTGCGGGCGTATCTGCGACAGTACTTTAATCGGCTGGCTATTAATCGGCTGGCTATTAATCGGAGGCGGAAGGAGCTCAAGTTAGACCTTGTGGACGGCTTTGCAGGCGGGGGAACCTTTCAAGATGGCGACAAGATCTTGCCTGGATCGCCATTGGTGATGCTTGGGGAGGCAGAGGCAGCAAGGTTACGATTGAATGAGGGCCGTGACAAGAAGCTTGAGATTAACTGCAGATTCTATTTTATCGACAAGGAGAAATCCCATACGGATCATCTTCAACAAGTGTTGAAAGAGCGTGGTTATGAAGTCGATGGAAAAGAAATTACGGTGCAGACTGGACTTTTTGAAGATAACGTAGAAGGGGTTATCCGGTCAATCCGTGAAAGACAACCTCGTGCTGGTCGTGCAATTTTTCTCCTTGATCAAACTGGTTTTTCCTGCGTTAAATTGGATCTTGTCCACCGTATCTTTAGCAAGTTAACGACTGCAGAAGTTATTCTTACTTTTGCTGCTGATGCTCTTGTCAATCATCTTGCAAAAACTCCTGAGATGATCAAGATGGTTGTGCCAATAAAACTAACCGAGTCACACATCCATGATCTTATTGAGTATCGTAATGGCAATGGTGGCAGAGCTCTCATTCAAAGAACATTGCGCAACAAGATTCGTAGTGTCACGCAAGCAGAGTATGATACACCTTTCTTCATCCGTCCTGACGTCTCGCGTCGTGCTTTGTGGTTTATCCATCTTTCCAGACATCCAACAGCACGTGATGTCATGATCCAGCAACACTGGAACATTAAAAACACATTTGAACATTATGGTACTGGTGGCTTTGGAATGCTTGGATGGGATACAATTCGAGATTCCGAAAATATTCCCCTATTTGAATTCGGCAAACTAGATAAGGACGAAATGAAAAGACAGCTTCTCAATTCGCTACCAGAGAAGCTGTTTGGTCTTGCTAGTGAGCAACCTGTGACGATAGATGCAATGCACCATGTCTTTGCGAATCAAACTGCTGCACGTTTCTCTGATCTCGATGAAGTTGTTCTCCAACTTGTGAAAGACGGAGAATTTGATATTTTAGGCACCAATGGCAAGATACGTTCAAGGTTACAACTAACGAAACTAAAATCTACGGATCAAATTATTTTACCTTTAAAGCCATTTATTCCAGGGCTATTTTGACTGTGATCGAGATTGCTAATAACACGGAGAGAGGCGTGGCAGCTTTTCAATGGATCTGTATTGAGGAGACTGTCTATGTTAAAGGAATACTCGGCTTGCCATCTCCACTGGCCTCACAGGGCAAACCTACGATCAGCCCACCCCTTCAACCTGGCAAGACCCAATCTACCAACTCCGTTGAGAAATACTTTCAAGATGTTGTCTCCTATCTTTCTATGAGGTGGTTTCTTATTGGTTAAATCCCAATGCTTCCCCAGTCTGGTGAGGGAGGCTAAAGCCGCTAGCCACCTGTCTCTGATTGAACATGAATAGTGAAGTATGTAAGCCCCTTCACAGGTCGTCCATCGGAAACGGCGCCTCTTCCTTGCAATCGACGATCACTTGGCCGCACAGATTGTGCTGTCAATACGCATGCAGGTAGTGCTACTGAGCTTTCGCCAGCTTGCGAAGCGCCACTGCCAGCCGCTCGATCCAGCCGCCCGCGTCGAACGGCTCGGAAGTCATGCCTGCCCACCCTTGCTCTTCAATGCCGCGGCATACGCGGCCATCGCTATGCGCTTCCACCGAGGCCATGCGCCACCGCGCCGCGCCTGCGGGAGCGTCTTCGGTCCCTGTCACCCCCCTCGCGGCCACGCGGTCCACCGAAATCGCGGCCCCTTCGTCTGCTCTCGTGATAGAACCGCCACGCCTTTCGCTGCACCGCCCTCTTTCGCCAAGCGTGTGAGACGGAGAACTTGCGTGCAAACCACTGCGCCAGACCTTCCACGCCGTGGATACGCAGAAAGCAGAACAGCTTGCAGAGCGTCACGCCAACTTTCAACTTCAACACACCCCCGAGTCCGAGGGGGTTCTCCTTGCGCTCGCGAAACGCCTTGCCGAGCACCTCGACGAACTCGGGGTAGGGTCCCTTGCCCGACACCTTCTTGTGCCTCTTCACTGCCAAATGCAGACACATCGACGGCGCCTCACTCTCAGGCATCCCACTAGCCAACACCCCCCTCTCGATCACATCGGACAGTTCTACCAACGCGGATGCGCCCAAGGGGTTCTCCAGACTCGCATTGGCCGGGTCTTTGTACGCGGCCGACCTCGTTTCCCGCCACCCGCGCAACGCCTGCGGGGTCGTGTCCCATATCACGATGACACTTCGAAATGGGCAGTCCCGTCGACTCAAGACCCTTCGCCTCACATCCTCCAACCCCAGAACCGTTCGCGTCACGAAGTCGTTGATCGCGTTCTCCGTCCGGTAGGGATCATCCGGGGGAACTGCGAACCATAGCGGCAGGCCCACCACCAGCGTCCCGTACCCATACTTCTCCAATAGTTCCTGGTAGGAGGCCTTGGCCAGCTTCTTCTCAACTTGTGCGATCACCCGATCTGCGGCTCTCCTCTGCTCCACTCTCGACGGGCGTCCCCGCGGTAAGCCGTTCCGGAATCCGTCGAAATCTACACTGTGTTTGCCTGGGATACCGTTCCACGCTCGCATCGCGCCCTCGATCCGCCTCGCGGGCACCGTCGTGAACATCTCGGCTACCTCCAGCCACTCGAACCTGTCCGCGACCTTGGGCATCATGTCGACCAGGAAGATAAACCCGTCACCAGGTTGGTCGCTTGCTCTGCCGATCACGCTTCGGTCCACCCGCCAATTGAGCCTCGCGTTGAAGAACGACTTCTGCCCCAACTTCGATTCAGCGCGATGCGCCCAGTACATCTCCCGGAGCCGGCCAGTCCTGTCCCGGAAGTTTCCCACTCTGCCTTCCAGCACCGCCCAGTGCGGTCGGTCATGCCGGACTTGGTGGCGACACCATTGCGCACCTTCTCGCCAGCAGATCCGTTCTCCGGCCCTCCTACTTGATCTAAGGCATCACGGCTCACACCGATAGCCCTGGCCCAGAGCGACTCGTCATCCTTTAGATCAGGATCCTGAGTTGACAAATCGAATCGGCCATTGGTCGGCACACAATAAGCTCCCATATCGAGCCAGTCCATTGCTGTAGGTCCAAGTCATAATCACACAAGTGTACAACACAGCTCCATGCTCCGCAACCCATTGCTCAAAGATGGGTGCGAGGCAAGCAAGCGGACAACAGTTTGCTGTTTTCCTCGATGATCGCATCCTGCCAATCATCCTGCTACAGGACATGGGCACTGGTGCATGAAGAACGGAAGCGTCTTAAGGGCGCCACGAAAAGCTGGCCAACCTTTCCCCATGAGATGCCCTCGTACCATGGGAAAGTCAGTTATAGAGCGGGTTTACATGGGCCAGCAGACTTTTCAGTTGGGGGAGCAGCGATTTTTCGTGGTGCCCTTAAGAAATTATTGTCTATTTTACCCTCCCCACCGTCCTTTCCTCCTCGCCTGAGCCTCTAGCGGAGTATGAATACTCTTGTAGAGCATGAAAAGATGCTTAACGCGCTCGCGCTCGAAACTGAATCCCGTATGCTGATAGAGCCGGTCTACCGTACGGTCAAGATCACGATGGGCTTTTCTTAGAGCGGATGGCATGGCATCCTGGTCGTAAAGCACATCAAGAGACGAGTTTGGAAACATGTCCCGTGCGTCGAGAACAGCTTGGGATCGATTCTCCACCTTGCTACGCTGAGAGTCGTCCATTTGGGGCCAGGGGAACGAATTATAGACAGACGGAGAATAGCGGTAACTATTATTCATTCGCCCGCCAATGTGACGCAGCCAGGCCATATGCATTGCTGATATCAGAATACCTAAGTAAAGCAGCGGTGCGCCAGGAATGATTTGAAGCGTATTAGATGCAATCACAGTTGGCGGCAGCAAGATGATGGGAATGTACTGGCGAGTTTCCGAAGAAACTTCGGGAATGGCAAGATATTGGGTATCCGGCTGGCGGTCTTGAGTGAAGAGAGCTGGATAGTCTGCAAACTCTCGTACGCTGGCCGTCGGGCTTTGAATCCTGCCAGTGCGCACACGTTTCAATCGCTCGGTAATCATTTTCGATTTCTTTAATTCTTGAGGATCAATATCTTTCAGCCAAAGGCACCACCGCCACTGCCCAGAGATCATTTCTTTGCCGCCAACGTATGGTTTTAGCCATCTTTCACAGCTTGGATCGGTAGCTAGAAGCTCCTCGCGATCATGGGAATCTAGAATCAGGTTGCTAAATTTGAGATAACCATTCCCCGGCTTCTTGATACGGGCACCATCGGTTGGCTGGCTACCCTTATGCATCCTTAACCGACCTGGTGGTGGCGCAGAACGAGCAGGCACGGCGTATTGAGGACCGTCAATCAAGTATCCGTTGATGCGAGTGACTTCCGATGCGTGAGCCTCTCCTCGCGTATGCTCATAGTCAAAAATCTGGCGAGCAGTTACTTTTTTTGCAAAAGTTAGGCCAATGATTACGCAATGCACCGCCGCTTCACCGCGTGCTTCACTATTCCATTGGAACGTTCGGTGCGCGAAGCGAATTGAAAGCCCCTCAGCAAAGAGAGTAGACCAAAAAATGCCACATTGCTCACCTTGTGTTATTGAATTAGTGGCAACAAAGGCGACCTCGATCAATCGATTCCTGGCCGCATACAGTGCAGCTTTGCGAAACCAGCAGGTCACGTAATCCAAGCGATTGACTTGGCCGGTTGTTCCCCAGACTCTCGCCATATCAGCCTTTTGTAGATTTGTCCTATACTGATGCCCGACAAAAGGAGGGTTACCGAACACATAGGAGCACGTACGGACTGAAAGAAGTGTTTCCCAGTCAATGTCGAGAGCGTTCCCGACCTTTATATGCGGTGATTTCTCAAGCGGAATGCGCACAAAGGTTTGGCCAAATTCCAGGCTCAGCCGGTTGTTCATGATGTGGTCCATCATCCA
>JXQG01000111.1 GCA_001007665.1 Candidatus Synechococcus spongiarum SP3 | reverse complement strand
TTTGCATCGGCCAGCAGGCTTTCTCCAGCGGGGAAACAGAGATTGTTCAGGTTGACCTGCGGTTGGCCTCGTCTCCTTTGGGTTGCCGGTAAACGCCTCCATGGCGCCATGAAGAACCCGAGTTCTGGATCAGGGAAAGAAAGGAAAGCCCCTCTTGCTCTGGCGCGTGGCCTTGGTAAGCCTGATGGACAGAGGGAAGAGGGAGAAAGAGAACCCCTACTGCGGCCTGTTGTTCAGCCTGTCCAGGCCTGGCGGCGGGGGGAGGGGGAGGGTCCCCCAACCAGGCATCACCTGATTCAGGATCTACCGGCGCCACACAAACGGAAGGACCCTCATGACACGGCTTCTACCCTTGCCTTGTTCTGCCGTCTCGATGCCTTTGCCAAGCTCCTTGAGGACTGGGAGCTCACCACTGACTCCCCTCTGATGGCCAGCGCCGACGAGGTGGCAAGCTCTCCCTCGGGGAGATGCTGTGCATCATGGTGCTGTTTCACCTCTTAGTTGACAAGGATCTCAATCATTTCTGGCTCTATGGTTTCACACAAAAGAGTAACGGGATGGCAAGGACCAACTCATGGCCTTCAGGATGAGGGATGGAAGCAGGGAGGATCGCAAATCACTTGAGGACATGACCACTACACTAGAAGGGAAGGTCTTTTCTGATCAAGGCTATCTTTCCCAGTTGCTGCTGGAGAGCCTCTGGAAACGGGACCTTCCCTTGGTTACCGGTATTCGCCGCAAGATGAAAAACTATCTGATGCCCCTGCTGGACAAAGTGCTGTTGCGCAAAGGATTGAGAATAGAATTCCTCTTTGAGGTGCTCAAATCCAGGATGGGCTTGGAGCCCACCCGCCACCGATCCCCCCATTCATGACCTCGTCTATATTCTCTCCTGCCTGGTAGGATACACTCTGGTACAAACCAAAGTCAAAGCGGGGCAAAGTCGGCATCCCTGCCCCCCTGCCTCACATCCCAAGCTCCTCCTGATCTTATCCAGAATTGGGGTAAGCATCAGGATCGTAGGTGCTGCGATGGGTCAGGTTGCTGAAGCGCTTCCCATGGAACTCTCGCCTGGCGCCCTTCTCCCCCCGCCGTTGTGCATCCGTATCTGTCTTGCCCCAGCCGTTGCCAGCCTGAAAAGGGGGCGAAGGGGAAGGGGAAGCATTCTGTCCGTCGTCATGCTGGCTATCCACCGGTTGGAGGGAGCCATGGGATGCGCAGGCATGCAGCAGAGTGCCATCCACCGGGAAGTGGTCGTTTGCGTCAAGACCCACAAACCACCGATGCAACAGGTTATCGTGCAACTGCTCTAACGGGAGTGGCTGGGAGCGCAAAGTGTAGACGGCCTCGAGCAACAGCGACAGCAACAACTCCTCTGCTCCTCTCTCCCTTGGAAAGGAGTGGAGCATCAGACCGGAGATTGGCTTCTCACAGTCTTCTATCTTGAGAGAGTACAGCCTGGGCGCCACGCTCTCCCCTCTCCACGCAGGGGAGGACCAGGATTGGAAGATAACCGTTGAGCGGATACAGCAGGAGCACAACGACGCTGCTCTCTCTTCTTCTCACTCCCTGGCTCTTCTCTGCTCTCTTCTCTTCTAGTGTAGCGTCCTGGAAATAGCTTTACAAGGGCGTTGGATCTTGGCCAGGATAGATTCGGCGGTCGCCACCCAGCCAAAGGGACGGGCTCGGGTGTTGTTGTGCTCCACAAAGTCATTGATTTTGCGGATGAGTGCTCCAACGTTGGGAAGCAATCCGTGTCGAATCGCTTTCTGGATAATGATACCAAAGGAACGTTATGGCAGCATGGGTTGGACTCTCTCCAATGCCTGGACTTGCGTCTTCTCGTCTCCACAGAGCACGACCGCGGGAGCCGGTGGATTCAGGTACGGGCCTATTCTGTCCTGCACCTGATCCACAAAGTGGGGATCGTTGTTGAGCTTGATGGGAATTAGGGGCGGACCCATGGGCATGGGCCTCCTCTCCTTCCGTAGATGGCCTCTCTCCCTGTTCAGGGAGCCTTTCTTTCTCCAGGACGCTACACCAGAGGATGGGGAAGAAAGCAAGGCAAGGGAATGGGGGGCAGAAGGACGAGAGTCATGGTTCTCCTGCCGCTTGACGGTTGTCGACACCTCCCAGGCACTTTTCTCTCCAGACTGGACGGAGGGGAAAAGACTCCAGCTCGGGCTGTACTCTCTTCCCTCCGAGGAGAGCTCCACCACCAGCCAACCTCCGGTGTGAGACAGGCCTTCTTCTTCTCCCCAGGGAGCAAAGCCGTAGCCCAGCAGCGCCTGGAACGGATGCCTTTGGCTGCTGCGGCGCTGGCCAGCTCTGGCAGCCTGGCGGGGTAGAGGAGAGCAGCCATGCTGCCACCCGTTGCTGCGCCCGCGCCATGCTTGAGGCAGAGGAGGGTCCACGCCCTGTGGCAGGGGTGGCCCCCACTTCAGAGAGGCGGCGATGCTGGAGGTATGGAACCCTTCCGAAGCCCGTCTCCGCCACCCCGCCACCCCGTCGCAGAACTACTTCCACCATGGGGGTGAGGAAGCATCATCCCCCAGGGGCAAGGGTCTGACCGCCTGCAGCCTCAAGCGGAGACGGGGCTGTCCAACTGGGTTGTAGCCAGCGCGTCGCTCTCCTCCGAGGAGGCATTCACCAGGAGCGCATCGATTGTGCTGCGGATGCTCAGGCCTTCTCTGCCGCCACCCGACAACAGACCCTCCAGACCAACAACAGACAGGGAGAGATTGAGGTCGGCCTCCATAGCCTATTGTCCTTCAGAAGCTGTTGAAAAAGCTCCCCCCAGAACGGCCGCTTCCCGTTCGTCCGCAGACTGACCGTCAGGCGTCGGTATCAACGGTGTCATCCGGCGCAGCCGAATCATTGGCCAGCCCCACTCCGCGATCAGGATTTGAGGCAATACAGAATTGCTGGGCCTGGACTGATCTCGCCTCCATTTCTGGATCGGTTCTCTGTTGTCAGTGGCTGGATCGACTTTCTCAACAGGCTCTTCGCTAGCCGGATAACAAGCCTGCCACTCTCTTTGGGCGCTCTGTCAGGCCCTGATGGCTGGTCTCCTTGGGATGGCTGAGGAGC
>JXQG01000110.1 GCA_001007665.1 Candidatus Synechococcus spongiarum SP3 | reverse complement strand
AAAACCGACAGCAGCTATGCCGCTATCTGGAACCTTGTGGCGGCCCTTCTTGCATCACGCTAAATCCTTAGGGAATCTCACCGGAGACGGCGGGCCGGCTGGCGAAGTCGTTTGGCTGGACTCAGGAGACTTGGCTGGGGGTGCAGAAGCCCATGGCCAGTGGCAGGCGCGCAGCGCCGGCAGTCACAATAGGGAAGGAATGGGCGATACTGGATTTGAACCAGTGACTCCACCGATGTCAACGGTGTGCTCTACCCCTGAGCTAATCGCCCCTTGAACCGGCAGCAGGAGGAGTGTAGCAGTTCTCAGCCGGGGTGCTGGCCTGGGCCAGGCTGCCTCGGCCCTCAGCGGCGCAGCAGTTGCAGGCGCCAGCGCTGGCGGCGGGTGAGCGTACGGCTTTGCAAGTGCAGTTCGCCCCGCCCCCGTAACACCACCACGTCACCAGGGCGCAACTCGGTATGGGGACGCAACACGGTGCGGCCGTTGAGGCGCACCCGGCCAGTGCTGATGGCGGCCGCCATGCGGGCACGGGACAGACCGAGCCCTGCCGAAGCAACGGCGTCCAGACGGCAGGAGGCTTCCACGGTGGTGATGGTGCGGGGCTGGCGCGGTTGATGGCGCAGGCGTTCCCAAGGCACAGCGGTGGCTTCCACCGCCACTGTGCGCACCTGCAGGGAACAGCCAGTCAAGGCTGCAGCGCAGGCTGGCGTGGTGATGAGCTGGGCGCCGTTTTCTCCCAGAAAGATCACGTCCCCCCACCCCCGCGGATCAACGTTTGTTGCCAGCAAGGCTGCTTCAAAATCCTCCAGCTCAGCGGGGTCGAACAGGAAGTTGCCCTTCAGTTCCACCAGAGCAAAGTCCATGGGCGCGTCCATGAGAGGCAGCTCCTCCCGGGCCAGGAGCAGCCGCTGCCGTTCAGCGGGGGTGATGCCGCCGGAACCACGCCAGTGCAGACCACTGCGCTGCTGCAGTACAGGCTCTACCCTCAAGCGCTCCTCCGGATCGAGAAATCCTGTTGGCTCCGGCCGCCAATTGCGCAGGGCCGCCTCGGCCACCGCCAGCACATGGTCCATGGCCTCGGACGAAATCATTACAGAGCCACCACAGCCTGGGGGCGCACCCGCTGCAACTCCTTCCACGGTATGTCCTGCCCTGAAGCGGATTCCACCACCAACAGCCAGCAGCCTTCCTCGCTGCGGTTGCGGAGTTGGCGCAGGCGGTCCTCATTGCTGCTATCCACGCCGGAACTGGCGGCAAAACTGCCCAGGAAGCCGGCGATCAGCCCCAGCAGCCCACCCATCAGGCGATTGCCCCAGAGGCCAGCAAAGGCAAACGTGTCCAAACTGGTCATGACGGTGAAGGTCACCCCGGCAAAGAAACCGAAGGGCACCAGCCAGAAGGCCATGGCCTGCTGTAGCCGTTGTTGGCGCAGTTGAGGGTTGAGCACTTCCACCTGATCAAAAGGGGTCTCCCCTGGCCCCACCGACTGGAGGCTGGCCAGGGGAGTGGAGCATTGCGCCAGATGCTGGCGGAGGGTACACAGGTCCTGATGGTCATCAAGCACCACAACAGCAATGGCCATTGGCGGAGGAGGGGCAATCAGTCCCTACACTGCACCAACGGCACTGCCACAGGGCGCATGACAAAAGTTTTGGTCTCCGATCCCATTGACCAGGCGGGAATTGACATCCTCTCCCAGGTGGCCCACGTGGACGTGCGCACAGGGCTGTCAGAGGAGGAGTTGCTGAGTGCCATGGCGGACACGGACGCGTTGATGGTCCGCTCCGGAACCCAGGTGACCGCTGCGGTCATTGATGCTGCTCCCCATCTCAAAATTATTGGCCGGGCCGGTGTTGGCGTGGACAACGTTGACGTGACGGCCGCCACCCGCCGCGGTGTGCTGGTGGTCAACTCTCCGGAGGGCAACACCATTGCTGCCGCCGAACATGCCCTGGCCATGATGCTGGCGCTCACCCGCAACATTCCCCAGGCCCATGTCAGCACCATGGCTGGTCGCTGGGACCGCAAACAGTATTTGGGCAACGAGCTCTACAAAAAAAATCTGGGGGTGGTGGGTCTCGGCAAAATTGGCGCCCACGTGGCCAAAATTGCCCAGGCCCTGGGCATGGTGGTGTTGGCCCATGACCCCTTCATCTCCAACGAGCGGGCACAAAAGCTGCAAGTGCGCCTGGTGGAGCTGAACGCTCTGTTTGAAGAGGCGGACTACGTTACCCTGCACATCCCTCGCACCAACGAGACGGCGAACCTGGTGGGAGACAGGCTGTTAAGGCGCATGAAGCCCACGGCGCGCCTCATCAACTGCGCTCGGGGTGGCGTTGTGGACGAGGATGCTCTGGTGAATGCGCTGCGCAACAACACCATTGCCGGCGCCGCCCTCGACGTTTATGCAAGCGAACCCCTCTCCGACGAGAGTCCCCTCCGTTTCCTGAAGGACAGGCTCATTCTCACCCCGCACCTTGGCGCCTCCACCGCTGAGGCACAGGCCAGTGTGGCCATTGACGTGGCTGAACAGATCCGTGACGTTCTTCTGGGACTCCCTGCCCGCAGTGCAGTCAACATTCCCGGCCTGAGTCCCGATCTGATGGAGGAGCTGCGGGCCCACCTGAGCCTGGCCGAGCATCTGGGCCATTGCATCAGCCAACTGGCCGGAGGCAATGTGCAGGACCTGGAAGTGCGCATGCAGGGAGAATTGGCCACTCAACCCAGCCAGCCTCTGGTTACGGCCTCCCTCAAAGGGCTATTGAGTTCAGCGCTGGGGGAGCGGATCAATTACGTCAACGCTGGCCTGGAAGCCAAAAGTCGCGGCATCAAGGTTCTGGAGGTGAAGGATGAAGCCTCTCGGGACTACAGCGGGGGATCTCTTCAACTCATCTGTCGGAGCAGTTCGGGCCTCCACCAGCTCACAGGGGCTGTGTTTTCCGGGGATGAACTGCGTATTACCAGTGTGGATTCTTTCCCCATCAGCGTGCCCCCCAGCAACCACATGCTCTTTACCCGTCACCGGGATATGCCCGGCATCATTGGCAGGCTGGGCTCCCTGCTGGGACAGCACAACGTGAACATTGCCAGCATGCAGGTGG
>JXQG01000044.1 GCA_001007665.1 Candidatus Synechococcus spongiarum SP3 | reverse complement strand
GCCCTGGCGTTACCGCTGGCCCGATGCCGTGCGGGATGATGTGTTGGCCCGCCTGCTGGCCCTCAATGCTGAGCGCTACGCTGAGGAGGAGGCGCAGGGTTTGCACAGCAGCAAGAAAAAGTCTGCCACGGCCAGCGGGAAATCAGGAAGGCGGCGGGGGCGGCCACCGAAAAATCCCCAGTCTTCCCGGATGGGGAGTCTGGATCTTCGCTGATGAGCTTTACCCTCTCCGCCAGCCAGCGCCATGCCGTCGCCCTGGCCTGCCGGCGGCACCATGTGAAGCACATGCACCTGTTCGGCTCGGCCGTGCGGGATGATTTCCAGCCGGACCGGAGTAATCTGGACTTGCTGGTGGAGTTCCAGTCTCTGGAGCCCACGGCTTTCGTGGATGCCTATTTCACCCTGGAACAGCAACTCGCCAGTATCCTGGATCAACCGGTAGACTTGGTGATGGCGGGCGCCATCCACAATCCCTACGTGTGGGCCGAGATTCAGGCCAGCAAGCAGTTGATCTATGAAGCGTGATCCCAAGGCCTTCCTCTACGACATCATCGAGGCTGCCGATGGCCTTCGCCAGTGCTGTAGCTGGCCTCACCCTCGAGGACGACAAAGCCAGCCGCCTGATCCGTTCCTCCGTAGAGCGTGAATTTATCCTCATTGGTGAGGCGCTAAGCAAGGTGTCGCGTGTCGATCCGGCCCTGTTTGCCGGCATTGAAGCAGGGCCGCGCATCATCAGCTTTCGCAACAAGCGGACCCACGAGTACCGCACCATTGACCTTGCGCTGGTCTGGGGGGTGATTGTCGGATCGCTGCCTGGCCTGAGGGAGCAGTGTGGTGGGCTGATTCAGGGGGGTTAGCAGGGGTTTTGGGACCTGACTGGCCAACTTGAGACAGCCCGTTGCAGCGCCTGATAGCAACCTCCTTGACTCCAGCGCTGGCCCTCAGTTGAGTGCCATGCTAAGGAGACGCGGCTGGGGTTACATAGCAGAAAGGGGTTACATAGCAGAAAGAAGAAGCCTGCCAAAGCCAGTAGGAAATCAGGAAAGCGACAGAGGCGGTCACCGGAAAATCCGCCACCTTCCAAGACTGGAAGTCTGGCGCTGGGCTGAGGCACTGGGGCGTTGCTGGTCAACTAGCTGGGTGGTGTTGGCTTTGGTGCCTTGTCTTGCCAGGAGCATGGACTGGTACGGGTTTCCGTACTGATTACGGGGTTGACTGCCGGGGCGACAAGTGGATAAATTACCTAAAATCTCCCAAAAGCTATGGAAACTCTTACAGACAAAAACATGGTAAGCGAGTCTCTGGAGGAGACCCATGCTCATCAGGTCGAGTCAGTCATCAGGTCGAGTCAGAAATAGCAGATCAGAAAAGCACACAAACCAACTACATCGAATCTATAGACTTAGAAGAAAAAGACCGAGAAACCACACCATCTGAATATAAAATCATGAGTTACCCTGCTGATTTTACTCTCGAAGTCTTACATGAGAAATTCAAGTAAGGAAGAAATTATTATGCCGGCATTTCAGCGTCATTTAGTATGGAAACGATCTCAGGCGAGTAAATTAATTGAATCTTTCCTTTTAGGCTTACCTGTACCGCCTATATTTTTATATAGCAAAAGCGATGAAGAACTTGTTGTTATTGATGGGCAGCAACGTCTGAAAAGCGTTTTCTCTTTTTTCGATGGCTATTTTGAATCTGAATCTAATCAATTCTCAGATTCAAAAAAGAGATCACCTTTTAAGTTTGTAGGATTGAACGAAAAGAGTAGATTTTATAATAGGAGCTTTAATATGTTAGAAGATAAAAGTTGTCGCAAACTGAAAAACTCTACTTTACGTTCTATAATTGTTAATCAAATGGATCCTGAAGATGATACAAGTATATATAATATATTTGAACGATTAAATACTGGTGGAACTTTATTGACAAGTCAAGAAATAAGAAACTGTATTTACTAAAGTCCTTTCATTGAACTTCTCGATGAGATTAACGAATGTCAATCGTGGAAAAATTATTGGCAGAAAGAAAAGGGATCCACAACGTAGAGATATAGAGTTAATTGTCTATTTTTTTGCCATGCGTGACATATCAAATTATGAAAAACCAATGAAGAATTACCTATCAAAATATATGTACAATAGACGTAACATTACTAATAAAGACTTAGATGATGATCGCAAAATATTTTACCAGACTTGTGATAATGTCGTTAATCATTTAGGCGAAAAACCTTTTCATCTCCGTACAGGCCTTAACCCACCTGCCTTAGACTCTGTGATGGCAATCTTTTCTCATTATCTTGATAACATACCAGATGATATTCATAAAAGATATGAAATTCTTAAAAAAGATAAAGAATTTGACGAGACAACTAGACGAGGAACAAATGATAAGCAAGCTGTGAATCGTCGCTTTCAGCGAGTCAGAGTAATTCTCTTTAATGAGATAAGCTCATGAAAATCGATAGAATAGAAAAATTCTTGAAAGATTGCGAGTCTTTGCCTTCAGAAGTTGGACCGAGGATTCAAAATCTACTAATAAAAGCAATTCTTATTGATATTTCTGTTCAATTTAGTCAAAAAATTAAATCATTGATTAAAAGTAAATTATTAACTATTCGAAATCAGTCAATTAAATTTTACTTCCTCTTGTGTTGATTCTCAGTTTAGTAAACTTAATCCTAAATACAAAGACATTAAAGATCTAATTAACAGATTTGAAGATCCTTATAAGAAGAAATTTGATGAAGAAATTGATATAATTAATCAAAATAACTGCGCTACTAATGCTTATGATAATCTTATTAATAATAGAAATAATGCTGCCCACTTTCAAGACATTAATCTCACATTGAGAGAGGTTCGACAATTTTATGAGCAAGCTCATCTTATCTTGGATTGCCTTCAAAAAGCATTAGAAATTCGTGAATAGCTAAACTCTCCTTTTATGCCTGATGGGAACCTCGAAAAATTACCGCCCCGCCCTGAGAAAGTTGACTGGTCCATACGAAACCCGCTCCAGGACTGACTTTCTCATGGTGAGACGGCGGCCCACTGGAGGGATTTGTCCAATTTTTCGAGGTGCCCTGATGTGAGGGAGGCTGATGCCTTAAAGCTACTCCAACAGCTTCAGCTCATAATAGACAAATGGCTGACGCTTTTCCATTACTTTGCGGCTCCTGCTGGGGATCCTGTCCTTGCTGTTGCAAGAAAGCCAGGCCTCTTTGCCGCACTGTTGCATCAAAACAAGCCGGCTCTTGTGGCATTGATATGGGAATCATGGTCGCTGGCCACCCTGCCGCTCGGCAAAACGCCAACGACTCCAGAAGGGATCCGTGCCCTCCAGCACCTTCTGCAACTCCTGCTCAAGACGCTGTACCTCTTGGGAATCTACGGCCTCCCCTCGCTCTCTTTGACGAATGGCCCTCCGCGCTGCCCTGAGGATCTCCTCCCGCTCCAGAGAGCCTGTGCCGTCCTGGTGAAAGGCTTCGCTCCGCAGCCAACTGTTGGCATCACCCAGCCGCGTAAAGTCCCGCTGGATTAGCTCCACCCCCCTGGTTGCCGGGTTCAGGTCCAGGTCCCACCAGCGGTCCTGATCGGGGTCAAAGTGTGGTTCCACTGATACCATCACCAGGGGAGAGTGGGTCGTCAGGAGAAGCTGCACAGTCGTCTGGCTGTGAAGTCCCTGCACCACCTGCAGCAATGCCCGCACCACCCGCCGTTGCCAGGAGGGATGGAGATGGGCTTCGACTTCGTCAATGAGGAAGATCATCTGAGGGGAAGGTGGTTTGGCCAGGAGTTCGCTGGCCCGTTGATGCTCCTGCCAGGCCCACACCAACAGGTAGGCCAATGCCAGAATCCGGCGCACGCCCGAGGAGCCATGCACCACCGGCACGGGTAGCTCGTCCGCGCCAATGATCGTGGGGTAGTCGGTTGCGTCGTCGCGACGAAGGCGGCGCAGTGGCCCCGGCCTCAACAGGTGGTGGTCGGGAGAGAGCACGTTCAGCACCTGCTTCAATTGCGCAAAGGCCTCGCCGTTTTCCCTCTGCCAGTTGGCCCAGTCCCGTATCAGTCCGTTGCACAGCCAGTTGCGTTCGTCGCCAGCATTGACTTTGCCCCTCCACACTTCCTGGTTGCTGAACACATAGGCCTTGATCTTCTTCGGCACATCCCTGTTGCCCTTGCGCTTCCAGGCGTTACGGGCCGGGTCCCACAGGGCGAAGGAGCCATCGGCCATGGCGTAAAGCACCAGCCCCGGGTTCACGGGGCGACCGGCCTGGCCAGCCCAGGTCTCCTCCTCCAGGTCAAAGCGGCAAGCATATTCACCCTCTTGCCGCTGCTCACCGTCAACGGAGAAGCTGATCTCGGCCGTCTGCTGGCGATCCCTCGGCAACGCCATGGCCCCGTTGGTCAGGCCTGGATTCACCTCCTGGGGCCATCGCCGGGTGAGGCAATACCACCACGTCCAGCAGGAAGCTCTTGCCCAAGCCGTTATCGCCGGTGATCAGGTTCAGGCGCCGCGCCAGCGGGTCCAGCGCCAATTCCGGCGCTGGACCCACGTTCTTCAGATGCAGACGGTGGAGCATGGCAACGGGGCATCCGTGGAGACGGATTGAGGCTAAAGGCGCTGGGACCTGAAGGTCTATGGTAGGCGTTCATTGTGGAGCCAGAGAAGTCTGCAGGCATGGCCACTTCTGCCCAAATCCGCCAACAGCTTGTGGCTGCTCTGAGCAGTGACCTGATCGGACCGGGTTGGGACGACCATGCCCATCGCCATGAGCAACTGCCGCAACCGCCTTCGGTTTGGTACACAACCGGTTTCCTCGTGCCTCACGTCTTCCAGCAGGAGGCTGATCGTCCCTCAAACGACGAGCAGCCCTCGTTCCTGGATCTTGCTGGAGAAGAGCCCAGCAACGATGCAGTCAAGCGCCTTGAGGGGAAGGAGGGCGATGAGGACGCCAACGACTCCCTCGATCAGGGCGGCATGCGGCGCAGTTGGTTTCCGTCGTCACTGGGCCTGAGCTTCATTCTTGAGCAGGGTTCTACGCTGGCGGTCACCGCCTCCTGGGGCGACTATGCTCCAGAAGGCGGGGATGACAACAGCAGGGTGTGGGTGCGCAGCCCCCAAAGGCAGCAGGTCAATCTGCCCATTGATGGACCAGGCGCCAGTAATGACATTCCACTTGAGAACAACAACCCTGAAGGGATGTGCTTGCGCTGGATCGCCAGGCCCGCACCAAGGAAACTGGGCTACCCCAGTGATCAGTTGTCTGTCTCTCTCTTTCTACTCAACAGACGTCCGGCGCCAAATACAAATCAGATTCGTCGTCGTGATCCGGTTTCCGCTTTTCAAGTTGAGTTGAGTTTGCAGTGTAAAACAGGCTTTCCACCACGTCGTGATGCCTTGCAGTTGGCAGATAAAGACGCTGATGAACAGCTTGCTGCGTTGCAATACAGGCGGGATTACTGCTTTGCCAGCGGGCACAATGTCGCCGTGATCGAAGGGGAAATCACGTCAAACCAGCCTGATCGCTGTCACACTCTTACGACCACATGGCTGCCCACAGCCAAGGTGCGGCGTACCCTGCCGGAACCTCCGCCAGACATCAACGTGCCCATGGAGATGGAAGTCCTCGCGGAGTTAGCCGCAAGCGAGCAGATCATCGGGTGCTTGATGCCGATGGGGCAAGCCTACCGGAGTTGGATTCTTCAGCAACCGCAACACCCAATTGTCAACGAAGAGCAGAAGGAAACGGCAAAAAAGCTTCGTAGGAATGCCCAGTACTGTGCTGAGCGCATCAACAGCGGCATCCAACTGCTTGGCGATCCCCTGGTGCGAGAAGCCTTCCGCACCATGAATCTGGTGATGGCCAAGGCCCAGCAGCAACGGATGGCATTTGACGTCAAGGTTCCGCCGGATCAAATCGGCACAGCTCCGAATACCCGCACACCTGGTTGGCGATTTTTTCAGTTGGCGTTTGTGCTGATGAATCTGCCGGGTCTGGCAGCGCCAGAAACGTCCAATGGGAAGCTGGATCGGGAGACCGTCGAGCTGCTGTTTTTCCCCACAGGCGGCGGCAAAACCGAGGCCTACCTGGGCCTGGCTGCTTTCACGTTGGTGCATCGGCGGCTCAAGCATCCCGGTATTGTGTCAGCCGGCGTTACGGTGCTGATGCGCTACACCCTGCGGCTGCTCTCCCTGGATCAGTTGGGCCGTGCAGCCACCTTGATCTGCGCCCTTGAGCTTGAGCGTCTCCGTCGCCGCAAAGACGCCAGCCATCCCCACCAGCTTGGTGACTGGCCGTTTGAAATTGGCATGTGGGTGGGGCAAGCTGCCACTCCGAATAAGTTGGGTGGATCAGGGGACCGGGACGATGAGCAATCCACGTATATCAAGCTCAATCGGTGGAAAGCTGGCAAAGGCAACAGACCGATTCCGGTTGAGACTTGCCCTTGGTGTAATCGCCCACTTCAACATGAGGGTTTCTTCCTTGTACCGCAAAAGCCAAAGAAACCTGACCAGTTGGAGATCTACTGCCGCGAGCCAAGAAAACGCGATGACAAAGACAAATTTTCCCATATGGGTGCCTGCCCGTTCCACCGAGAAACGCCATTGCCGTTGCTGGCTGTGGATGAGCAGATCTATCGACGCCTGCCTTGTTTCTTGATCGCCACCATCGACAAATTCGCAGCCCTGCTCTGGCTGGGCAAAACCTCGTCAATCTTTGGCAACGTCAGCTACTATCAGCCGGTCACACCCAACGGGATGGCAGGCTTCTGGGGGCCAGCGGAGACAAAAGCTGTGGGCCGGAAGATTCCCCATGGTCGCTTGCTGCCGCCCGAACTGATCATCCAGGATGAGTTGCACCTCATCGGTGGTCCTCTGGGAACGCTGGCAGGCCTTTATGAATCCGTGATTGAACGGCTGATGATGCCGGATTCTTTCTCCGCCACCCAAGATCGTTGCTTCCACCGCCACGGTCAGGCGAGCGGAAGACCAGATCAAAGCATTGTTTGCTCGTAGGCAGGTGCGCGTGTTCCCACCGCCAGGACCTGAGCGGAACGATAACTTCTTTTCTCGTACTGTTGACGACGACAATCAGGCACGGTTGTATGTGGGCCTCTCCGCTCCAGGCCGCAACCTCAAGGGTGTGCTGCTGCGTGCTTACCTGGGCCTGATGGCGGCTGCACAAAAGGCATGGAACGATCACAAAAGCCGGGGCAGGGAAAATCCGGCTGATCCCTACATGACGCTGCTGGGTTATTTCTCCAGCCTGAAGGAGTTGGGTGTGACGCGCAGCATTCTGGAAGACGAACTCGGTGGTCAACTGGAGCAGTTTGCCAACAACCGCGCCCTTGCCATAGAAGACTTTGTGAATCCCTTCGCGGCACGGAAGAGGCCTTGTGAGCCTTATGAGCTCACCTCACGGGTCAATACAGCTACCATCAGCAAAACCAAGGACCGCCTCTCCAAGCCTTACGTCGACAAGGATCATCTCGACGTGGCCTTGGCCACGAACATGATCTCAGTGGGCCTGGACATCTCGCGACTGGGCTTGATGGTGGTGCTCAATCAACCCAAGACCGCCGCAGAGTACATCCAGGCCACCAGCCGTGTTGGCCGACAACTGAGTCCTGAGCCAACCCGGAACAAACCTGGGCTGGTGTTGGTGCTACTGAACCCCAACCGCCCGCGGGATCGCTCCCACTTCGGATTGTTTCCTTATTGGCATCAGACCTTCTACCGCCATGTGGAGGCAACGAGTTGCACGCCCTTCGCCAGCCTGGCATTGGATCGCGGCCTCCCTGGGGTTGCCATTGCCATGGCGCGGCACAGCAGGCCGGAGCTTGCAGCCCCAAACGGTGCAATGGCGTCAGAGGCACTGCAAAGCATAACAGAACAGGTTGCAAAAGTCCTTCAGGACCGCTGCGTTGCAACGGGTGCTGCGGATGCTGACCCCCCCCACTCAACGCCTATCCACGGATGTGCATGATCAGGTCGTCAATCTTCTTCAGGCTTGGTGGAGGCTTGTTCAGGAGCCGGAAGCCAGGCTGCCGTATTGGACTCATGAAGAGGGGCTTACATACCTAAGTACCCAAGCCCAAACCAGGTCACCACTGGAGTCTTATGAGTCTCACCTTAGACTGTTTACAAGAATAAGTTAAATAATCCATACAAAAGCATTAAATCTTAATCAACCTTCCATTTTATCGTATCCATTACGAATTTTTACAATATCTTTGATATTGATTTTGTACTTTTTCCACATCTAAAAAGATTTATCCAGATGATCTCCACTAGTTTGATCCACTTCCAACACTAAATCTTCATTCTTTCTAAAATTTTCTAATTTTTCCAAAAATGTATAATATCTTCTGCTATTTTCCATAATCAAGTAAATATAAGAGTCATTCCATTTAGAAAAATCAATAGCATCAATCACTGAGAAAAACTTTTGCTTGTCCATGGATAGTGTAGACTTGTTGCCTATTAAGTATAGCAGAATTTTCACTAGATTGTTGTTAAGAAACTATTAATCTTTCCAATATCCTCGTTTCTTATTTTCTCTTATCAGCCCTGATAATGTATAAGTATTGCTTTTGAGTTTATTACATGGCCCACATAAAAGAATCCTATTACTAATATGATTAATTCCACTATCTGAACGCGGTGTATTATGATCTAATTCAAGATAGCGCTTATCATTAAATTGTCTCCTACATCCTTGACATACTTTTCCATTCTGTTCAAGTAAGTGTTCATACATTTGAGTACGTGTCCAACGTTCTCCTACTGGTTCATGTACTCGTTACTTAACTCTCAAATATGGTGCAGTTTCTTCACCATCATCAGTGCGTTCAGGAAGATCTTTACTATAATGAACAGAATAAAGTGCAAGTCTTCCATCAACACTTTCAGTAGCCCTAAAATTTTCTTTAGATAATTTATCTCTTACTGCTTGAATGGCATTATCCCAAATATCAATGCCTACCCATTGACGCCCCAAACGCTCAGCAGCAATCAATGTCGTAGCACATCCAGCAAAAGGATCAAGAATAATGTCTTCTTTATTTGAACTTGCATTTATTATTCTTTCGTATGAAGCAAGTGGTTTCTGGATAGGATAACCATATCTTTCGTTTCCGCCAGCATGACCTAAAGATATTATATCAGTCCAAACATCAGGAAGTTGCTTTTTCTTCCAACATTACCACCATTATCAACAAGAAGAAAATGACGAATCCGCACTTTGCCATTTCTAGTATATTCGACTCTATCTTCTGCACTAAGACGCTCAATACTAGAATCAGTATAATCTCCTTTTGGAGTAGTGTAATAATATCTACCATCTGACAATTTCTTATATTTAGATAATTCATTAGTTGTTAATTGCTGAAATGGAGCAATATAATCAGGATTACTGAAATAGTCTTTTGTTTTAGCATAACGAAATATAGTATCATGCTTTGTACCAAAACATTTTCTACTGGGACGTTGAGGTCCATCATATTGCCAAATAATTTCATTCAAAAAATTCTTATGCTCAAATATAGAATCCATAATTATCTTCAAATAATGACTTGCTGTAAAATCACAATGTAAATAAATTGTTCCAGTGGATTTAAGTATTCGGTGCATTTCAATCAAACGGACTGCCATAAAGCACATAAAAGCTCCCATTCCATTACTATGGGTCAGACGAGCACTTATGATGGCTGCCCATAGCTTGGGATAGTCATCAGTAAGTTGGTCTACCCAAGGATCATGGACATCTCTTTCCCATGCCCATCGATCTTGAAATTTTGCATCATTAGCAAGGCTATTTGGAGTAGCATGGAAATCTCGGCCTTTTTTGAATGGTGGATCAGTGGCAATTAGATCCACAGATTCAGAGTTCATGGCACGAAGAAACTTCAGATTGTCGCCATGAAACAAAGTCCGGTTTTGCCAGTTTGCATGAGTTGTCGAGTTGTCATGAGTCATGATGCTTTAGAAGCAATGAAGATCCAGTTTACGTTTTTCTGAAATTTTACGTTTTTCTGAAATTAAAAGTGAAGTTTTCTCATATTTATTTACATATTTCATATGCCGCTAATTAAACTGGTACATCCAGTCCTCACGTCCCAAACAACGCCAGATACGTCAGCCACCTACCATTCCAGCTGTCATCCTCAGGATCATTATCTATGGTACCCAAGTCTCCAAATGAAAGCTCCCATTATTTCCCAATGCAATGTACATCAACAAGACTCCAGTGTCAGCAATCCGTAACTTTTCAGCAACAGCCCTTGATAACCTATCCTATCTGCCATATGCTTAGGCACCTCTGAACAAGAGATAGGGGTGTTTGGAACGATAAAGGCTGTGACAGCGTCTATGAGCCGCGACTGCTCCAGCTTGTGCGGCAGGCAACAGGCGTAGCCTATTTGGGTTTGAAAACACCGCCGAAGGAGGTTGACCGGCTCAGAAACATCAGCGGCTCCATCAAGGCCTTCCGTTTTCCGGAATGGTCCGTTGCCCAGAAAGTCAGCGAGCGGTTGGCGTTCGATTCAATCCCTTGCCGTGCAAGGCCACTGGTGCATTTCAATGACGGCTGCATCCAGGACTGGCGCCGCTATCGGGATGATGAAGGCGAATATCCTCTGGTACCGGTGCGCTTTGTGATGGCTTGCCCCCATGGCCATCTCAGGGACATCCCCTGGCGTGATTTTTGTTTCCGTCAGTTCAACTGCAAAAACACTGAGCGCCTCTACCTGCTTGAGGCCGGTACGGGTAATGACTTCACCCAGATCCATGTGCAGTCGGAGAGCGGTGTGACCCGTAAGCTTGCCGATGCCCTGGTTACCGAAAGCAACCCCTTGGGGCACTGCCAGGGACGCACGCCATGGTTGGGTCGTGGGAGATTTGATTCTGAGACGTGCATCACCGATGGGGAACGCACCAGGAACCGCTTGCTGGTGCGTTCGGCCAGCAATGCCTATTTCACGGAAACGCTCTCGTTGATCTCTCTGCCGGAAGAGGCCAATGGATTGGCAAAGCGCGTCTGCGAGCTCAAAGATGACCTGGAGGGCATCGGGGCAGAGACTGACGTACCGGCTGCACTCAAGTTCAACCCTCGACTCAAGAGCACCTTTGCTGGCGTTGAGCCAGCGTTGTTGTGGCAAGAAATTGAGGCCCAACGCGGTGGACCAGGTACGGAAGTTCCCTCGCCAAAAGATGAGGAGTTGAAGCTGTTTGTTGGCCCAATGGATGGGGTCTCCAGTTCTTCGGAAGACAGCCTGTCCGAAGCTGATGTGTGGCGTACGCCGAACGCGCCCGCCTGGTATCGCAAAGCCATTCAGCGGGTTCTGCTGGTGCATCGCCTGCGGGAAGTGCAGGCCTTGGTGGGTTTCACGCGCTTTACCCCTCGCACCAGCAGCCTTGGTGGATTGCCAATTGACACCACAAGCAGCAATCGCAGAGCTCCGTTGGCCAACAACTTGACCTGGGTGCCTGCCAGAGAAAACAAAGGCGAGGGGATCTTTATTGAACTGGACCCAGACAAGATCAGGGCCTGGGTCGGAAGTGATGCTGTGACAATGCGGACCAGGAACTTCATGGAGGCATTCAAGAGGGAGTGGCTTACAACCCGTGGACTCAATGCCGAGCAATTCCCCTTTCCAGGCGCACCCTATTTGCTTCTGCATAGCCTCAGCCACCTGTTGATCACAGAGATGGCTTTGGAGTGTGGCTATGGAGCCAGCTCCATCCGTGAGCGGATTTACGCAAACAGCGCAATTGGATATGGGATCTTGCTGTTTACGAGCAGCTCTGGATCAGAAGGCACGCTCGGCGGGCTTGTAGGAGCTGGCAAGCGCATTGTGACCTACTTGGAGAAGGCTTTTGAACGGGGGCAACTTTGCAGCAATGATCCGTTCTGCTCGGAACACGATCCCAATCACCCCTTTGACATCCGCCCCACTCATGGCGCCGCCTGTCATGGCTGCGAACTCATCGCCGAAACCTCCTGTGAGCGCCACAATGAGTTCCTTGATCGCGCTCTTGTGAGCCCAACCGTCTTGGCCACCACTGAGACTGGTGATCCCAGCTTCTGGAGCTTCATCAACGCAGGCGGTTGAGCATGAGCCTCTCCCTGCCTGCGTCAATCAAAGCTTGTCCCCCAGAGCCCCATCGACACCCTCAAGTAACCATGGTGGGAGCGCCCATGCCCGTGCGTTGACGGAGGCCCGCCAACTGGTCCGCTCCACAGATTGGCGGTGCCAGGGCTGTCTGGGGATCCAGGTTCAGTGCCCCGCAGCGTCCACTGGATCGTCCCCCTCTGCAATTGTTCTGGCAGGAGAAGGAGAGCACTTGGCCTGATGAATGACGACTACCGTCAGTCAAGCGGGAGAAAGCCCCACGCCACGGGCCATCAGTGCCGCCAGAAGGGGAATGGACGCAAAGCCCGCCAATTCCACGTTGATGATCCAGGCAAGGCGCATGGACAATGCCTCCCCCACCTGCGGCAATTCCCCCTTGCGCAGGGGGATGACCCACAGGATGTAGGTGATGGTGGGATAGAGCGACAATGCCCCCACCGCCAGGAACAGTCCCACCTTGGTCCAGAAGAGTGGGTTGTGGGTGTAGAAGCCGGCCCCTTGCCCAAAATAGAGCACTCGCACAATGCCGCTCCCCAGGAGCAGCAACGCCGCCAAACCATAGATGACGTCGGCAACGACCATCCTGGTGGCCCGCTGACGATCAGGGTCGGGCTGAATCAGTTGACGCTCCGCCACCAGAGCGCCAAAACAGACCATGAAACTGAGGTCATGGACATAGGCCATTACCGCACTGGTTAAAACCTGACCCATGGAGAACAACAGGAGACGCAGGTTCACCGTAGAGTCCCGAGGGTGCGCTCAAGACTCTTGGATGATGCCAACCGGAAGCAACTCCAGGCTTTTGTGAAGCACTGGCTTCGTCAGGCCGGACGCACACCTGCGGATCTGGGGCAGGCCCTGGGACTGTCCTCCGCATCCTTGCCCACGCTCCTGAACGAACTGGTGCGAACCAACGCAAAATTAGGCCCCTCAGGGCTGGTGGAACGCCTCTGCCTGATCGATGAGCGGTGGCAATGCCCAGAGGATTTTGATCCCGATCCGGATGTGCTGGGGGACCAACTGGATTTGCTCCTGGAAACCATCCAGGGGGAGCCCATGTAAGAGGGATGACGACCTTTGGTCATCAAGATGGGCTACCGACACCCCCCTGCAGGCCCTTCCCTGGCGGCGTGTCACTTGCCGGGGTGGAATCGCCTGGCGCTGCCAGGACTTCCAGCAACCGGTCCAGTTTGTCGCCCATGATCTTGTTGTCCGCCCTCAACTCCGCACTGTTCTGGCTCATCTCGGCTTTGAACTCTGCTCTCAAGTCTTTGAAGTCTCCTCTCAACTCTTTGACCTCCGCTCTCAGCTCCGTGGTCTCCGTCTTGAAATCTGTTTTCACCTCGGCAATCTGTTTGTTCAGCCTGGCTTCGCTGGCCTGAATTTCCTCGCGGAGCCTGATCTCAGCAGCATTGAGATCACCTTTGACGAAGCCTATCTCCTCCTTGACAGACTCGAACATGCTGGTGACGCCCATGACCAGGGCAACCACCAGGGCCACAATGATGGCGGCAACCACAATCGGCTCAAACCAGCGGCGGCGCCACAGGGGCGGACCCGCCGAGGGGGCATCCCTGGCAGGGAACTGCTCATCAGCGTTGGCGTTGGATTCGGGAGTGCTGGAGGTCTTGGATTCGGGAGTGCTGGAGGTCATCGTGCAATGTGGCAGGAGAAGGTTCCCACCTACACAGTCCCCACAATTTAGCGGTTGAGTCCCCCCCATCAAGATCGTCCTCCCGCCAGGCCCAACTCCAGCAGGCCCATGAGGCTACCGGCAATGGGGTGGTGGCGGGCCACGGCAAATCCTGCCTGGCGGGCCAAGGCTTCCTGCTGGGCGCCGGTGGCAAAGGTGGCGATGCTGCGCTCCAGGTACGTGTATTCCGCTTCCAGATCCATCATCCTGGCCACGGGCACCACCACCTGTTGGAGATAGCTGCGTTGCGCTTGCGCCCACAGGGGACGGGAGGGGCGGTTGAAGTCCAATACCACCGCACGGCCATGGGGCTTCAACAGGTAACGGATCACCCGCAGGCCGGCCGCGATGCTGGCGAGATTCCGTAACCCGTACGCCATCATCACCCCATCGGCGGCGCCAGGGGGCAGGGGCAGCGCCAGCACGTCGGCGCGGATGAATTCCAGGTGGAGCCATGGTCGCTCCGCAGCCCGCTGACGGGCCTGCTCCAGTGACGCGGCCGACCCATCCACCCCGATAACGCACCCATGGGGCCGCACCCGCTCCGCCAGCAGCAGGGCCAGATCGGCAGTGCCACAGCAAAGATCCACAATCCGCGCACCCGGCCGGGGCTGGAGCAACGCCACGGCCTGGCGTTTCCAGAGGCGGTGGAGCCCCAGGCTGAGCAGGTCGTTGAGCAGGTCATAGGTGCGTGCCGTCTGGTCGAACAACCGGAACACGGTGGCCGGATCTGTCTGGGCAAAGGGCTGGTGGGGCATCACCTCAGTGGCCTTCAGTGGTCTGGGGGCCGCACCACAATGCCGTGCTCCAGCAGGTGGGCCTTGATCTGGGGAACACTGAGGTCGCCATCATGGAGCAGGGAAGCCAGCAGGGCCGCGGCAGCTTTTCCCTTGGTCAGGGCCGCTGCGATGTGCTCCATGGCGCCGGCGCCGCCGGAGGCAATCACCGGCACCGACACCGCCTCCGCCACCGCACGGGTCAAGGTCAGGTCATAGCCCTGGCGCGTGCCGTCGCCATCCATGGAGGTGAGCAGAATCTCACCGGCCCCCAGGGCCACCACCTTCCGGGCCCAGGTCACGGCATCCAGGCCCGTGTTCTCCCGTCCCCCCTTGATGTACACATCCCAACCCGGTGGTGCGGGCGGCTGTCGTTGACGGGCATCAATGGCCACCACAATGCACTGGCAGCCAAAGCGCTCTGCCCCATGGGCCACCAGGTCCGGGTTGGCAACCGCCGCGGAGTTGAGACTCACCTTGTCCGCCCCGGCCCGCAACAGCTCCGTGATGCCCTTCAGGTCACGGATGCCGCCCCCCACCGTAAACGGCACGTAAACCGTCTCGGCAGTGCGCCGCACCAGGTCCACCAGGGTGCGGCGGTCCTCGTGGCTGGCCGTGATGTCCAGAAACACCAGCTCATCGGCTCCGGCCTGGTCGTAGCGGCTGGCCAACGCCACCGGATCCCCGGCATCCCGGAGGCCGACAAAGTTGACCCCCTTGACGACACGTCCTGCCGCCACATCCAGGCAGGGGACAATGCGTTTGGCAACCATCGTGGAATCGGCGCCTCAGGATCAGCCATGGGGGGACAATAGACATTTAAGGTGGCGGATGCACTCCAGTGATCCGCAATTCCATGTCTCAGGCGGCCATTAACCTCGGCACAACCGTCAAGGTCACCCGTGTGCGGGAACGCATTCCCCAGGACCTGTTGAACAAGCTGAAAACCAACAACGTCGGTGAAGTCACCGGCTTTCAGGTGACGGACGGCAGTGGCGTTGGCGTGGTGGTCACCTTCCCCGACGGCAACTCCTGCTGGTTCTTTGACGACGAAATTGCCCCGGTCTGATGGGACAAACCACAGACGCCCGGCAGTTGCTGGGCATGAAGGAAGCGTCCCGTGGCCGCAACATCTGGGTGATTCGGCTCCAGCTCATGAAGCCCATCACCTGGATTCCTCTGATCTGGGGCGTGCTCTGCGGTGCGGTTGCCTCCGGCCACCTCCAGTGGCGCCGGGATCACCTGGCGGCCGCCCTGCTGTGCATGGTGCTCAGCGGTCCACTGATGGCGGGTTTCACCCAGACCATCAATGATTTTTACGACCGGGACATTGATGCCATCAACGAGCCCTACCGTCCCATTCCCTCCGGAGCCATTCCCCTGCTTCACGTCAGGGTGCAGGTCGTCGTCCTGCTGGTTGGCGGCCTGGCCCTGGCCTGGGGACTGGACCGCTGGGCAGAGCACACCACGCCCACCCTCTTCTTCCTGGCGCTGGGGGGATCCCTGGTGAGCATTCTTTACTCTGCTCCCCCCATCAAGCTCAAGCAGAATGGCTGGCTGGGCAACTACGCCCTGGGTGCAAGCTACATTGCCCTGCCCTGGTGGGCTGGCCAGGCTCTGTTTGGTCACCTCAACTGGCCCATCGTCGGCTTGACGCTGGTCTACAGCCTGGCGGGGCTGGGAATTGCCGTGGTGAACGATTTCAAGAGCATCGCAGGGGATCGTCAGCTGGGGCTTCAGTCCCTGCCCGTGCTGCTGGGCCCCCAGGCGGCCAGTTGGGTGTCTGCTGCCCTGATGGACGGGTTTCAGTTGCTGATCGCAGTGGTGCTCATGGGTCTGGGTCAACATTTGGCGGGCGCCATCCTTGTGCTGCTGGTCATTCCCCAGATGGTGTTGCAAGACATCTGGCTGCTGCGGGATCCGTTGCGCTTTGATGTGCAGTACCAGGCCAGCGCTCAACCATTTCTGGTGCTGGGCATGTTGGTCAGCGCCGTGGCGCTGGGGCACAGCACGCTGGCCCTGGTCTGAAATCCCCCCTTGGCTCCCCCATCCGCTCCACTGCCCTACTTCTCTTCGCGTGGCGCACCCCAGACTCTCCCAGCAACGTAACCTGGGCCGAACCGCAGCTATGGCCCTGACCCTCGGAGTTCTGGGAGCCGTTGGTCTGGGAGCAGCCATTGATATCGTTGATCCCCAGTTGCCGGACGTGCAGGGGCTGGGCAGCTTTCATCGGGCCCAGACCATCACCTTGCTGGCCCTGGACGGGCAAGTCATTCAGCAGCAAGGCCCCATCACCCGGGAAAAAATTCCCGCCGGTCAGCTGCCTGAACGGCTCAAGCAGGCCTTCATTGCCGCGGAGGATCGCCGTTTTTACGAGCATGGCGGTATTGACGGCTGGGGAGTGGCCCGGGCATTGGTCAGCAATGTGCAACAACGGGGCATTCGGGAAGGGGCCAGCACCATCACCCAGCAGTTGGCCCGGATGGTGT
>JXQG01000043.1 GCA_001007665.1 Candidatus Synechococcus spongiarum SP3 | reverse complement strand
CGTTGTTCTTGCCATGGGCGCCCTGCAGAGGGCCGACATTCGGGCGTTGAGCGGCAAAGTTGACCAGATTAACCATCAACTCAGCGGTCGCATTGATCAGGTGAACATGCGCGTTGATCGGGTGAATGAACGCATTGATCTTCTCACTGATCAAATGAACGAACGCTTTGATCAATTCTATCAGCTTCTACTGCCCTGAGGCGTGTCACCCCACGGCGGCTGCCTCAACCTTCAGCTTTCGAGAAGCATTGAGCCTTCCTCAAAGCAGACGCTCCAGCTTCCGTCGGATGTCGTCCAAGTCAGAGTCCAAGTCAGATCCGGGATCTGCGTCCAGTTCAGCGTCCCCGTCTGCGGCGCCATGATCCTGGACGGCCTCCGGCACCGACGCTGCACTTTCCGGTTCCGGCTGCTGATGCCAGTTCTCCACATCCAGATTCCGCTGCGGTGGGAGGAGAAGCAGCCGGTCCTCTTCAGACTGGGGGCGGAAGCCCTTCGGGACAATCCGGGCTTCGTAGCCGTTGCAGCGGCAGAAGTGCTCCACCTCCTCGCGGGCAATGTTCTCCACGGTCGGGCTGGGAAAATCCTGAGCTTCCAGAAGTCCGGCATAGCGCTCGGCATCGTCCCCATCCTCAAACAGCAGCACGATGGTCTTGCCCTTGAGGTCAATGGAGTGGATGCCCTCACCTTGGGTGCCGGCATCAAACAGCAAGACGTGAACGCCCATCATCAACAACGCGGTTGTTGAATCCTCTCACCAGAACGCCCTGGCCTCAAAAGGAGGACTCCAGATCCTGAAGCTGGCGGTAAAGCTCCACAACCACTTCCGGCAGCGCCGAGGGGATGACAATGCGCAACTCCACAATCTGGTCTCCACAGTCCTCATCTGTGCAAAAACCACAGCGGCGCAGTCGCAGCAGTTGACCACTGGAGCACCTGGGGGGAATCGCCAACTCCACAGGACCGTGCAGGCTGGGTACCGTGACCTGGGCGCCCAGAGCCGCATCAGCAGGGGAAACATCAAGACGGTAACGCACATGCCAGCCGTCCAGGCGGAGACCCTCCCGGGTGCGCACGTGGAGACGCAAGAGGTGGTCCCCTCCATCCGGGGCAACGCCGGCCAGGCGAAGACGCCAACCATCCCCCGCCCCAGGGGGCGTGTGTACTTCCACGTGGGTTCCATCGGGCAGCGCCACCAGGTGCCGGGATCCTGTCCAGGCCTGCTGAAGGGTGAGGGCCAGCGCCGTCTCGCGCCAGGGGCGAGGCTTGGGTGGGGTTGATGGCGGCTCTGCTGATGACTCTGGCGACCGCGATGGCGGTGGCGGCGCTGCCTGCGCTGGCTCGGCCCTGCCCGGTGGCGGTGGCGACGGACTGGATCGATCCACTGGCTGTCGCCGCCCGAACAGATGGGCCAGATAGTCTTCAAAGGAAGGAAAGCCGCTGAGGTCCTCCCCGCTTGTGCTGCGGTCACGGCCTTGCTGCCAAGCCTGCTGACGGGACGGGGCGCTGAGCACCGCATAGGCGGCATTGACGGACTTGAAGCGCTCCTCAGCGGTGGGATCGCCGGGGTTCAGATCAGGATGCCAACGCCGGGCCTGCTGGCGAAAAGCACGCTTGAGCTCGGCGGCAGACGCTCCCGGCTGGAGCCCCAGCACCGCCCAAACATCAAGCTCGCTTTCCGGTTGTTCGGGACCGACCATGGCCCTTAGGAATCCTCCCAAGGATCAGCTTCCAACGGAGGAGGCGACCGACGGCGCGGGCTTTGCGCAGGCGGTTCTGCCGTTGGCTGATCGGGCTGTCGACTTCTGCGGGTTACTGGCTGACGGGACTCCCACTCCGCATCTGCGGAGACCCACTCCTCCTCCGTCGGCTGAGCCAGGCGGCGCTCATCGGCGGCGGGGGTGTCCTGCCGCTCCTGGTACTGCCGCTCCTGGTAACGGGGCGCCGCAGCGTTCCGCCCACCTTGAGCGGACCACTCCGGTGGATCCCAGGCATCCCCAGGGCGCAGGCCTTCTCTGGTCCTGGACGGCCATTCATCCCACTCTTCATCATCGGCAAAGAACTCGTCCCGCAGGGAGCCAATGGTGCGGCGGATCCTTCGCAGGGGGCCCCGCTCCTCGTGCCGGCTCTCCCGGCTGAGGCAGCGATTCAACACCCGCAGGGCATCTTCGAGGACCGCGGCCGCCTCATCCAGTTCCCCTGGCGCCGCTTCCGGGTCCTGGAGCAGGTCTTGCAGATCCCGGCTGGCGCCGTCCACCACCTGTTTTTGCCGTTCCATGGCATAGGGACCAAACTCCAGCGCAATATCCCGCAGCCGCCGTTCCGCCTGGGCCAGTAGTGTCTCAGCCTGGTTGCGCCGATTTACTGCGGTGCGGTGCCGTCGGTCGTCCGCCGCACGATTTTCCGCGTCTTTCAGGATACGTTGAATCTCCTGCTCACTCAGGGTGGAGCTGTTCTGAATAGAGACGGTCTGCTTGCGCCCCGTAGAACGATCCATGGCGGAGACCTGGAGGATTCCATTGGCGTCCACGTCAAAAGCCACCTGTACCTGGGGGACCCCCCGGGGCGCCGGTGGAATGCCCGAGAGACGGAAACGCCCGAGAGATTTGTTGTCACAGGCCATCTGCCGCTCCCCCTGCAGCACGTTGATTTCCACAGAGGACTGGTTGGCTTCCGACGTGCTGAAGGTGTCGGACTTGCGGACGGGAATGGGGGTGTTGCGGGGAATCAAGGGCTTCATCACGCCACCCATGGTTTCCAGACCAACGGAGAGGGGAGTGACGTCGTTGAGGAGGAAATCCCGCAACTCCCCCCGCAGAATACCGGCCTGAATAGCGGCGCCCAAGGCCACCACCTCGTCAGGGTTATGGCCTTGATTGGGCTCCCGGGGCACAATGGTGCGCACCAGTTGTTGCACCATGGGCATCCGGGTGGACCCCCCCACCAAAATCACGTCATCAACGTCGTCCGCTGCGATCCGCGCATCCTGAAGGCACCGGCGCACCGGACGCAACAGCCGATCCACCAGGTCTGGGCAGAGGTCCTCAAACGTGCGCCGGGACAGCTCACACTCAAGGTGCAACGCTCCATCCGCACCCGTGGCAACGAAGGGGAGGGAAATGGTGGTCAAGCGCACCCCCGACAACTCCTGCTTGGCCTTCTCGGCAACATCCAGAAGCCGTTGCAGGGCTTGACGATCCCGGCGCAGGTTTACGTCGTGGTTCGCCTGGAATTCATCCGCCAGCCAATCCACAATGCGCTGGTCAAAGTCGTTGCCCCCCAGCTGGGTGTCACCGCTGGTGGCCTTCACGTCAAAGACCCCGTTGCGAATCCGCAACAGGGAAACATCAAACGTGCCGCCCCCCAGATCAAATACCAGCACGCAGCGGGCTGATTTGCGGTCAAACCCACAGGCAAGGGCGGCGGCGGTGGGCTCATTGAGGATGCGCAGCACCTCCAGACCCGCCAGACGGCCAGCATCACGGGTGGCCTGGCGCTGGGAGTCGTTGAAATAGGCAGGTACGGTGACCACTCCCGCATCAACAGGTTCCCCCAGGTAGGTGGTGGCATCGTCTACAAGCTTGCGGAGGACGGAGGCCACCAACTCTTCCGGGGCGTACTCCCGCTCCGTGGCTGGACAGACAATGCGGATGTTGCCTTGGTCGTTACGGCGAATCGTGTAGGGAACCCCCTTGGAGACTTCGTCCAGTTCGTCGTAGTGGCGACCGATAAAGCGTTTCAAGTTGGCAAACGTGTTGCCGGGGCTGAGAACCAGTTGGCGCCGGGCCTGACGACCCACCAGCAACTCCCCCGTCTTACTGAAGCCCACTGTGGACGGGGTGGTGCGCAGACCTTCAGCATTGGCAATCACCTGGGGGCGTCCCCCCTCCAGCACGGCCACAACAGAGTTTGTGGTCCCGAGATCGATTCCAACGGCTCGACCCATCGACTGGATCACGTGATGATTCACCGTACCTGCACCACCGGTGGAACGGCGAGTTCAGTGGTCAGTTTCAGTGGTCAGTTGATGAACAGCGGTCATGGTGCTGAAAGAACCGGGGGATCCCATAGTGATTCCTTAACGTACCGGGCGCTGGACCCTTAACTTCCTGTCTCTAGCCTCATCTTTAGGGAGGATCCTCGCTCCACTCCTCGCACAATCCTTCCTTCCCTCTTCCATGTCCGTCCTCGCAAAAACCCTCACTGCTGCCAGTGCAGGGCTATTTGCTGCTTCAGCCAGTCTCGGCTTGTCGTCCATGGCGCAGACCCGTCTGGATGGTGCTGGCGCCACGTTCCCCGCCCCCATCTACGAGCGCTGGTTCAAGGATCTTGCCGCTGATGATGGTCCCCTGGTCAACTACCAGGCCACGGGCTCCGGCACCGGCGTCAAGCTGTTCACCAACAACGACGTGGACTTTGGCGCCTCGGACTCTGCCATGGACGATGCAAAAGTAGCCAAGGTGCGCCGTGGTGTGGTGCAGATCCCCATGACCGGCGGCGCCATTGCGGTGGCCTACAACAAGCCTGGTTGTGATCTCGAGGTGAGTCAAAGCCAGGTGGTGGACATCTTCATGGGCGCCATCACCAACTGGTCTGCCCTGGGTTGTGCGCCTGGCAGCATCACCGTTGCCCACCGCTCCGACGGCTCCGGCACCACCGCAGGCTTCACCAAGTCCCTCTCGGCCTTTTCCTCCGCATGGAAAGAGAAGGTGGGTTCCGGTAAAACTGTCGAGTGGCCCGTTGGCGTGGGCGGCAAGGGCAACTCCGGTGTGGCTGGTCTCATCCAGAACAAGGTGGGCGCCATTGGCTACGTGAACTACGGCTACGTGCAGCGCTCCGGCCTGCAGACGGCTGCCCTCCAGAACAAGGCAGGGAACTACGTGAAGCCCAGCGCCGCCACTGCCGCCGAGGGCCTGTCCCAGATTGTTCTGGATGATCAGTTGAGGGGAACGGACGCCAACCCTGCCGGCGCCAATTCCTTCCCCATTGTGTCCCTCACCTGGGCTCTGGCGTACCAGACTGGCAACGGCGCCAAGCTGGACGCACTGAAGCAGACCTTCAACTACATGCTGTCAGAGGAGGCCCAGGCCATTAGCGACTCCCTCGGCTACGTGCCCCTGCCCGACAGTGTGGTGGCCAAGTCCAAGGCTGCTGTTGCCTCCTTGCAGCGCTGAGCCACACCCCAGGGCAAGACTGGGGCAACCGCTCCAGCCTTGCTGCCTCAGGCGCAGCGTCTGAATTGAAGATCTGCGGACGGCATCGTTATGAAACCCATGTTTACCAACAAGAAGCGTCCCTGGACAGAGAAGCTGGTTGACCGCGCCTTCATTCGGATGACGGCCATTCTGGCCTCCGTGGTGAGCCTGACGGTGTTCGGAATTTTTTTTACGGTGGGCTTCCAGGCGGTGTTCCAAGGGGATCTCTCCAGCCTCCTGCCTTGGAATCCAGATTCCATCTGGCAAGGTATCGCGGCCTGGAACGATGAAGAGACGTTCGGGGTGCGCTGGGGAGCCATTCCTCACTTTGGCCTGGGCTTTTTGGCCAACAGCAGTTGGAATCCCGTCCGAAATGATTACGGAGCGCTGACACCCATCTACGGCACCCTGATGACGTCGGCCCTGGCGCTTCTGCTGGCCGTGCCCCTGGGGGTGGGTACCGCCGTTTTCCTGACGGAAGATTTTCTGCCGCAAAAGTTGAGAGCCACCATTGGTTTCATGGTGGAGCTTTTGGCAGCCATTCCCTCTGTGGTGCTGGGGCTTTGGGCCATGGCCATGCTCAACGGCTTCCTGGCGGTGTTCACACCCTTGCATACCCACCTGGGCTGGCTCCCCTTTTTCGGTACCGAACCCGGTGGCCCCAATCTCGCCATGGCCTCCTTGATCCTGGTGGTGATGCTGCTGCCCATCATTACGGCCGTCTCCCGGGACTCCCTCAACCAGGTGCCCATGGAGTTGCGTCAAGGGGCCTACGCCGTTGGGGCGACCCGCTGGACCAGCATCTTCCAGGTGCAGATCCCGGCCGCCATTTCCGGAATCGTGGGGGGCACCATGTTGGCCCTGGGGCGCGCCCTTGGGGAAACCATGGCTGTAACCATGATCATTGGCAACTCCACCAACCTGAGCGTCAGTTGGTTTTCCCCCAGCAGCACTATCGCTTCACTGCTGGCCAATCAATTTGGCGAGGCAGATGATATTCAAGTTTCCGCCCTCTACTACGCGGCCCTGGTGCTGATGATCCTGACCTTCCTGGTCAACATCTGCGCCCAGATCGTCGTCAAACGGCTTGCCCTGAAATATGACTAAAACCATGATCGCCACCCAGCATCCACTGACGGCCTCGAGTCTGAACTACAACCCCTGGGCCCCGCGCAATGTTTGGAATCGGGCCATGAATCTGCTGGTGGGCCTGTTTTCCTTCATGGCGGTGCTGCCCCTGGTGGTCGTCATTCTGTATGTGCTCTACAAGGGAGGCGGAGCCATCACGCCGGCCATCTTCACAGAGCTGCCGCCACCGCCGGGATTGTCTGAGCCCATGGGCATGGGCAATGCCATCATTGGCACTGCCATGGTGACTGGCGTGGCGGCACTGGTGGCCATTCCCATTGGTGTGGGCGGTGGAATCCATCTGGCGGAGGTGGCCAGGAATGGCTGGTTTGCCCAGTCCATCCGCTTTGGCGTCAACGTGTTGGCGGGTGTCCCCTCCATCATTTGTGGATTGTTTATTTATGCCCTGGTGGTGAACACCCGCATTCTCTGGGGTGAGTCCTTCTCCGCCATGGCGGGGTCTCTGGCGCTGGCCGTGTTGATGTTGCCCACCATTGTCAAGACCACCGATGAAGGATTCAAGCTGGTGTCCCAAGAGTTGCGCATGGGGTCCTTGGGCATTGGCGCCTCCCGGTTTGTCACCATTACCCGTGTGGTGTTGCCGGCGGCCATCTCCCCCATTGCTACCGGAGTGGTGCTGGGCATTGCCCGGGCCGCTGGCGAAACTGCCCCACTGATTTTTACGGCGCTGTTTTCCCCTTTCTGGCCTGACTGGTCGTCAGGGCTGGGCCTTCTGGCCCCAACAGCAACCATGTCTGTCCAGATTTACAACTTCGGCATCATGCCCTTTGCACCCCAGGTGCAATTGGCCTGGGCGGCGTCATTCATCCTTGTGGTGATGATTCTGGCGGCTAACCTGTTGGCCCGCTGGCTGGCGCGCTTCTCTGCTTCCTGAGCTCCTCTCTTCCCCACCCCGCACCATGACGCCCTCCATTGTCGACCCCATCATCAGTTGTACCAACGTTACCATCAGTTACGGTACGTTCGCGGCTGTCAGGAACGTTTTCCTTGATATCCCCAAGAACAAGGTGACTGCCTTCATTGGGCCCTCCGGCTGCGGGAAGTCTACAGTGCTGCGGTGTTTTAACCGCATGAACGACTTGATCGAGTCCTTCGGCATGAAGGGCAAGGTGTCGTTTCATGGTCAAGACCTGTACGGTCCTTGCGTGGATCCAGTGGAGGTGCGGCGGCGCATCGGCATGGTGTTTCAAAAGCCCAATCCCTTCCCCAAAACCATTTACGAGAACATTGCCTTTGGGGCGCGCATCAATGGATTTAAAGGAGACATGGATGAGTTGGTGGAAACCTCCCTGCGCCGGGCAGCCGTGTGGGATGAGTGCAAAGACAAACTCCAGGAAAGTGGTCTTTCTCTTTCGGGTGGGCAACAGCAACGTCTCTGCATTGCTCGCGCCATTGCCGTAGAGCCGGAGGTGATCCTGATGGATGAACCATGCTCCGCCCTGGACCCCATCTCCACCCTCAAGGTGGAAGATACTCTCCACGCCCTTAAGCAGAAGTTTACCATTGTGATTGTGACCCACAACATGCAACAGGCTGTGCGCGTTTCCGATATGACTGCCTTTTACAACGCCGTTGAAGTGGAGGGGAGCGATGGGAAAGTGGGCTACTTGGCAGAATATAATGAGACCAAGGAGATTTTCAACAATCCCAAGTCCAAGGACACCAAAGAATATGTCACTGGTCGATTTGGGTGATTGGCCCCCTGATCCAATCCCTTCTTCCCCAACGCGGTGCGCCATGGCTGTGGGACAATTCCCACAGCTTCTATCGTCCCGACCCTCTGGCGAGCCTCCACCGCGACGGATTCCACCAGCCGCTGAATCACACCCTTCAGACCGCTGAAGCTCTGGTCCACATCCATGAAGCCACACCCGTGAACTGGGACTGCCAAAGGTTTAGCTTTAGAGTTGAACCTTTCTCCACAGTACAACACAGTCATGGAACTGATTGACTGGCTCTGGATCATTCACCCTGCTCTCGCTGTCGTTCTCGTGTATCCCCTCGCGGGTGTGGTGATACGCCTGGGCCTGCAAGCCCGGCATCGCCGGGTAGATCACGCCAAGCTGCCTCCCAGCGTTGGCCGCGATCATGGAGACCTGGGCAAATGGCTGGCAACAGGGATGGTCGCCCTTGTTCTGGTGGGCATTGCAATTCCCATTCTCACCAAGTCCTTCTGGCCTGAGCTTGGTCCGCAGAGCCCGCAGGATTTGCGGGGCTTGTACCTCCTGTTGGCCTTGGCTGGCACGGTCGTTGCCCTGGTGGTGCTCTGGCGGGTCCAACAGCGCTGGCAGCGCATCCTTTTTGCACTGCTCACCTGGGGTGGAATCCTGGGACTTGGCGCCCAGCCAGAGGTGTGGCGCGTCAGCGACGACCCCACCAACTCCGCATTCTGGACATCCCACTACTGGACTGGTGTGGGGCTGGTGGGCCTGATGGTCTTCTCCATGGCGATCCGGCCGGAGATTGTGCGTCGTCTGGCCTGGCGCCGAGTCCACATTGCCATCAACATCCTGGCGGCAGTCTTGTTTGTGGTACAAGGTGTAAGCGGCCCAAAGGATTTGCTGGAAATTCCCCTGCACTGGCAGAAGCCCGCCGTTTACCAGTGCGACTTCAATGCCCGCCGCTGCCCAGGCGCTGAGCAGATGGCAGCAGAGTCCACAGTCATCCATCCTGTGGGCTAAGGGCCATCTGCCCGATGATTCGTCCTGGCCCTGCTCTTGTCTTCACCACTTGCCTCCCTTGCCCTCAGCCTGCTGCCCACGCTGCTAGTGGTGCTCACCTGCTGCTGGCTCACCCGGCGCCCCGAAGCCCAATGCCCACCATGGCGGCGGCGCTTGGCCATTCTGCTGATCGTCAGTCTGGCGGGACGCTACCTCCTCTGGCGGGTGTTGTTTGGCTTGAACCAGCAATCCCCCATGGCGTTGGGCCTGAGTTGGCTGCTGGTGGCCTGCGAAGGTTGGCTGATCCTGACGGGCCTCTTGCAGATTGGCCTGTCGTTCTCCGGGCGGAGGAATCGCACCGCCGCTGCAGAGGATGGCGAAGCCCTGCTGCAACAGTGCCCCAACCTTCCCACGGTGGACGTGCTGATTCCCTGCTGCGGTGAACCCCTGGCTTTGCTGGAGCGCACAGTCATCGCCTGTTGCCGCATAGACTATCCCGCCAAAACGGTTTGGCTCCTGGATGATGGCCCTGAACACGAAGGGACGGATTCCCACGGCCACGGCTCTCCTCAGCAGCGCCGTGCTCTGGCCCGGAGCTTGGGGGCCCGCTATCATCGCCGCCAAGGGCGCCAGCACGCCAAAGCCGGCAACCTCAATGCGGCGTTGCCCCACTGTCATGGCGAGTTGATGGCGGTGTTTGACGCCGACGTGGTGCCCCAGCCCCAGTTTCTGCGCCGCACCGTTGGTCTGTTTCTTCGTGAAGCCCGGCTCGGTTTTGTGCAAACCCCCCAGAGCTACATGACCCCGGATCCGCTGATGCGCAACCTGGCCATGGAAGACTGGCTACTGCCGGATGAGGAAAGTTTTTACCGGTGGATTGAGCCGGTGCGGGACAGCGTGGGGGCCGTGGTCTGTGCGGGCACGTCTTTCCTGATGAGGCGGCAGGCCCTGGATCAGGTAGGTGGGTTTTCCACCGATAGCCTTTCAGAGGACCTGGCCACCGGGATTCGACTCATTGCCTTGGGCTGGCAAGGTCTCTTTTTGCCCGAGAAGCTCAGTGCAGGGCTTGCTGCGCCTGGTGTGGCGGACTTTGCCCAGCAGCGGTTGCGCTGGTGTCGTGGCACGCTGCAAACTCTGCGCAGTCCCCGGGGACCCCTGCGTATCCCTGGTCTCAGCTGGATTCAACGGCTGGCTTTCCTGGAAGGGGCGCTGCACTGGTTCAACGCCATCCCCCGACTCATCTTGCTGGTGTTGCCCCTGAGCACAGGCCTTCTGGGGATTCTGCCCATCAACCTCAACGGCGCCGACTTTCTGATGGTGTTTTTGCCCTACTGGCTCAGCCTGCTGCTGCTGGTGAGCTGGCTCAACCATGCATCCCGCTCCGCCTTGCTGCCGGAGCTCTACAGTTGGCTGCTCACACCCGTATTGGCCTGGGCGGTTGTGCAGACGCTATTGGCTCCCCGTTGGCGCCCCGGCTTTCGCGTCACCTCCAAAGCACTGCAACGCCCCAGATCCCGCTTGGCATGGAGTCTGGTGCTTCCCATCCTGGTGCTCTTCGTCCTCAACGGCTGGAATCTCCTGGGGCTGGTGTCCGTCCTGCCCCCCAGCCCGGCCATGACCACCATGCTCAGCCAGCAGCAGGTGGAGGGGAATCGTTTTGTGGGGCTCCTCTGGAGTGGGCTGAACCTCGTCGGTTTGCTGACAGCCCTGAGGGCTTGCCTGGATCCGCCCCGCACCAGTGAGCTGCCCACGTTTCGGGTGCATTGGCCTGCGCGACTCTCAGCCGACAACGGCGGTGCCGTCCACCAGGTTCACGTGTGCCGCATCAATGAGCAGGAGGTGGTGGTGGAGCCCGCCGCAGCCCTGGCGCCCGGCTGCGGCGGGCAGCTCACCATCGTGGCTCCCGTGGAGGACGGCCAGGACTCACCCACGCTGACGGTACACGGTGGAGCAACACCCGGCCATGGTCGCTTGCGCCCCCAAGCCCATCACCATCACCAGGACTGGCTCCATTGGCTCTATGCCACGCCGGGGCGCTGGCATGACCCCACCGCCCCTGTGGAATGGCAGGCCATGTTGGCCCTTCTGCGGCGACTTTTCTGGCGGCATGACCATTCCACAGGGCTGTTCATTCCTTTGCCCGGTTCCGGTCTGGGCGGCCTGCGCGCCATCCGGCAGCGCGGTCATCCCTGGAGGCCCATGGCGTCCAACCCCCATAACCCCTATCGTGGATAAGGATGCCTGTGCGTCAACACACCTCCTTGCTAACCTCTGCCCATTCCATGTTGCTAACCTCTGCCCATTCCATGACGGATTCCAGCCATGTCCCTCATTCCCCGCTGGCGTTTCATGACCAGTGAAGCCAAAGCCCTGGTTCGCACCATGGGGATCTCCGTCATCCTGCTCCTGCTGGTCCTGCTGGCGTTCCGCATCCTTGCCGGCCTGCTGTGGCCCATGGTGCTGGTGGGGTTTCTGCTTTGGCTGTTGTTCTTCAGGCGCTGAGTGGGTGGTTTAGGGTTGAAATCCCTTGGTCCATGGCTCGGGCCACAAGGGTTCATGCCGGCATAGCTCAGTGGTAGAGCAGCGCTTTTGTAAAGCGAAGGTCGTCGGTTCAAATCCGTCTGCCGGCTTCTCGCAACGTTGGCCCAAGTGAGTGACGTAGCCCAAAACCAATGGCGGTTCTGGATTGATCGGGGGGGCACGTTCACCGATATCGTGGCCATGGCCCCGGATGGCAGCCTCAAAACCCATAAACTGCTGTCCGATCACCCCCGGCAATCCCTGGACGCGCCGGTGCAGGGCATTCGGGAGGTGCTGAATCTCGCCCCTGGAGACCCCATTCCGTCTCAGACCATTGCGGAGGTGAGGATGGGCACCACCGTGGCCACCAATGCCCTGTTGGAGCGCAAGGGGGAGCGGGTCGCCCTGGCCGTCACCCGTGGGTTTCGCCATGCCTTGGCCATTGGCAACCAGACCCGGCCCCGCTTGTTCGAACTGGAGATTCGCCGGCCGGAGTTGCTGTACACCCAGGTGGTGGAGATTGAAGAACGCATCAATGCCCAAGGCCAGGTCATTCACCCCCTGAACCACAGCCGGACCCGCGCCACACTCCAGGCGGTCCATGACGCGGGGATTCGCACCCTGGCCATTGTATTGCTCCATGGCTACCGTTCTCCGGCCCATGAACAAACCTGTGGGGCCATTGCGGCGGACATCGGCTTCCGTCACGTCTCCCTCAGCCACCAGGTGAGCCCCTTGATCAAGGTGGTGGGGCGCGGTGAGACTACCGTTGTAGATGCCTATCTCTCCCCTCTCCTGCGTCGTTACGTGGACCACTTGGCGGCGGAGTTGGGGGACGTTCCCCTGCTGTTCATGCAATCCAACGGGGGCTTGACGGCAGCACAACGGTTTCACGGGAAAGACGCCATCCTCTCCGGCCCTGCCGCGGGTGTGGTGGGTGCTGTTGCGGTGACGAAGGCCGCAGGGCTCGGACCCCTCATGATCAGCTTCGACATGGGAGGCACCTCCACGGACGTGAGCCTCTGCCATGGGGAGTACAGCTGCAGTCTGGAGGCCCGGGTGGCCGGTGTCCGTCTCCAGACGCCCATGCTGAACATTCATACGGTAGCGGCGGGCGGAGGCTCCATCTGCTCTTTTGCCCAGGGTCGTTACCAGGTGGGACCGGACAGTGCCGGCGCGGATCCGGGCCCAGCCTGCTATGGCCGTGGCGGCCCCCTCACGGTGACGGACTGCAATTTGATCCTGGGCAAGTTGCAGCCCCAGCACTGTCCCGCAGTGTTTGGCCCGAACCGCCAGTCTGCCCTGGATCCCGTGGCGGCCCGTCGGAAGCTGACGGCCATGGCGGCCACCATTGCGCAAGCCACAGGAGAACCCCAATCCCTGGCGGCTGTAGCGACGGGCTTTATCACGGTTGCCGTGGAAACCATGGCCAAAGCCATGAAGACCATCTCCCTGGAGCGGGGCTGTGAGGTCAAGCACACCACCCTCTGTGGATTTGGAGGCGCCGCCGGGCAACATGCCTGTCTGGTGGCGGACGTGTTGGGGATTCGTCGCATCCTGTTCCACCCCATGGCTGGTGTGCTGTCCGCCTACGGGCTTGGCCAGGCCGCGATTCGCGCCCTACGGCAGCAGTCCCTCCATCGTCCCCTGGGCAGCCGGTTGGAACAATTCGTAGTGGCCACTCTGGATCACTTGGCCCAAACCGCCCAGCAGGCTGTGGCCAGCCAGGGCATCCACCCCGACCGCATCACCATCCAGCGCCGTCTTCACCTGCGCTACGCTGGATCCGATACCGCCCTGGAGGTGCAGGCAGGCAGTCCACCGACCATGGCGGAGGAGTTCAGACGCCGCCACCAGCAGCGTTACGGTTTTCTGATGGAGAACAAGCCGTTGATCATCGCTACGGCAGTGGTGGAAGCCATTGGCCATGCCCATCCGCTGGCTCAAACCCACAAGAACAACAAACCAGCCCAGCCTGCCAAGCTCATTAACAGTGTGGTGATGGTTCTCAATGGTGGTCCCCGTGTGGCGCCAGTCTATGACCGGGCAACGCTACGGGCCGGTGTTGCTCTGTCGGGACCCGCTTTGATCAGCGAGACCGTGGCAACAACCGTTGTGGAGCCAGGCTGGCAAGCCCGGTGTACCGATCAAGGAAATCTTGTCCTGGAAAGAATCAGCGCAAAAGGGGAGAGTTCTGTTTCTGCTGCAGCGGTGGACCCCGTGATGTTGGAAGTGTTCCACAGCCGCTATATGTCCATTGCGGAACAGATGGGCGTCACGCTGCAAAAGACCGCATCTTCCGTGAACATCAAGGAGCGGTGCGATTTTTCCTGTGCTGTCTTTGATGCCCAGGGCAGTTTGGTGGCCAATGCTCCCCACTTGCCCGTTCACCTGGGCTCCATGTCCGAGAGTGTACGGCACGTGATACGGGCCCAGGGAACCCGGATGAAACCCGGTGATGTTTATGTTCTCAATAGTCCCTATCTTGGCGGCACCCACCTGCCGGATATCACGGTAATTACCCCTGTCTTTGACCCACAAGAACGGCACATTCTGTTTTATGTGGGCAACCGGGGACACCACGCGGATGTGGGGGGAATCTCCCCCGGCTCCATGCCTCCCAACTCCTGCTCCATTGCTGAAGAGGGTGTGATCATTCCCATCAGCAGGGTTGTGGCGGCAGGACACTTTCAAGAGCAGACCATGCGGACCATTCTGAACAGTGGATCCCATCCTGCTCGCAATCCTGAGCAGAACATTGCAGATCTGCAGGCACAAATCGCCGCCAATGCCTGTGGCGTGGCGGAATTGCAGCAGCTTGTGGAGGAGTTCCAACTGGACACCGTTCAAGCCTATATGGGCCATGTACAAGCCAACGCCGAGGAGTCTGTACGACAAGTGATCTCCTGCTTGAATAGTGGTCAATTCTCCTACGAGCTGGATAACGGTGCAATGATTCAAGCCATGGTGTCTGTTGACCATAAACAACGCAGCGCCGTTGTGGATTTTACCGGCAGCAGCCCGCAATTGGATAACAATTTCAATGCCCCAACAGCCATCACCAGGGCTGTGGTGCTCTATGTGTTTCGCACATTGGTGAAGGCCAGTATTCCCCTCAATGAAGGGTGTCTCAAGCCCATCACCATTGTGGTGCCCCAACCCTCCATGTTGGCGCCCAGGGATCCAGCCGCTGTGGTAGCAGGGAACGTGGAAACCAGCCAGGCATTAACCGACGCCCTCTATGGCGCTTTGGGGGTCATGGCCGCAGCCCAGGGCACCATGAATAATCTCAGCTTCGGCAACAACAATCATCAGTACTACGAGACCATTGGCGGAGGCTCTGGTGCTGGGCCGGGTTTTGCCGGAGCCGCCGCTGTGCAAACCCACATGACCAACTCCCGTCTCACAGATCCCGAGGTATTGGAATCCCGCTTTCCTGTGCGGGTGGAGTGCTTTGAGGTCCGCGAGGGCTCGGGGGGCGCAGGGCGCTATCGCGGTGGGGATGGGGCGCGGCGCCGCTTGCGCTTTCTGGAACCCATGGAGGTGATGATCCTCTCCAATCGCCGCCGTGTCCCGCCCTACGGCTGTGCTGGCGGCCACCCCGGCGCTCCCGGCCGCAACTGGCTGGAGCGCGCCAGCGGGGAGATCATTCCACTGGCAAGCTGTGATTGGGTGCAGGCGCAAGCAGGAGATGTGGTGGTCATTGAAACACCGGGTGGGGGTGGGTACGGCGCCCCTTGAGTGTGGAGATTCAGGCAGGGACATGGATTCCCTGATAATAGAGGCTCACCCCAATGAGTCACGAAACTGTCATGCCCTTGCCTCGTCCTGCTTCTTGGTGCCGGAAAACCTTGACGCTGCTGGGAGAAGATGACCCAAAAGGAAGACCAACGATCTTGAACCGAGGGACAGGTTTGCTGGGCATCTTCTCGATAGCTCTTGCAGTGCTGGCAACGGAGCCAGTCATCAAGTCTCAGCATTTGTGGTTACTCAGGAGCCTGGACACCTTTGTCGCCATCCTGTTCTCGATTGAGTATCTTCTACGGCTTTGGATTGTCCCTTCAGTCTTGACATATCTGTGATGGACTTTAATTACCGTGGCCACAATCGGATACGGAGATGCCTATCCAGTGACTCCAGCAGGCAGATGGATTGCTTCTGCCACTGCATGTCTTAGGAAATACTGAAAAATCCCCAAGCGGGTCCACATGGGATTCTGACTTTCTTGTCACAGCAAGGCTTTTCAAAAGGTCGGGACTGGGACAGAGATGGGTTTCCAGTGTTTCTTCTGGCCTCGGCGGCATGGAGGTCACTCTTGGCAGAATTGATGCCACCCTTGATCGACTGGAACATGGCCACTCCGCCGGTCACCAAGGATTCGGTCCCACAGGGACAGCCATTGGCAGGGACTGGCGCCCCGGCTTTGACGTGGGCGTGCTGGAGGTCATGGTCAAGGCATGGGGCAGTGGCTGCCCACATGGTTCCCGCAGTGTAGAGTTTTTGTCATGTGAGCCGCAATTCCATCACCACGTCCTCACGGCAAGCACTGTGGCTGGCGGCGGCCATGGACACAAAACCTGTGGAGCGGTAAAGATGTCTGGCCACCACCATGGCGGGAAGCGTATGCAGGCGGATGGCAGGGTTGTCCATCTCCCGCGCCATGGAGACAGCCGCCTCCACCAGTTGTCTCCCCAGCCCACAGCCTCTGTATGCAGGGCGAACGTAAAGGCGCTTCATCTCCATCACACCGGATCCACAAGCCTGAAGACCAACGCAGCCTGCAACGGTTGGTCCGATGCGCAGCAGAAGAAGCCGTCCTGTTGGCGGTCCGTAGGTGGAGTCTACGGTGTTGCATTCTTCCTCAAACCCTTCAGCGCAGACGGTCCCCGCAATGCTGGTCCCGTACTCCCGCAGGAGTGTTCTTGCCTCAAGATAGTCTTCTTGTGTCGCTGCAACAGCCAGCTCCGACATGGGATGAGTCCCGGGAGCTATTATTTTACCCATGCTACGGCCAACTTGGCTTTGAGGATGTTGCCAAGGCAGATTCCTGTTTTAACCCGAGTTCCGGATAAAAGTATACTAACATTCATGGGAGAGAAGGCATCCCACGGTGACGGTTGAATCAGGCGCCACCTGATTTTGGAAGCTCCCCCTCCCCAATTGCGCAGACTGGAAAGCCGTAACAACAGGCCACAGCAAGGTTCCCCTCTCCCCCTCTTCCCGTTAGTCTTCCCCAAGCCCCAAGCCAGCGCGAGCCGTTTGAGAAATGACCAGAAACCTTCCATCGTATGGGTATGGACGGAGCCATCCGCGTAAGCCACACTGTGATTGATTACGGCAGGGTGGTAGCTCTCCCGTGTCGCCTTGCGGTAGCAGGGCAGCGTAGGCATCGGTCATGAGCACCGTCTGCCGGGGGGCTGACGGCCTCCTGGAAGAAGCACAAGATCCCTTTGCCACTCAAGTCCCTGGCCATACGGGCCACCCCGTCCCACAGCACCGATCACCGCCGCCTTGTTCGTGGCGCGACCGCTCGGCGCCTCGCCGCCAGGGGGATCATCCTCACGGCGATTCTCTTGACGTGGCTGAGCACCCACATAGACTTCACCCACTTCCACAATGCCTTGCCACAGGGATGCCTCATTGGCGGCCATCCCGGAGCGGATGCGCTGCTGC
>JXQG01000109.1 GCA_001007665.1 Candidatus Synechococcus spongiarum SP3 | reverse complement strand
ATGGCGCTGGGGCAGGGAAGGGGAACGCAGCTTCTGGTACCCCTCCCTGCGGCTCTTCCGCCAGCGGGAACAGGGCAACTGGACAGAGGTGATGGAGCGGGTGGCCGCCGCACTGGCGGCGATCCTCAGCCATCCAGAGGAGACCAGCCGTCAGGACGCAACAGGGTGACCCAACTGGCTGCCCGGCCCACTGCCGAGGTGACCGTCACCCCCGCCAGCACCGATGATGGCGAAGGCGTCCTCTCCGGTCTCTCACCTTGCTCCCAATCAACTGGAGCACTGCCCAGAGCGTCACCGTGACCGGTGTGGGCCATGCAGAGGCCGACGGCGCAGCCCTATCCGATCATCCTCAGCAGCAGCGACAAACCCCATAGTGCCCGAGTTTCTGGATCAGGGGAACCCGAGAGAGGCATCCCTTGCCGTGGTTCAGCGCCGGGACAGGCTCTCCCTCGGCGAGACGCTGTTCACCATGGTGATGGACTGGGACAGGTGTGCCCCACCATCTACCTTGCGCATCCGGATCTGCGTGGTCGCCAGCAATGCCCGGAAGAGCATAGGCACGGTCTCGGCACAGGGGGAGAACGGTCCGGTTTTTTGATCCCGCGGCGGAATTCCCCGCTCAGTGGTGCGGTGGCGTTGGTGGGGCGCACTGCTTTCTACAGGGACCGATCCAGACGGATGTAGGAGAACTGTCGATCACCAGCTTCTTCAAGGCTGTCGGCGACAGCGCGGCATTTCAGTTGTCATTTGCGCAGAAAGGCTGTGCGCTGCTCCTGCAGGTTGGACCCGGCAGGGGCATCGACCAGGTCCCGATCGTCCGCGCTCAACTCTTCATGCAACCGCCAGATGCGCAAGGAACAATCGCCAGGCCGTCGTGCTCTCCCCTGCCAAGGCCGCCATCGTGGCCTTCTTGTCCAGCCGTGTCCTGGCCACCATGTCGTCCAGCAGCAGATGCACGATGTCCTCCTCGCCAGGCTGCGGCTGCGCCGTGCTTTCCAGCCCCCTTTCCCTTGCGCCAGGCGCGGCTCACCTGGTAGCGGCCCAGTGCATGGGAGCGCCGTTGGCTGGTGTGAGCTGAGCCGTCCCAAAGCCAGGCCTGGGACACGCTCACCGTCTCAGTGACCAAAGTGCTGGGTAAGCTGTCGCTGGCGGCGACCATGGCGGCAGATCTCCACCCCATCCTCCCACGGCCGTACTTCACACGCCCGAGGAAGGACCTCAGTCCCCCGCCGAACATCGCCCAGGGGCGGCCGCCCATGGCGGCACGCAGAGGATCCTTCATCGGGTCGCAACTTTCTTCAGAGGCAAGCAGGGACAGCCTGCTCCCTTCTGCAGCCTGGAAGGCGCCCCCGTAGTTGACAGAATTGACGAGAGAGTGTAGGATCAGTGTCCGGCAAGTCAAGCACGATGAACAGGATGCAGCGGGAAAAGGAACAACACGCCCTGGAGCAACTGCAACGAGGTCATCTTGAGGACGCTGAAGCCATCTACAGAACACTGATGGAAGAAGGGGCCACCAGCTACACAATCTTCTACAACCTAGCCGTCATCTGCGGGATGCAAGGGAGAAAGCAAGAGATGATTCCCTTGCTCAGGAAGGCCATTACCATCAACCCCAATGATCCAGAAGTCTATAACAATCTTGGCGTTGCCTTGAAAGATAAAGGTGATCTGCAAGCCGCGATCGATTCCTATCGACAATCACTAGCTATCAAATCACACTCTCCGCAAGTCTATTCCAATTTGGGCAATGCCTTGAAAGAGCAAGGCAACTTGCAAGCCGCGATTGATGCCTATCGCCAAGCATTAGCCATCAGTTCCAACTCTTCACAAGTCTATTTCAATTTGGGCAATGCCTTGAAAGAGCAAGGCAATTTTCAAGCGGCGATTGATGCCTATCGCCAAGCACTGGTCATCAATCCCAACCTTCTAAAAGTCTATTCAAATCTTGGCAACGCCCTGAAAGACCAAGGTGATCCTCAAGCCGCTATTGACGCTTATCACCAGGCATTGGCTATCAATCCCAATTCTCCAGAAGTCTATAATAATCTCGGTAATGCCTTGAAGAAGCAGGATGATTTCCAGGCCGCAATCAATGCTTATCGCCAAGCACTGGATATTAAACCAGACTATGCAGAAGCTTATACTAACCTAGGTATTGCTCTGATAGAGCAAGGTGATCTACAAGCAGCCGTTGATGCCTATCGTCAAGTACTGGCCATTCAACCACACTCTCCAAAAGCCTATTTTAACCTGGGCATGGCCTTGAAAAGTCAGGGTGACCTGCAAGCGGCCATTGACGCCTACCGTCAAGCACTGGCCATCAATCCCAACGATCCACAAGCCTATAATAATCTTGGCATTGCCTTGAAGGGCCAGGGTAATCTGCAAGCCGCTATTGATGCCTATCGTCAAGCACTGGCTATTAAGCCACACTATCCAGAAGTCTATAATAATCTCGGCAATGCTCTAAAAGACCAGGGTGATTTAAAAGTCGCGATTGATGCCTATCGCCAAGCACTGGCTATCAATTCTGACTATCCAGCAGCCCACTGTAACCTTTCGCTCGTCCAGCTCTTATTGAGTGACTACGAGAGTGGCTGGAAGGAATACGAATGGCGATTCCAGGTGAAAGGCAACCCGCAACCACACGCTCATCCCCAAGTAGAACGGTGGAACGGCAGCAACCTTGCGCCAGGAGAAAATCTGATCCTCGTCAGCGAACAGGGTTTAGGAGATACTTTGCAATTCATGCGTTATGTTCTCTATCTGAATAACATTGGAATTTCCGCAGCTCTTTGTGCAAAAACTAAATTACATAGCCTGATTCGGGCTTCAGAAATTACTACAATGATTTATAGCCCTGAGCAGGTGAATCAACGCACCACAGGCAAGTGGCTCCCGCTTCTCTCTTTACCAGGATATCTGCAGGTTCGTCCCGATCATCCCATTGTTAATCCACCCTATATCAAGGCGCCAGAGCAGCAGGTTGATCACTGGCGGCAAAAACTGGCAACTGAACAACGACCCATCGTCGGGATCAATTGGTCGGGCACTCGGCGGCCAGCACCGTCAGGAAAAACGGAGGATTGGCGATCGCTACCTCTGGAAGCCTTTGCTCCCATTGTGGAGAAGACTACCGTCACGTTGCTCTCCCTGCA
>JXQG01000042.1 GCA_001007665.1 Candidatus Synechococcus spongiarum SP3 | reverse complement strand
TTGAGCCAGTCGTCGAGGACGTCAAACCATCCCCGCGCTGCTGGCGCGCCCCCTACAGCAATGGTCATAAGGTTTCAGACTGTTGCGAAATCACCTTAGGAAAATCTCCAGAATGGTTTTCTGAGCATTTTTACTCAAATTCCTTTGAGCAAAGCTAAATCCTGTGGAAGCTGTTCCCTGGAAGGTGGGCACCGGCGCCCCCTGGCGAGACTGCCTGATGACTTCGGTCATTGGTCATTGGAACAGCCAGTTCCGCCGCTTCCGCCGCGGGCAACCAATGGTGTGTTGCAGAGGTTGTTCCAGTCTCTCGGCGGCGATCCTGATCCAGGGTACGGCTCACCGACGGCGCCATTGTCTCGGTTCATCAGAAGGCCGCTGGGGCAAAAGGGGGACTCAGCACCAGCGCATTGTCCACTCCCATGGCGGGCTGCCAACGAAGATCGTGGCGCTGATGGACGCTTTGGGCAATCTGGTTCGCTTCCTCCTGCCACCAGGACAAGCCCACGAGAGCAAAGGGGCCAGCGCCACGGATCAGCAACCTGCCCTTTGGTGCGCTGCTGGCTGACAAAGCGTTCCACAGCGACAGCTTGTTCAGAGAGTTGCAGGTGCGTAGCGCCACAGCGGTCATCCCACCCAAAGTGAACCATAAGAATCGGCGCTCCTACGACCGGGAAGCCTGCAAGCGGCGCCATCGGATCGAGAATTTCTTTGGCAGGGTCAAGGAGTACTGGAGCATTGCCACCGGTTATGACCAAGCCGACAGCAGAGATGCCGCTCACTGGAACCTCGTGGCAACCCTTCTTGCAGCAAGGTAAATCCCACCTGTCCACAGGCCTTGAAATTTTTCTGTACGGGACTTTGGTCCCGAGCGCCGCGCTGAACCGGCGCCTGCCCCATACACTTGCTCAGGAAGCGCTGATTGATTTGGTGTTCACTGTCGAAATTTCCCTCAAACGCAACCCGCTCCCACTCACTGTCCAGCGACGGGAACAAGCTGATGCAGAGGCCCTGCTCCAAACCTTGGGAGGAGCGATGACCTCCCAGCGCTCCGAACTGCTCCACCTCAACTGCGACACCAGCAGTGAGCGCAAAATTCTTCTTTTGAGCGACGAGATTGCCTCCGTGCAGATGTACGAGCGCTCCAGTGGCGGTAGTGGACGCGCTCGGCGCCCTGGCTTCAGCCTGGATGCTTGAGACCAGGCCCCCCTCCTCCTTGCCTCCGTCCCCCTGCGTCCCCCTGCGGATTTCCGATCTACGGCTGCGCTGGCCCAGTGGCGCAGTTGCCCTTGACGGATGCAGTTTGGAGTTACCGCACCATGGCCTGTGGATGCTGGTGGGGGCCAACGGCAGCGGCAAAAGCACCCTGCTGCGGGTGATTATGGGCCTCGTTCAGCCGGATTCCGGCAGGGTGGACTGTTCGCATCGAGTCAGCCTGGTGTTTCAGAATCCTGATCATCAACTGCTGCTGCCCAGTTGCGGCGCCGATCTTCAACTGGGGATGCCCGGCCAACTGTCTCCCGCACAGCGCCAGGAGCGGCTCGGCATCGCACTGGAGCAGGTGGGTCTTCAGGGTTTTGCGCAACGCCCCATCCATACCCTGAGCGGCGGTCAAAAACAACGCCTCGCCATAGCCGCTGCCCTGGCCAGTGACAGCAGGGTACTGCTCCTGGATGAGCCTACGACTCTCCTGGATCCCCGGAGCCAGCAGGAGATGCTGACGTTGGTGCGTCATCTTTGTTCGGAGGGCCTGACTGCGCTCTGGGTGACCCACAGGCTGGAGGAGCTGGATTGCTGTGACGGGGCTTTCCCCATGCGCCAAGGCACCGTCGGCCCAGCCATGGCCACTGGTTGATGCCAACAAAAGTTGATGCCGACAAAAAAGAAGGGTTGCTCAAACGACAGCAGGCAAGCTAGGATCTTCCCCGTATTCCTCGGTAGCTCAGCGGTAGAGCGGTCGACTGTTAATCGATTGGTCACTGGTTCGAATCCAGTCCGGGGAGCCATTTTGCTACTGCCAGTCTCTTGTGGCGATCTGGTTCACCTGTACGAATCGCTCGTTCAGTTGCCTCAGCGCGTCCGACCCATGAAGGACTGCAGCAGCGGGACCAGTGGGTCCGGTACTTCTTCTTCCGGGAAGTGTCCGCAATTCTGGAATTCATGCACCTGGACGTTGGAGAGTTCGTGCTTCCAGCGCTCCAACTCCTTTCTCCGGAACGCAGTGTTCTTCAGTCCCCACAGAATCAGCGTCGGCTTGCCCGAGAAGGCCGTGGGTTCGTCCCAGATGGAGCCCAGCCAATGGCTCGCACCGATGATGTGGCCGGGAAACGCGGCGTTCGCCCGACGCATCTCGGGCAAGGCCGGTGCGTTGCGATAGTGTGCCATGATCTCCGGGGTCAGCACACTGCTGTCGCCCAGGGCCATCGGCATCACCTTGTTGACCAAGAAGTTGCGCTGCTTGACGAGATACTGCCCGATCCAGCTCGACATCAAGAAGCTGATTCCCGCGACAAGGACCAGGCTGGATTGCCATGCACGAGTACGATCGGTTCGCCCTCGCCTTCATCAACGAAATGCATCCAATGTCCGGACGGGGTGGCGAAAAACCGGCTCTCGAACGGATACATGTCGTCCACCATCCAGCCTGGACGAACACCTGACGGAGCCTGGCTCATCGGGTCCTCAGGTCATGGATCTTCAGCCGTCCCGCCATAGGTCCGCACCGCGTGGAAGCAGATGGCAGGAAGCTCCCGGGCATGATCAATTTGTCTGTTTGCAAACCCAAAGCACTCTGACATGGCAGATATGGCAACAATTGCCGGTCCCTCCCCGCCACGACCACTAAGATTTCCTGGAGGAAAATCCTGAACAGCCTGGTCCGCCCATCCTGGCGGACCCTTCTCAATCTCCTGCCTCTGCCCATGAAGTCCAGCATTCTCTTCATAGAAGACGACCGTGACATGCGCCAGTTGGTGGCGGGAAGCCTAAGGCATGCTGGCTTTGAGGTGCAACTGGCCGAGGATGGCGTGAAGGGTCAGGCCCTGGCCATGCAAAGCATCCCCGACCTGATCATCCTGGACTTGATGCTGCCCCTGGTGGATGGTCTCACCCTCTGCCAGCGCTTGAGACGGGATAGCCGCACCTCCCAGGTCCCCATTCTCATGCTCACGGCTTTGGCCAACACCAAAGACAAGGTGAGCGGTTTCAACTCAGGCGCCGATGATTACCTCACCAAACCTTTTGAACTGGATGAGCTGCTGGCCCGGGTCAAGGTGCTGTTGCGGCGCAGTGACCACTCGCCGTTCTCGGCAAAGAACACGGAAATCCTGAGTTTTGGTCCACTCACCCTGATCCCGGAACGCTTTGAGGCCATCTGGTTTGACAAACCCGTGCGCCTCACCCACCTGGAGTTTGAGTTGCTCCACTGCCTCCTGCAGCGCCACGGCCAGACGGTGGCCCCCTCCTTGATCCTTAAGGATGTGTGGGGATACGACCCGGACGACGACATTGAGACCATCCGCGTCCATATCCGCCATCTACGCACCAAGCTGGAGCCCACCCCCCGCAAACCCACCTACATCAAGACCGTTTACGGGGCCGGCTACTGCCTGGAACTTCCCGGAGATTCCGCAGCGGTGGAACGGTATCGCAGTGAACTGGCCTTGGCGCAAGAGGCAGGCACGGAAGATGTCAACAACGGCGCCAACAACAAGGAGGCAACGCCAAGCTCCGGTTTTAGTGCTTCATCAACGCGCTCAGGAGGGTAACTTCCCAGGCCAGGCGGGGCTGTACATAGCCTCTCAGTTGCCGGTGAAGGCGCTCAAGATCCCATACTCTCCCCTGGATCGAGGACGGTTGCCCGCTCCCCCGTCTCCACAGGTGCTGCTGCCACCAGCCAATGAGCCAAAGCTGCTGCTCCAGGTCCAAACGCTCAGCAATGTCCCTGGCCAGAGCCAAAGCCTGACGAGGAGTCTCCAGGGGCTGCTCCAGTAGTTCCCGTTGGTCAGGCTCCAGGGCTTGCCACTGTTGCCGGTGGCGGAGCAACTCCCCCGGGCTGCCGGCTGCCAAGGCCAGGAGTTCTGGGGGGTCTTCCTCCGCAAGGTTCCCCGACCCCAGCAACACGTGCTGCAGCGCTGCCGGGGAGAGGGAACGGAAGTTGACCACCTGGCAGCGGGACAGGATGGTGGAAAGGACATGGTTGCGGCTGGGGGCCAACAACACCAGCAGGCCGCCACCTGGCTCCTCCAGGGTTTTGAGCAGGGCGTTGGCTGCTGCCTCGTTGAGACGCTCCACCCCATCCAGCAGCGTGCAGGAGCGTTGCCCCTGCAGAGGATTGCGGGCCAGGAAACGACCCACATCCCGCACCTGTTCCAAACGCAACTGGGGAAGACCCCGCTTTTTAAGACCTTGATCATCAGCTTCCGCAGAGGTCAGCAGGCGACCCTGGCTGCTGTAGGTGGGTTCTACAACCAGCAGATCAGGGTGGTTGCCCGCCTCCAGCCGCTGCCGCTGGGCAGGATCCCCCTGCAGGTGACCACTCAGGACGGCCTCCAGAAACCGCAAGGCCGTTCGGCGACGACCCACCCCGTGGGGACCACAAAACAGATAGGCCGGCGCCAGGCGCTGCTTCTCCAGGCTGGCTTGCAGAAGTTCCACAGCCTGCGCCTGACCGATCACGTCGGCAAACACGGTTCCACAGTTGGAGGCGCTCACCGTGCTTCAGACAGTAAAGGTTCTGCGGATGGCATCCTGAATCGCAGCTTCCACTGCGGCGCAGGGTTGCCCGGCAGGAATCCGCCACCAGTCTCGCTCCACTGCCAACTGCTGGAAGCCGTCCGCTACACGTTGCATGAATTCCAAACCTGCTCCCTCAAAACGGTCTTGGTGTGTTGGGGGCTTTCGGGTACGGGCTCGCTGGGGGGGAAGATCCAGCCAGAGGGTGAGGTCGGGTGTCAGACCACCAGTGGCCATCTGCTCCAGCGTGTGGATGAGCTCCAAGTCACAGCCACGACCATAGCCTTGATAGGCCACTGTGGAGCCGCTGAAGCGATCACTCACCACCCAGTGGCCAGCGTTGAGGGCTGGACGAATGCAGTCCTCCACGTGTTGAGCCCTGTCCGCTGCAAACAGCAGCAGTTCAGCGCGGCTGTGGACGGTCAACTGACGATTGAACAGGATGGGGCGCAGTTGCTCCCCCAGTGGGGTCCCCCCGGGTTCTCGGGTCACCAGCAGTTTGGCGCCAGCGGGCATGAGCCTGGAGCGGGGCAACCAGTGGTGCAGGCGTTCCACCTGGCTGGACTTGCCTGAGCCGTCAATGCCTTCCATCACCAAAAAGCGACCAGGCATGGCGCCGGTTCCAGCCCCCTAAGCCGCCACCTTCGCTTTTCGACGAAGCGCACCAAGGTACAGAAGCGCCGTCGCAAACATGATCAGGCTATAGGTGGCTGCCGGCACCACGGTCAGGCCGCCACCGAACAAAAGCACCCCCACCGCAATGGCCATGGTGCCGTTTTGCAGACCACATTCAATGGTGATGGCAATGCGCTGCTTGGGACCAGACGCCAGAGCGCCGGCAACGGTCCAGGCCAGAACCATCATCGTCACGTTCAACACCAGCGTCACCAGACCTGCCTGCGCAAAATAGGGAACAATGTCGTCCCGGGCCTCAACTACCGCTCCCAACAGCACCAGGACAAACAGCAGAATGGAGACTGTGTGGGCCCGTGACCTCAGTCGCCGGGCGGCAGGCGGAGCCAGGTGGTGGGTGAGGACGCCCAGCATGACCGGAAGGGTGACGACGACAAACACCTGGAGTGCTGTGCTGGCGACAGAAAAGTCACCCAGGCTGTCGCTGCCCATGAACTGCTGATGGGAGAACGCCACAATCAAGGGAACCGTCACCACGCTCATCACGCTGGTGACCGCTGTCAGAGAAATGGACAGCGCCACGTCACCACCTGCAAAGGACGTCAGCACGTTGGAGGTGACACCGCCAGGCGCTGCAGCGATGAGCATCACCCCCAGCGCCAACTCTGGCGCCATCGGCCAGGTGCTGGCCAAGGCGAAGCCAACCACCGGCAGGAGGACCATCTGGGAAAGGATGCCCACAAGAACATCCCTTGGCTGGCGAGCAATACGGAAGAAGTCGTCAACCGTGAGGCCAAGCCCCAGTCTGAACATGATGAACGCCAGGGCAATTGGCAAGCCCACCTCAGTCAGATTTCCCATGCCTTTATGCCCGTCCGGAGAAGTGTACCAATCCTGCCTGGGGCTTTCCTCACGTCTTTTCCCGCAGCGGTCGCCAGGACAGAAGCAGGGCGTTGGTCACCACACTGATGGAACTGACGGCCATCAGGAACGCCGCCAGCGGGGGGAGCAGCACCCAGCCCAGGCTGGGCAGAAGCAGGCCCATGGCCAGGGGTAGGGCCAGGCTGTTGTAGGCAAAGGCCCAGAACAGGTTTTGGCGCACCTTGGCCATAGCGGCACGGGCCAGAAGGAGGGCATCCGCCAGACCGGCCAGTCCTTCACCCATGACCACCAGATCAGCCGTGTCCTGGGCGATCTGGGTGCCAGTGCCCACCGCAATGCCCAGATCCGCGCAGGCGAGAGCCAGGGCGTCATTGATTCCATCCCCCACCATGGCCACACAGCGGCCCTGGGCGCGCAGTTGTTCAATCACTTGACCCTTGCCCTGGGGGCGGGTATCAGCGATCACGTCCCGAGACCCGAGGTCAACACGATGAGCCAAGTGTTCAACGGCAGCGCGGCGATCGCCGCTGAGCAGGCGCAACTCCAGGCCCATGGTCCGCAACCGCGCCATGGTGACCGTTGCATCCTGGCGCAGAGGATCCGCCACGGTCAGGAGTCCCAGGATCCGGTTGGTATTGGCCAGGGCCATTACAGCCTGACCGGCATGCTCCCACTCCTGCAGACAATCCTGGAGAGACGGGTCCATGGCCAAGCCCTGCTGCTCCAGCCAGTCCGGCCGCCCCAGAGTGAACCTCTCGCCAGCCACAATTCCCTGCACCCCGAGTCCTGCTTCCGTGCGGCTGTCCTGCACCGGGAGAAGGGGAATCTGCTGCTCCTGGGCGGCCTGGATCAGCGCATGGGCCAGGGGGTGTTGGGTCTGTTGCTCCAGACTGGCGGCCCACTGCAAGAGGAGCGTTTCCCTGGCTTCAGCACCGTCCTGCCTCCAGACGGGAGATGGCGCCACAGCCTGCAACAGGGGGCGGCCGATGGTCAAGGTGCCGGTCTTGTCCATGACCACCGTGTCGAGTCGGGCGGCCGTTTCCAGCACATCGCCGCCACGGAACAGCAGGCCGGCCTTGGCGCCCCGTCCCGTGGCCACACTCACCACCGTTGGCGTGGCCAACCCCAGGGCACAGGGACAGGCCACCACCAACACGGCAATGGCGAGTTGCAGCCCTAGTCCCAGGGGTGTCGTGCCCATGCTGACGTCTCCATGGCCATGGGCCTGGCTGGAAGTGGGCAACACCGCGGGCCAGAGATGGGCTCCCCAGAGCCACCAGAACAACAGGGTGAGGGCAGCCAAGGCCAGCACGCCGTAGCAGAATCGTCCCGCCACCTGATCCGCCAGTCGCTGGATGGGGGCCTTACGGCTCTGGGCCTGCTCCACCAGGTGAACAAGGCGGGCCAGGCTGGTCTTGGCGCCAGCCTGCTCCACCTTGACCACCAGCGGACCCGTGAGGTTGCGGCAACCTGCCGTGACCCCATCCCCAGCGCTCACCTCCACCGGCAGGGGCTCGCCCGTGAGGCTGGACAAATCAAGGCTGGAGCGCCCGGCCAGGATGGCTCCATCCACGGGAATCCGATCCCCCGGCAGCAACAGCAGGCGGTCCTGTTCCCGTAACGCTGCAGCCCGCACGGACCGGTGGTTGCAGGCCAGCAATTGGTTGGGCTCTGCCGCAGTGGCCTCCGGCCCCACCAGCAGGCGGGCCGTCTCCGGCTGCAGGTCCATCAACTGGCGCAGCGCCAGACCCGTGCGGCGGCGGGCCCGCTCTTCCAGGAATCTGCCCAGCAGCACAAAGCCCAGCAGCATGACTGCCTCGTCAAAAAAGCAGGGCCAGCCCACCGCAGGCCAAAACAAGGCCACCAGGCTGGAGCCGTAGGCACTGGTGATGCCCAACCCCACCAGGCTGTCCATGGTGGGGATCCCATGGCGCAAGGCCCGCCAGCCGCCGATGAGGATGGTGCGACCGGGGCCAGCCAAGGCCGCCGTGGCCACCACCCCATGGAACACCATGGAGTCCAACAGCGGCAAGGTCCACTGCTGGGCCATGGCCAGATGGGCCACACCCGAGACGGCCATGAGCACCAGGGCCACCATGAGGCGGCGCCAGCGGCTCCACCAGCCCTGGTTCAGGGAAGGGGGCTCCACCATGGCCTGCCCCTGGTCCCGCAACCGCGCCGGGAAGCCCATGGCTTGCAACGCCGCAGTCAGTTGCTGGGGCTCCGCCGGCATGTGGGGATCCAGGCCCACGGCAGCGGTACGGGTGAGCAGGTTCACTGCAACGCCGCTCACTCCCTGTTGCTCTGTGAGACGGCGCTCCACCGCATGGACACAGCTGCCACACTTCATCCCGTCAATCTCCAGAAGGAGATGTTCCGAATGGGCCGATGTCTTCATCCCGTCAGCCTAAAGACCAGGCAGGATAGATGCCCGTCCCTGCCGAGACCAGCATGGCCCGTAGCCAACGGAACGACAACTTCATTGATAAAAGCTTCACCGTGATGGCAGACCTGATCCTCAAGGTGTTGCCCACGGACCGGCGTTCCAAGGAGGCCTTTGCCTATTACCGGGACGGGATGAGTGCCCAGGCCGACGGGGAGTATGCCGAGGCCATGGAAAATTTTGCCGAGGCGCTGCGGTTGGAAGATGATCCCAACGACCGGAGCTGGATTCTTTACAACATGGGCCTGGTTCATTCCAGCAACGGTGAGCACCAGCAGGCGCTGGAGCATTACGAGCAAGCCCTGGCCTTGAACGCCAAGATGCCCCAGGCTCTGAACAACATTGCCGTCATCTATCACCATCTTGGCAGCCAGGCCGAGCAGCAGGGAGCGTCCGATGTCATGGACCGCTACTACAGCCAGGCTGCGGAGTACTGGACCAGGGCCGTCCGCCTGGCCCCCAACAACTACCTGGAAGCCCAGAACTGGCTGAAAACCAGTGGGCGCGGCAGTATTGACGTGCTGATTTGATTGCGGCCGAGCCTTGGCTCAGGGCCTCAAGCCTGGCTTGGGATTTCTTCGTCCGCCACGGCCAGATTGTTTTGCAGGGCAGCCACCAGCACCTGACGGATGGTCCCGGCCTCAATGATGGTCATTGTGGCCGGGGGGGTGATCTCGCTGCCAGCGGGAACCAGGGCCCGGTGAAACCCCAGGCGTTGTCCTTCCTGGAGGCGCTGCTCCATCCGGGCCACAGGTCGCAGTTGACCGCCCAGCCCCAATTCGCCAATACATAAGGTGCCGGGGGGGATCAGCAGGTCCCGATAGCTGGACGCCACGGCCACCGCCACACCCACATCCGCCGCCGGCTCCGTCACCTCCAGGCCACCGGCAACGGCCAGATAACAGTCAAAGCGGGACAGGGGCAGCCCCAACTGTTTTTCCAGCACGGCCAGGATCTGATGAAGGCGGTTGTTGGCAATCCCTGTGGCAGAGCGCCGTGGGCTGGCGTAACTGCTGGGACTGATTAGGGCCTGCAATTCCACCACCAGGGGACGGGTGCCCTCGCAAGCCACGATGGCGGCAGTGCCGCTGGTGGGGTCCCCTTGACTCAGAAACAGTTGGCTGGGATTGGCCACCTCTCTCAGTCCCCTGTCCCCCATCTCGAAGACCCCCAACTCGAAGGTGGCGCCGAACCGGTTTTTCAATGACCGCAGGAGACGGTGGCTGGCGAAACGATCCCCCTCAAAGCTCAAAACGGCATCCACCAGGTGCTCCAGTGTTTTGGGACCAGCCAGCATCCCCTCCTTGGTCACGTGTCCCACCAGCAGCGTGGCGATGTTCATGGTCTTGGCCAGTTGCCGCAGGGCCGCTGCACACTCCCGCACCTGGGCCACCGAGCCGGCTGCAGAACTCAGGTCCGGGTTGTGGAGGGCTTGAATGCTGTCAATGACCGCCACGTCCGGAGCCAAGCGCTCCAACTCTTGCAGCACCAGGCGCAGACTGGTCTCCGCCTGGAGGCGCAACCCCATGGCGATGGAGGAGTCATGATCCGATGTTTCCGGATGGCCACTACACAACCGCGACCAGCGCAGCCGCACCTGCTGGGCCGACTCCTCCGCGCTGACATAGAGAACACACACCTGTTGGGCCATGTGGTGGGCGGTCTGGAGCAGCAAGGTGGATTTGCCAATGCCGGGATCACCGCCGACGAGCACCAAAGACCCCCGAACCAGACCTCCGCCCAGCACTCGATCCAGTTCACTGGAGCCGGTGTTGATGCGCACCTCGGCCATGGGCTCCACCGCCCCGATGGGCTGGGAGCGTTGCCGGGTTGAGGATGATGGGCACCGCTGCGACGTCAAGGAGCGTTCCGCGGGCAACTCCTCCAGCAGGGTGTTCCAGGCGCCGCAGGAGGGACAACGACCAAAGAACTGGTGGGCCTGGGAACCGCAGGCTTGGCAGCGATAAACCGGCTGAACTCTGGCCACTTCAGCGCAGCGCAAGGGACGGGGAGAGTTCCATAGAAGAATCAGGATCCTCTTTGTGAAGAAAAATAGCGGCCTGCCGAGGTCAACGCCGTGGTCCCGATCTCCTTCTTGCGATTATTAAGGAAGAATGAACTCTGCCCATGTCTACCGGGACTAAATCAAAAGAACAAATCCTTGTTGTGGATGACGAGGTCAGCATTCGCCGGATTTTGGAGGCACGCCTCTCCATGATTGGTTACATGGTGCATAGTGCCAGCAACGGGGAAGAGGCCCTGGATCTGTTCCACCGCCATCACCCGGACATGCTGGTCCTGGACGTGATGATGCCCAAGCTGGATGGTTACGGAGTTTGCCAGGAGGTGCGCCGTGAATCCGATGTGCCCATCATCATGCTCACCGCCCTGGGGGACGTGGCAGACCGCATTACCGGCCTTGAACTGGGTGCGGACGACTACGTGATCAAGCCCTTCAGTCCCAAAGAGCTGGAGGCAAGAATTCGTTCGGTGCTGCGCCGCATCGATAAAGATTCAGGATCGGGGTCGGCGAATTCAGGTCTGATCCAGGTTGGCCGGTTGCGCATTGACGCCAATAAGCGCCAAGTGTTCAAAGGAGATGAGCGCATTCGTCTCACGGGGATGGAATTCAGCCTGCTTGAGCTGTTGGTGAGTCGATCGGGAGAACCGTTCAGCCGCTCCGAGATTCTCAAGGAGGTGTGGGGGTACACCCCTGAACGCCATGTGGATACCCGGGTGGTGGATGTGCATATCTCCCGGCTGCGGGCCAAGCTGGAGGAGGATCCCGCCAATCCGGAGTTGATTCTCACAGCCCGTGGCACCGGTTACCTGTTCCAGCGGATTGTTGATCGGGAGACGCTTGCTGTTCAACCGGCGCCGGCTCGCAATGGTTATAGCCGCGTTGAGATGGCGACCATGGCCATGTCTTCCAGCTAAACTTGTTGGTGGATTGCCGAAAGCGGTGGCAACGAAAGGATCCGACTCTCCCTGGGCCCGCCGCCGGGCCATCCGCCGCATTCGCCGCATTCGGCGTTTGTCGCGTCAGCCCCGGCTCATGTTGTCTCTGCTCAACACTGTGGGGACGTTCCGGCACTTCCGCGCCACACGCCATCTCCCCAAACGCTCTGAAGATGACCTGAGTCGTCGTCTCTGGCTGGCGGTGGACGGCATGGGAGGTGACCATGCACCGGAGGCCATCCTGCGGGGCTGTCTGGAAGCGGTGCAGCGCCTGCCGGTGCGGCTGTGGTTTTGCTGCGAGCCCCAAGCCCTGGACACCCTTTGGCAGGACGAAGCCCTGTTGCAGGATTTCGAACGCTCCGTCAGCAACGGGCTCATCGCCGTTGTGGATGCTGGCCCTTCCGTGACCATGACCGACGAGGCCACCGCTGTGCGTCGCAAACGCAAGGCCAGCATCAACGTGGCCATGGACCTGGTGAACAGTGGCCGCGCCCACGGGATCTACTCCGCTGGCAACTCTGGCGCGGTGATGGCCTCCGCCATCTTTCGTTTGGGTCGGCTGGAGGGCATTGATCGCCCCGCCATTGGCGCCCTCTTCCCCACCAACGACCCGGCCCGGCAGGTGCTGGCTCTGGACGTGGGCGCCAACATGGATTGCAAGGCCGCCTATCTGCACCAGTTTGCCCTGCTGGGCAGCATCTATAGTGCCGCCATTCTGGGCATCAACAAACCCAGGGTGGGACTCATCAACATTGGCGAAGAGGCCTCCAAGGGCAACGAGTTGTCCCTGGCCGCCTACGGTCTGCTTCAGAACGAGCAACGCATTGACTTCCGCGGTAACTGCGAAGGCCGCGACGTGCTCAGTGGACAATTTGACGTGGTGGTTTGTGACGGGTTTACGGGCAATGTGCTCCTGAAATTTCTTGAATCCGTGGGCAAGGTGCTGTTGGATGTGCTGAAAGCGGAGCTGCCCCGCGGCCGTCGCGGCAAGCTGGGCGCCGCGTTCCTCCGTGGGAATTTACGCCGCATCAAGCAACGCCTTGACCACGCAGAGCATGGGGGCGCCTTGTTGTTGGGCGTCAACGGCATCTGCATTATTGGCCACGGCAGCAGCCGCACGACGGCGGTGGTTGCCGCACTGCGCCTGGCCCTCTCCGCCTGTGAAAAGAACACCATGGGGCAACTGAGACAGTTGATTTGCCAGCCGGTTTGCCCGCCAGAAACTCTCGTACGCCTGCAGGAACAACAGACCACGACACCCGTGCGGGAGGCTCTGTGATTAACTGCCCACGGTTGGAGCTGTTCTGTGTCTGCAGCGGTTGGCATTGCCCTGACTGGCAGTGGTGCTGCCAGCCCGGCGCGTGTGGTGACCAATGACGAGCTGAGCCTGTGGCTGGACACCAGCGACGATTGGATTCGCAGCCGCACCGGCATTGCTGCACGGCGGATCGCCACGGCTGACGACAGCCTGGAATCCCTCTCCAGCCAGGCGGCACAACAGGCGCTGGAGCAGGCGGGCTGGCGGCCGGATCAGGTGGACCTCATCCTGCTGGCCACCTCCAGTCCGGAGGATCTTTTCGGGTCCGCACCTGCTGTGCAGGCAGCCTTGGGGGCCAGCAACGCAGTGGCCTTCGACCTCACCGCGGCCTGCAGTGGGTTTCTGTTTGCCTTGATCACCGCGGCACAGTACATCCGTAGCGGCGCCTGTCGGCGGGTGCTGGTGGTGGGAGCCGACCTGCTCAGCCGCTGGGTGGATTGGCAGGATCGGCGCACCTGTGTGTTGTTTGGTGACGGGGCGGCTGCTGTGGCCATGGAAGCTGCCCCCGAGGGCTGGGACGGTCTGCTGACCATGGTCATGCGTACGGATGGCCGCCGTCGCGGTTGCCTCACCATGGCCCATCAGGTCACACCCCAGGTGCTCCATGACCACCTTCACGCCGGCTTTGGCGGCTTCCGCCCCATCGCCATGGATGGACAGGAAGTGTACAAGTTCGCTGTTCAGCAGGTACCGCTGGTCTTGACCCAAGTTCTGGAGCAGGCCGGGCTCACCGCAGAGCAACTGGACTGGCTGCTGCTCCACCAGGCCAATGAGCGGATTCTGGCGTCCGTGGCCCAGCGTCTCGGTGTTCCTGCCGCCAAGGTGCTGAGCAACCTGGGAAGTTACGGCAACACCTCGGCCGCCACCATTCCCCTCATGCTCCACGAGGCAGTGGAGGCGCAGCGGATCCGGCCCGGTCACCTGATCGCCAGCAGTGGATTTGGAGCGGGTCTGAGCTGGGGGGCGGCCCTGTTGCGTTGGGGGCGGCCTGATGCAACCTAGGCTCTTGCGTAGTCACAGGGCAAAGGAATGGGGACAGCCTGGGTGTTTCCCGGTCAGGGATCACAGAAGCAGGGCATGACCACAGGGGTGCTGCACGATGATCTGGCACAGGATCGGTTTGCCCAGGCCAGTGCGCTTTTGGGGCGTGACCTGCTGGCCATCTGTGACGGCACTGCCGTCGGTCCGGGCCATGACCTCAATGACACCCGCAACAGCCAGCCAGCCTTGTTCGTCCTGGAGTCTGTCTTGTTGGATCGCTGCCAACAGCAGGGGCAGCAGGCTGACGTGCTGGCAGGGCACAGTTTGGGGGAGTTGGTGGCGCTGTATGGGGCAGGGTGCTTTGACTTCCCAACAGGTCTGACGCTGGTAAAGCAACGGTGCGAGTTGATGGCCGCGGCCGGTGGCGGCGCCATGACGGCTGTGATGGGCTTTGTGCGGTCCGAACTGGAGGCTGCCGTGGCGGCGCAACAGAACGTGGTCATTGCCAACGACAACAGCGCCAGCCAGGTGGTGCTCTCCGGCACGGCAACAGCAGTCCGGCAGATCTGCTCAACCATTCGCTGCAAACGCAGCATCCCCCTGGCTGTCTCCGGCGCCTTCCATTCCCCATTGATGAAGGAGCCGGCGGCTCGCTTTGCCCAGCTTCTGGAGACCATCCCCTTTGCCGACGCCACCGTGCCGGTGGTGAGCAATGCCACCGCACGCAGCAGCACGGCTGGATCTACCCTCAAGGCCAACCTGGCGCAACAAATGGTCTCCGGCGTGCGCTGGCGGGAAACCATGGATCATCTGGCCAGCCTGGGCATGAACACCGTGCTGGAAATCGGACCGGGGGCCGTGCTCTCAGGGCTGCTGAAGCGGAGCCTCGCCAACCTCCACATCCGTCAGATCAACACCACGGCAGACCTGGCTTGCTGAGTTCACGGCCATGGGACAAGACAATCGCCCCCTGCAGCCCGCCCCCGTTGTGCCCCGCTGCGCCCGGATCAGCTACTGGCTGCTGCGCACCCTGGTAGTCAATCCCCTGTTCCGGTTGGCCTTTCGCGGTTGGGTCGAGGGACGTCCGCCACCGTACCGGGGAGGACCCTATGTGGTGGTGGCCAACCATGGCAGTTACCTGGACCCCCCCCTGTTGAGTTGCGCCATGGGACGACCTGTGTCCTTCATGGCCAAACAGGAGCTGTTTCGTGTTCCCGTGTTGGCGCCCTTGATTCGTGGGCTGGGGGCGGTGCCCGTGCGCCGCGGCCACGTGGATCGCCGGGCTTTGGACCATTGCCTGGCCCAACTTCAGCGGGGCTGGCTGGTGGGAGTGTTTCTGGACGGCACCCGTCGCGCTACCGGCAGGGTGGAGCGTCCTCGCCATGGGGCCGCGTTATTGGCGCAGCGCAGTGGTTGCCCCCTGCTGCCGGTGGCCATTCTCAACAGCCATCGCGCGCTCTCCAGTGGAAGCACGGGGCTCAAGCTGGTGAACATCACCGTTCGGATCGGCGCCCCCATCCCCGCGCCTGCCAACCGTGACCGTCAGACCATGGAGACCACCTCCCAACGGTGTGCCGCCGTGATCAACGGTCTGCTCACCGGGGCGCCTCTCCCCGGCTTTGGGCCAAAGCAGGCGTCGTGACAACATGGCTGTCCTGGGATAAGAGGCTCGCCTGAATCAGTGCGTGCTGCCCATTGCCTGAGAGAAGGAATCCCCCTCCTCCAGGGCGGGGAGGAAGTCAAATCCTGGCCGCGGTTGTTCCCAAGGGCGTCGAACTTCTCCTGCGCCCAGGCAGTGGCGGCCGGCTCGTCCTTTCCCAGAGCAGCCCGTAGTTGAGCATCCAGGCGCTGGCGCTTTCGTTGACGCTGCCCAGGAAAGCGATGCTGCTGCCGTTGACGTAGCGGATCACGCCCGCCTTGCCGTGGATCAGCCCGAAGGTCGTGTCGGGCAACACCCGAATCTCGATCTTATCGCTGATCGCTGATCAGAGCTTCATAGAACTCCTACTGCGGCTGTTGTTCAGCCTGTCCAGGCCTGGTGGGAGGTGAGAGGTTCCCCAATCAGGCATGACCTGATTCAGGATCTACCGGTGCCCCACAAACGGACGGACCCTCTGATCGCCAGCGCCGACGAGTTAGCGAGCTCTCCCTCGGGGAGATGCTGTTCGTCATGGTGCTGTTTCACCTCTCACCTGGCAAGGATTTCAAGCATTTCTGGCGCTATGGTCTCACAAAAGAGCACCGGGATGGCTTGAGAGAACTCCCCAGCCATAGCCGGTTTGTGAGCCTGAAGCCTCGCCTGTTTCTGTCCTGGCGCTGATCCCATGGCCCGGCGCCAGGGAGAACACCTCCGTCTCGCGGATGCGTCGGGCAATGAGTTGGGCGGACTGGGAGTCGAAGTCCAGGATCACGATGGTGGGGCGGCGCGCCAGATCGCGTCGCAAGTCACCATTCGGATCCGCCACCCGTGAGCGGCTGTGCCAGGGCAGGGGACGATGACGCCATGGGACGCAAACAGACTGCGGTCAGACCAGGATCGGGATCCGTAATCCGAGCGCGTGCTCTCCCCCGGTGGAGAGGGGCCATAAGAAGTGTCGGCAGAAAAAGGCTTGAACAGCAACATCCCTATTCCTCAGCGTTGTCTGAATGTCTTTAATATCATCAAAATCTTCTGCGACTTCTTCTAGTCAAATAACTATTTCACTAATCTTACGCATTTGATCTGTATTTAGGGAACCTCTAAATAAGTCGGAACCACGCCACTAGAAGACTCTAACTTCTCTGTTCTTACAAGGCTTTTTAAAAGGCCAGCAGAGGCAAAAGGGACTTGTTCAGGAGTTCCTTAGATTAACTCTATCCCGCAACATAGATTTTAAATCATCGAGATCAGTAGAAAGCTTTTTAGAAATTTCTTATAAATTGATTTTATCCGTTTGACTTGTATTTGAATCAATTTTATTTTCTAATATAGATTTTACAGAATCAAGATTGGTAGAAAGTTTTTGAAAATTTCTTCTAGATGGATAACTGTCTCATTGATTTTATTCGTTTGAATTTTGACAGAAGAATTGAGATTGGTAGTAAGACTTTTGAAGGCTTCCTCTAGTTGGATAACTGTCTCATTTATCTCATTCATTTGAGTTGTAACAGAATCGAGATTGGTGGCAAGATTTTTAGAAACTTCCTCTAGTCGAACATTTGAAGCAATTTTACTGCCTAATGTAGATTTTACAGAATCAAGATTAGCAGTAAGGGAACCTCTGAATTGGCCTTCAAAAGTGTGCCATACAGGATTTTGCATGGCCATGGGCGGGGTACA
>JXQG01000004.1 GCA_001007665.1 Candidatus Synechococcus spongiarum SP3 | reverse complement strand
TGGTCGATGCGACCGTTGAGTTCGGTGCGGACGGCCTTGATTTCGCCACTGAGCCGTTCTTCCACCCGCTCAATGCGGCCGTTGAGGTCTTTGATGTCCCCATGGACCCCTGTGGAAAGGGTGCGAATCTGATCTCTCAGCTGGCCGGACAGGCGGATCTGGAGGCCCATCAGGGCAACACCCATGCCGAAGACGGAAAACAGAACACTGAAGGGCATAACCATGGTCGACGTGAAACCACCTTAAGACGAGAGTTCCCACAAGGGAGAAGAGTTGTTGCTCAGAGATTCCTGAGCCCGGGCACTGTTCAGTCTGGCTTGCAGCAGGGGAATGAGGCGCTCCAGGGCGACACCGCGACTGGCCTTCAGCAGCAGATGATCACCGGGCTTCAGCCATGCCAGTACATGGCCCAGGGCCGCCTGGGGTTCAACCACCTGCACCACCGGCAGCGCCTGGCCCGCACCAGCAACCAAAGCATCCCCAAGGGGACCGTCGTCCACCACCACCAGCCCGGCAAAGCCCCGGCGGCCCACGTGCTTGCCAATGCGCTCATGCCAGTCCAGGGCGAAGGGTCCCAACTCCAACATGGGACCCAACACGGCAAAGTGGCGGCCCTGTTGTTCAGCCACCATGTCTGTCGTGGCCAACACAGCCTCGGGAGAGGCGTTGTAGGTCTCGTCCCAGACGGTGACGGCGCCCAGCCGCAGTTGACGGGCCCGGCCACCCGGAAGCCGCACCTGGGCCAAGTGACGGTTCTCGGGCGTTATGCCCAGACGCTCTGCGCACACCAGGGCCAGCATCAGATTGCGCGCCTGGTGTGCGCCCGGCAAGGGCAGAGGCCAACGGCGCTCCCCAAAGTACAGGTCGTTGCCCTCCAGTTGCCCGTACTGGTCGGCCGGGGGTAAATGGGAGGGAAGAGGGTCGTCATCCAGGGCCACGCGATGGACCGCACCGTGCCAACGGGCCGCCAAGCTGGCTTCCAGAAGATGATCCCCGGCCGGGATCACCACCAGACCTGTTCTGGCCAGGGCTGTGGTGATTTCACATTTGGCTGCGGCGATGGCCTCGCGACTGCCAAGGCGACCGATGTGGGCTGAACCGATGTTGGTGATCACCGCCAGGTCCGGCTCGGCACAACGGCTCAACTCGGCAATTTCTCCCGGTCCCCGCATGGCCATCTCCACCACCATGGCCGCCGCGGTGTCATCCGCCGCCAGGATGGTGCGGGGCACGCCAACGGCGTTGTTCTCGTTGGCCTGGCTGGTGTGAATGGGACCCTTGGGCGCCAGCAGGGCTTTGATCAACTCTCGCGTCGTGGTTTTGCCCACGGAGCCCGTCACCGCCACCAGGGGCAAGCCCAACTGCCGGCGCCAGGCCCGGGCCAGATCCTGGTAGGCCTGATGGGTGTCCGCCACTGGCAGTAGGGGCAGAGGCGGGTACTCGGGTACGGCCCTGGCGTCCACAACGGCGGCACAAGCCCCTCGCGCCGCTGCTGCGGTCAGGTAATGATGTCCGTCAAAGCTCTCACCACGGAGGGCCAGGAAGATCTCCCCCTCTCGCAACTGGCGGCTATCGGTGCTGATGCCGCCACCGGGTCTCTGGAGGGTGGAGGAGGAGATGGAGCAGCCCAGAATCCGGGCACAGTCTGCTGGGGAGAACGGGCAGGGCACGATCCATCAACACCACACCCAGGCTAACGAGTCAGGGCGTCAGGGGCCAGGACCCCTATGGGCAACTGGACGACTGCAGCAGCAGCGCCGCCAACTCCAGATCAAAGCGGGTGGTGATTTTGAAGTTCCGGGGGCTGCCCGGCTCCACCACCACGGGCCAACCCAGGTCTTCCAACAGGGCCGCATCATCCGTCACCGCCAGTTGGCGCTCACGGGCCAGTTGGTGGGCCTGGCGCAATTGGTCCACAGGGAAGCCCTGGGGTGTCTGGGCGGCCCAGAGTTGGGAGCGGTCAACGGTGGCCTGCACCTGTCGGCCCGGGGACACCTGCTTGATCGTGTCGGTCACAGGGATCGCAGCGATCACGGCGCCACGGTGCTCAACCGCGTCAGCGCAGTGATCAAAAAGCTGGGGCGCCACGAGGCAACGGGCTCCATCGTGGATCAGCACGTGGCCAGCCTCGGCGGGGAGGCCAGCCAGCCCCCGCTGCACGGAATCCTGGCGGCTCCGGCCCCCGTCAATCCAGCGGACGGGGCAGGGGGGGTTCAGGGAATGGATGATGGCCAGGATGGCCTCCCGGTCGTGGGGCTGGCCGATGATCCCGATCCAGTGGATCCGGCGACTCTGCAACGCAGCGGCCACGGTCCAGGCCAGAACAGGCTGTCCGGCCACCGGCAACAGCAGCTTGTTCCGGTCGGCGCCCACACGGCGGCCACTGCCCGCGGCGGCAACCAATAAGTGCATCGTCCTCCTTGCTCGTCATCTCAGCCTGCCATTCATACACTTTCCGGGTACGCAGGATCGTGATGCAGGTACTGGCTCTCCTGCCCGGAGAAGAAGAGGACCAGTTGCAGGCCCTACCCGCCATGGCCGCACTGGCAGAACAACGATCGGCCCAACTGCACGTGGTCTGTCCGGCCCAGGCAGCACCCATCTGGACCCTCCTGCCGGCGGTGGAGCATTGCATTCCCTTTGCCTTTGGCCAGCGCTGGTCCCTGGCGGATTGGACCAACCTGTTGGGGAGTGTGCGGGAGCCGGACTTTCAGGTGAGCCTCAATCTGTCCGCGGACTGGTCCATTGACCTGCTGCTGAGCCTGAGCCACATCCCCGTACGCGTGGCCATCGGCGGTTTTTCCGCCACCGAACAGGTGAAATTGCCCGCAGGATGGCGTGGTCAGGCATTGGCGACCTGGCTCTGGCCCCTGGGGGTGCGTTGTGATGCCGATGCCTATCGCCTTCCCCTGCCCCAGCGTGCATTGGCAGAGGCCAGAGCGGCCCTGCCCCGGGGGCACGGTCCGGCGTTGCTGTTGGCGCCCGGTGCAGTCCCGGACTGGTCGCCGGAGGATTGGCGGGAGTTGGTGGAGGCCGTGGGTCGGGCTGTGCCCTCGGTGCGCTTGTTGTGGCTGGCGCGGGATGGGGAAGGGCCTGTTGGCGTCCACCGCTGCCAGGCGGCCACGGTACTGGCGGAGGCCGCCACCGTGGCCAGTGTGGACGTGGTGCTCACCGACGAACCCCGCCTGGCCCAGTTGGCCGTGCTCACGGGAACCGCCCTGGTGGCGGCGGGAATGGAGGATCCCCGCCGGTTGCCCCGACGGGATGCCATTCAACCCCTGCCTCCCTTGAGCCAGTTGGGCCCCAAGGACGTTCTGCAGGCGCTGGCTGCCTAAGCGGCCAGGAGTGCCTGGGCCTTGGCCACCACGTTGGCGGTGGTGAAGCCGAATTTTTCCAGGCACGTGGCGCCAGGGGCGGAGGCCCCAAAACGGGCCATGGTCACACTGTCCCCGTCCAGGCCGATGTACTTGTGCCACCCGAACGCCGCCGCTGCTTCCACCACAAGGCGTTTGCGCACCGCTGGGGGGAGCACGGCGTCCCGGTAGGCGGAGCTTTGCTCCTCAAACAACTCCATGGAGGGCATGGACACCACCCGAATCCTGTGCCCCATGGCAGTGAGTTGCCTGGACGCCTGGACGCAGAGATTCAACTCACTGCCGGTGCCGATGAGAATCAACTGGGGTACACCGGAGCAGTCCTCCAGTACGTAGGCCCCCTGGGCCACTTTGTCGGCGGAAGAGTTGGCCTGGTTGGGCATGCCCTGGCGGCTGAGGGCCAAGGCCGTGGGGCGTTTCCGGTTGCGGATGGCCACCTTGTAGGCCCCGCTGGTCTCGTTGCCGTCCCCCGGACGGATCACCACCATGTTGGGCATGGCCCGCAGGGACGCCATGGTTTCCACAGGCTGGTGGGTGGGGCCGTCCTCTCCCACCCCGACGGAATCATGGGTGAGCACGTAGAGAACCCCCAGTCCCGAGACGGCGGAAAGGCGCATGGACCCCCGCATGTAGTCCGCAAACACCAGGAAGGTGCCCCCATAGGGGATCAAGCCGCTGTCGTGGTAGGCGATGCCGTTGATCACGGCCGCCATGGCATGTTCCCGCACCCCGAAATGCAGATAGCGCTTCTCCGGTGTTTCTGGCTGGAACGACCCCGTTTCCCCTTTGATGTCCGTGTAGTTGGAGTGGGTCAGATCAGCGGAGCCGCCAATGAGTTCCGGCAGCCGCGGGCCCAGGGCAGCCAGGCACAACTGGGAGTGCTTCCGCGTGGCCAGGCCCTTGTCTTCCGGGGTGTACATAGGCAGGTCCTGATCCCAGCCTTGGGGCAGCTCACCCCGCAGCATCCGCTCGAACTCGGCCGCAGCGTCGGGATAGCTCTTGCGGTAGTCGCTCAGGGTCTGGTTCCACCGGGCTTCTGCGGCAGCACCCCGCTCCACCGCTTGGCGGAACTGGCCATAGGCCTCCTGGGGAACTTCAAACAGGCCATAGTCCCAGCCCAGGCTCTCGCGGGTGAGCTGGGCCTCTTCCAACCCCAGGGGAGTACCGTGGGCGTCACCAGTGTTGCTCTTGTTGGGGGAGCCATAGCCAATGGTGGTGGTCACCTTGATGATGCTGGGGCGATCCTTGACGGCCTTGGCGGCCTCGATGGCCTTGGTGATGCCGTCCACGTCGGTGTTGCCGTCGGGGACGTGCTGCACGTGCCAGCCATAGGCCTCATAGCGCTTCAGCACGTCCTCGGTGAACGACACGCCCGTATCCCCGTCAATGGTGATGTGGTTGTCGTCGTAGAGGGCAATCAGCTTGCCCAGTTTCAGGTGACCCGCCAGGGAACAGGCTTCCGAGGCCACCCCCTCCTGGTTGCAGCCGTCCCCCATGATCACGTAGGTGTAGTGATCCACGAGGGTGCAGTCCGGTCGGTTGAACCGGGCGGCCAGGTGAGCCTCCGCGATGGCCAGACCAACGGCGTTGGCCGTGCCGGATCCCAGAGGGCCTGTGGTTACCTCCACACCGGCGGTTTCAAAGGTTTCCGGATGCCCTGGCGTTTTGGAGCCCCACTGACGAAATTGCTTGATGTCCTCCAGGGACATGCTGTCATAGCCCGTCAGGTGCAGCAGGGCATAGAGCAACATGCAGCCATGACCGGCGGACAAGACAAAGCGATCCCGGTTGAACCACTTGGGGTTCTTGGGATTGTGGCGCATCACCTTGTCCCACAGGGCGTAGCCCATGGGCGCGGCACCCATGGGCAGGCCGGGATGGCCACTTTTGGCTTGGTTGACCGCATCGATGGCCAGAAAGCGGATGCTGTTGACGCAGAGGGTGTCAATGGAAACAGGTGCGGCAACCATGGGGCAGGAAGGGGTGAATGGTGGGGGAGGAGTGATGGGGAAAAACAAGCGTTCATTCCAGCGCCACTTAAGTCCAGCGCCGGAAGGCCAGGCAAACATTGTGCCCGCCAAAGCCAAAGGAATTGGACAGGGCAACGTTGACCGCCATCTCCCGGGCTTCGTTGGGGACGTAATCCAGGTCGCAGTCCGGATCAGGGATCACATGGTTAATGGTGGGGGGCACAAAGCCATGGGTAAGGGCCAGCACTGTGGCCACGGCTTCAATCCCTCCGGATCCACCCAACAGGTGACCTGTCATGGACTTGGTGGAGCTCACCGGGATGGCGTGGGCAACATCTTCCCCGAGGGCTATTTTAATGGCAGCCGTTTCCGTCTTGTCGTTGGCCCCCGTGCTGGTGCCATGGGCATTGATGTAGTCCACCTGGCTGGACTCCAGGCGCCCATCCGCCAGGCAGCGGGCCATGGCTTTGGCGGCAGGGCCGCCGCCAGCGGGGGGAGCGGTGACGTGGTGGGCATCGCAGGTGCTGCCGTAGCCAATGATCTCGGCCAGGATTGGGGCACCCCTGGTCTGGGCGTGGCTCAATTCTTCGATAAGAAGCATTCCGGAACCCTCTCCGATCACAAAGCCGTCCCGCTCCGCGTCAAAGGGCCGGCTGGCATGGGCTGGATCCTCGTTGCGGGAGGAGAGTGCCCGGGCACTGGCAAAGCCCGCCACACTCAGGGGGGAGATGGGGGACTCGGTACCGCCACAGACCATGGCGTCCGCATCCCCGTACTGAATGATGCGAAAGGCATCCCCGATGGCGTTGGATCCCGCTGCGCAGGCGGTGCAAACCGCATTGCTTGGGCCTTGCGCCCCCAGGGCAATAGCGGTGAGGCCAGCGGCCATATTGGGGATCATCATGGGCACCGTGAAGGGACTGACCCGGTCCGGTCCCTTCTTGTCCATCACCAGTGCCTGGGTCTCCATCAGCAGCACACCGCCGATGCCCGACCCGATCAGCACGCCAACACGGTCGGCATTGTCCTCGGTGATTTGTAGCCCGGACTGGGCCAGGGCCTGCTTCGCGGTGACCACGCCAAATTGGCAAAAGCGCTCCCAACGCCTGGTCTCTTTGCGGTCCAGGTGGCCACTGGGATCAAAGTCCTTCACCTCCGCCGCAAAGCGGCAGCCATGGTGACTGGCGTCAAAATGGGTGATGGGGCCAACCCCGTTGACGCCGGCGCACAAGGCTTGCCGATAGCACTCAACATCGTTGCCAATAGGGGTCACGGCGCCAAGGCCAGTCACTACAACACGGCGTGGTCCTGCGGAAGTGAGCATGATGTCAGAGCGTGGGGAAGGTGTGCTGGGGGTCTGCCATCAACCCTCCCCTGACGCGGAGGAGCGCTGCTCACGGATGTACGCCACCGCTTCGCCCACGGTGGTGATTCCTTCGGCCGCCTCGTCAGGAATGTCAATCTCGAACTTTTCCTCGAGGGCCATCACCAGCTCGACCGTGTCGAGAGAATCCGCCCCCAGGTCGTTTTGAAAATGGCTCTCCTGGGTGACCGGCCGGTCACTGACGCTGAGCACTTCGGAGACGATGTCGATGACATCCTGTTCAAGGGTGGCGAGGGGATCGCTCATGGGGCTTGGGGCTTGCAGGTGCAGCCAGGAATTTTAACGGACCTCCTGGTCACCAGGACCCGTTCCAGGTAAATAACCGTGACGTGATCGTTGCATCTTGTGGATGAGCGCAAAGTTACTGCGTAGGCTCAGGGGGCGATTGTTCGTAACTCCGGGCATGTCCCACAGCGTCAAGATCTACGACACCTGTATTGGTTGCACCCAGTGTGTTCGCGCCTGCCCTCTGGATGTCCTGGAGATGGTTCCCTGGGACGGCTGCAAGGCTGGCCAGATTGCCTCCTCTCCCCGCACCGAGGACTGCATCGGCTGCAAGCGTTGTGAAACCGCTTGCCCCACAGACTTTCTCAGCGTCCGCGTCTACCTGGGCGACGAGACAACCCGCAGCATGGGCCTGGCCTACTAGGCCCCTTGCGGTTCAAGGTCTCCGGTTTCGTTACCGAAAGAACCATAGCCACTGGCGCTGCCATGCTGCAGCTGTCAAACTGAGCCCAGTCTCAGCAGTGGTGCGGTATGTGTGGCATTGTGGCCACGATTGGTTCCCGTGAGGCAGCCCCACTTTTGCTGCAAGGTCTCCAGCGCCTTGAGTATCGGGGCTACGATTCCTCCGGCCTGGCTACGGTGACGGCTAACCAGCTCCACTGCTGTAAAGCAGAGGGGAAGCTGGCTCGCCTGCGTGAGAAACTGCAGGAGACCCCTGTAGCTGGATGCTGTGGTATTGGCCACACCCGCTGGGCCACCCACGGCAAGCCGGATGCCCGCAACGCCCATCCCCAGTTGGACGAGGCCAACCAGGTGGCGGTGGTCCAAAACGGCATCATCGAAAATCATCGTCTCCTGCGCCAGCGCCTGGAACAACAGGGCATTCACTTCAGTTCCGACACGGATACGGAAGTCATTCCCCACTTGGTGGCTCTGGCCCTGGCGGACTTGCGGGGGACGGTGCCATCAGCAAGCCTGCTGCGTCTGGCAGTAGCACAGGCGGTTCAACAATTGGAGGGTGCCTACGCCCTGGCGGTAGTCTGGCTGGGCCAGCCCAAGGAGTTGGTGGCGGTGCGCTACCGTGCCCCCCTCGTCATTGGCCTGGGGGAGGGGCAGTTTTTCTGCGCCTCCGACACCCCTGCACTGGCCGGTGTTGCCAGCAGCATCGTCAGTTTGGAGGAGGGGGAGATGGTCCGTCTCACCCCGTTGGGGGTGGAGTTGTTTGATGGATCCGGTCAGTGGACTCAACGCACTCCTCAACCTCTGCGCGGGAGTGACTACACCCCCGATAAACGGCAGTTCCGTCACTTCATGCTCAAGGAAATCCATGAGCAGGCGGATGTGGCTGCTGCCTGGGTGGAGGGTTGCCTGGCGATGCCGGCTGAGGAGAACCTGACAACAGCTCTCCAACAGGTGGAGCGGGTGCAGCTTCTGGCTTGTGGCACCAGCCGCCATGCCGCCCTGGTGGGCGCTCATCTCCTTGAACAACTGGCTGGGGTTCCCAGCAGTGTGCATTACGCCAGTGAGTTTCGCTATGCGCCGCCGCCACTGCTGCCCCAAACCCTCACCATCGGGGTGACCCAGTCAGGAGAAACCGCTGATACCTTGGCGGCCCTGGCCATTGAGGTGGAACGGCATCGTGCATTGGAGCCCGGTGTCCCGCCGCGGTTGCTGGGGATCACCAACCGCCCCGACAGCTCCCTCGGTCGCCTGGTGCCCCACATCCTGGACCTCAAGGCCGGCGTGGAAACCGGCGTGGCAGCCACCAAAACCTTTCTCGGCCAGATGCTGGTCTTCTACGCCATTGCCCTGCACTTGGCAAGCCAGCACCATGGCGCCTCAGCCCAGGTGAGGGCCTGCCGGCAAGCTTTGGAACGGCTGCCGGAGCAACTCTCCCAGGTGCTGCACACCATGGACCAGCGCTGTGCAGATCTGGCCCATGGGTTCGCAGAAACCAGGAATACGATTTATCTGGGGCGTGGCATCAACTATCCCATTGCCCTGGAAGGCGCCCTGAAGCTGAAGGAAATCAGCTACATCCACGCAGAAGGCTACCCTGCTGGCGAGATGAAGCATGGTCCCATTGCCCTGTTGGATCAGCATGTGCCGGTGGTGTCCATCGCCACGCCTGGACCGGTGTTTGAGAAGGTGCTCTCCAATGCCCAGGAGGCCAAGGCCCGTGATGCCCGCCTCATTGGCATTGGCCCCGTCTGTGAAGACACGGAGATCTTTGACGTGCTGCTGCCCATTCCCCCCGTCCATGAACTCGTTTCGCCCCTTTTGACGATTGTGCCCATGCAACTGTTGGCCTACCACGTTGCGGCTCACCGGGGCCTGGATGTGGATCAGCCGCGCAACCTGGCCAAGAGCGTCACCGTGGAATAGGGCCGGCAGCAGCGGTGGCATGGGCGGATCAGCCGCTGGCTCCGCCATGGTCCGTGATGTTGGCTGCCCAACGGCGGCGCAGTTGTCCACAGGCGGCATCCTGATCCAGGCCCCGGCTGGAGCGAACACTCACTGCCACACCCTGTCGGGTCAGGATCCGTCGAAAACGCTCCACCTGCTGGGGGCAAGGACGTTGAAAGTCTTCCTCCGCGATAGGGTTGTAGGCCATGAGGTTGACATGGCTTTGGAAGCCTCGGAGGCGTTGCCCCAGTTCCGCTGCGTGGCGAGATTGATCGTTAACGCCCGCCAGGAGAACGTACTCAAAACTCACCCGCCGTCCGGTTTGAGCCACGTAAGCGCGACAGTCCTCCAGCAAGTCCTCCAGCGGGTAAGCCTTGGCAGTGGGAATCAAGTGCTCCCGCAGCGACTGGTTGGGAGCATGGAGGCTCACAGCCAGGGTGAACTGGGTTCGCCCCAACACCTGATGAGCCTGTTGCGCAAGGGTGTTAATGTGACGGGGAATGCCCACGGTGCTGACGGTGATGCGCCGCTGGCCCATACCCAGGTCACGGCAGAAACATTGAATGCTGCTCAACACCGCGGCAAGATTGAGCAGGGGTTCTCCCATCCCCATAAACACCACGTGGGTGGGTTGACGTCCCATGGCCTCCCCCACGCTGAGCACTTGGTCAATGATCTCGTGGCTGGCCAGGGAGCGCTGCAATCCCCCTTTGCCTGTGGCACAAAAGCGACAGGCCATGGGACACCCCACCTGGCTGGACACACAGACCGTTAACCGCTCCGCGGTGGGAATCCCCACAGCTTCAATGGTGTTTCCGTCCTCAAGCCCCAGCAACAGCTTGGTGGCGCCGTCTTCAGCCTGAACCTGCCGCACCAGCCGAGAGCGCCCAATGCTGACACTTTGATGAGCCTCCCGCCAATGATGTGGCAGCACGGTGATGGCGCGCAGATGCCGTGCCCCGCGGTGATAGATCCACTGTCGCAGTTGACGGACACGATAGGAAGGCTGGCCAGTTGAGGCCAGCCAAGCCTGCAGGTCTTCGGGACTCATCCCCAGCAGCACCAAGGCTTCTGGGGCAGGATTCACGCGAAGAGGGTGAAATTGGCTTACTTCCACACCAGCAGTCCGTGCCCCAAAAAGATTTCCACCAGCAGTAGAGCCATAAAACCCACCATGGCAACGCGCCCATTGAGTTGCTCCACATGGCTGTGGAACCCGTAGGCAGGTCGGCGACGTTGTGGAACAATGCGAGGCTCAAGCATGATCGTCGAAACCAATAACAAGGGAATCAAGGCTAAGGTTCAAACCCCTCATCCATGGGCTGGGGCTCCGTTTCCAGGGCTTCTACTGGTGTGCTGTCATGGATGAGGTTCTCTTCCGGGTTCCTCCAGTTTTGCTCAGGTTCTTCTGTCGTATCATCCCGTTCCCCTGGAAGGATCTCCGGCGAGAACATCGTGTCCCCCTGGTCCTGGTGTTCACCTGGGCGTGTCAAGGCAGCAGCGCTAACGCTGGTGTCATCAATCCGACGACGGGCTTGACGCAGTTGTTCGTCGGATGGATCGTTCAGAACGGGAGCAGAGTGGCTGGGAACAGGAATCTCTACCGTATAGTCTGGCCGCAAACTGGATAGGCGTCGGTAACCAGTTTGATCGTCGTCGAGAATATCGGGATGGGGGCCAACCTCGTCCCGCAACTGATCATCAAAGCCATCAAAACCTGTACCAGCAGGAATCAAGCGGCCAATGATTACATTCTCTTTCAGTCCACGGAGCAAATCACTTTTGCCCTCGATTGCCGCTTCTGTCAACACCCGCGTAGTTTCTTGGAAACTAGCGGCGGAAATGAAGCTATCGGTGTTGAGGGAAGCTTTGGTGATGCCCAAGAGCATGGGAGAGAATTGAGCTTGCATTCCACCGGTCTCAGCAATCGCTGCGTTGGTTTTGGCCACCTGGGGCAACTCAACCAACTCTCCGGGCAGGAGGGTGGTGTCCCCGGCATCTTCAATCCGCACCTTGTTAGTCATTTGGCGCACAATCACCTCAATGTGCTTGTTGTCAATGGTGACACCCTGGGACCGGTAGACCGACTGCACCTCGTCCACCAAGCGCTGCTGCACAGTGGCAATGGCTCCCTGGGCGGCCTCCATTGTGGATTGACGACGGCGCAGCAAATCCTTGAAGTGAATGTCCAGGAGGTCATGGGGATTGATTGGTCCATCAGTTAACGCGCTTCCCGCCTGGACCTGATGACCATCCGAAACCATGACATTGCGCCCCAAGGGAATATCGTAGACGTGGACACGATCGTCTTCTGTCATCATGGGCTCAGCCACGGCAGGCACCTTGGTGGAGGTCGGAGCTTCCATCTCCCGGATCAATTGAATGAGTTCACTCTTCTTGAGTCGGTCCAGGGGCTGAGGTGGGGGAAGAATCCCAGCCTGGGTAAGCTTTTGGCAGAGTTCAGCCTTTTTAGCAGATTGCCCCTGTTGTGGAGACGATTTCAGGCCATGTTCTTTGCACAGGTTTTGCAGAACCTTGATTGGTTGCTGCTCAAGACTTTGTTGAAAGAAAATTGCGGCTTTTTCTCCTGTTGGGTCGAGGTTGCCTGCAAGCTGTACAAGGCTCGGCTGATCCAGCTTCTCCAAGGGACGTGGCGGTGCCTGAACGCCAGCCTTCTCCAGGGCTGCGCAAAGCGCTGATTTACTGAGCTTGGAATAAGCTTTCAGTCCATGAGACTTACAGTGCTGCTTGAGTTGTCGAGATGATTCATCGGCAAAGCTGCCCTCCAGAAAAGCCACTCGCTTCTCTTTAGAAGAGTCAATTTCATTAATAAAGGCGATGAGGTTTGCTTTGTTTTGTACGGTGATTGAGGGAGTTGGTACGGACAGATTCGCATCTCTCAAGCGCTGAATAAGTCCGGTCTTTTTCCCTGTCTCCTTCTGAGCAATGATGTTAAGCTGATGGTCCCTGGCTAGTTCTTCTAACTCAGTCAATGTTTTTTGGTTGAAGTCGCCCTTCAGCAGATTTGTACGCTGCACCCCAGAAGGATCCAGTTTTTCCACAAGATCAATCAGTTGTTCAGCCTTGAGGTCCTGCAATGCCGGAGGTGGGGCCGTGACGCCAGCACGCTCCAGCCGGCGACAGAGTTCCGGTTTTTTCCATTGAGTATAGCCTTTCAAGCCGCGCTGCCGACAGAGTGCCTGCAGGGCTTTCACCATTATCGCATTCAAATCACCGATACCCAGGAGTGCTGTCTTATGTTGATCTTCATCCCATGGGACCGGCTTGCTTACCTTAGTTGTCCTTCCAAACATGCTGTGATCTGCGGGGATGTCATAGGAATCATCTCCTTGCTGGTCCTCAACGATTTTGACCAACACTTCTTCGTCCTCGCCGATCTCCAGCTTCACGTGTCCTGAGCTTTGACAAAGTACAGAAGCATCGCGAGGCCGACGGGCCTCAAGAAGTTCTTCAATACGGGGCAGCCCTTGCACGATGTCGCCTGTCTTGGCGCGCTCAAACACCAGCAGGGCAAGGGCGTCACCGCGCTGCACCAGGCCACCATCTCGAACGTGAAGGATGGATTCTGGAGACACCATATAGGGACGACCAACGCGGAGACGCAGCCAGCCTGGATGAATGGCTTCCACAACACCACTGCTGGGGGACGTGGTATGAACCTTTCCAATGATCGCAATGCCAGATCGTTCCGCCTTCAGACCTTGGGCCACCATATCGCCACACCGGACATATTGTCCTTGCTGGACCTGAAGTGGGGTTTGAGTACGGTTTATCTGGTAGGTTTCTTGAGACAGGGGACTGATCAAAAGAGCAGAGCCTTGGTAAGTATCTACAGACTGAACATAAGTCAGTACATCTGTAATGAGGTCATCGACTAAAACTATACCCGGGTCAACCAACATGCCTTTGCGGAAGCGCTTCAGAATATTCTGGCTATCGCAGAGATGTAATTCTCCAGAAAGAATTGTAATGCTGTTATCTGTAAGAACCGCCACGCCGTCCATTTGGCTTGTGATCGGAGCCTCGGTTAGGCGTGCTCCAGGCTCTATCCATTGCCCATCAGTAACCAGTAAGTTGACGTCTGAGTTGAATTGATGAACGTCTTCTAAAACAGCAAATTTCTTGACATGTGTTGGGCTCAGCAATAAAGCAGAGCCTTCTGGAGTATCAACAGATTGAACATAAATTGCAGAGAAATTCTGTAAATTTTCTGAACTTTTAGATACATTTTCAGTAATCATTTTATCATTAACATCAGATAACAAGCCTTCTTTAAAATGATCTAAAATTGATTGTTCCTGACACATCTGTAGCGTACCGTGGCAAATTGTCAGGCCCTGTTTTTTGTAGTCAATCATTACGACACCAGATAACTTACTGCAGACATCTGGCATGATCTCATCACCAGCTTCAACCCACTGACCATTGACAACGAGAAGTGGGGTATCTTGGCTGATCGAATAGAATTCCTGTGGAATGGTAAATTCTTGAACAGAACTCAATAACAACATTAAACCTTCTGGTCCGTTAACAGATTCTACAAATGTCAATGTATCGAGTATAATATCTTCATCTAAAACACTACCCTCTACAACTAATTGGCCTTGCTGAAAACATTTCAAGATATTTTTATTCGTGCAAGGTATTAGCTGGCCGCTGCGAATAGTCACAGTCTGAACATGGGATTTCTTTGTTACTCTGGCAAGGCCACGGATTCGACTGCTTGTGGCCACCAGTTCAGTACCCTTTTCCACCCACTGACCATGATGGTGAACGCGTTGGGTGCTTGCGTGAATGGGGCAGGTCTGTTGCTGGTCAAAAGGACTGACCAGCAAGCCAGGGCCGCCTGGAGTCTCTATAGCTTCGACACACGTTAAAGCATGGGCCAGCAGTCCTTCTGTAATGAGCTGACCAGGGTAAGCCAGTTGCCCCCTCCGGAAGGGTTCTTGAGCATGTTTATCGTAGCAAAGATGTGCATCACCGCTACGGATTTTCAGTTGGCAGTTGGGCAAATCCTCCTGGTGCTTTACCAAAGCATCGCCTCGTACAAGGCGCTCTCCTGGTTTCACATTCACAAAGATCTTTTCTGGAACTACAATATTGCAGATATCTGATTCCCGCTCCACAATTAACCTTCGTACAGGCTCAGTTTCAAATTCAGCTAGCTTCTTTCCTTCGCTCTTTGTTTCCTTATTAATTCTTTCCACGGTGGAAAGCTCAACAACATTATCTTTTTCAAGTGAGGTATCCCAAGGCTTTTTGATACGTGCCTCAAGCGGAGGAATTTGTACAACGCCATCTTCCTTACAAAGAATCTGGGTTGTGGCAATCACCTGGCCGGGCTTAACACGCTTTCCATCTTCTATTTTCAATTCCGTGTGCGTGGAGCCATGGGTTGCATCAGACAGGGTATCGCGGCGTACCAGAAGACTTTCCAAGATCAACATACTGAGACGTTGACTCTTCTCGGCGCAACCGGGAGTCACTTCCACATCAACAGTCATTTGCGGTGTTGTATCAGAAGTCTCAAGGATGATCTGGGTGCGCAGAAGTTCTACCGGCTCCACGGATTTCACAAGTTCACCATCCTTAAACATTAAACGCTGTTGTGCTTTCAAGGCCATGGATGGCCCTTTGGTTTGCCTGGCTAATGTGGTAGCAGGGACATAAGGGTCGTCTGGAATCGCGAACTCTTCAACGGGACGCAAGAGCAGGAAGGGACTGCCCTCAGATGGGTCCAGTACAGATTCTACATAGCGAATACTTTCGGCAGTCAGCTCACCTTCGATTAACACATCTCCGGGGTTAACAAGCATGCCCTCTTCAGAGAAGCGCTCTAGGGCTTCTTTGTGGCTTAAATTATTCATATCACAGTAATACACGTTACCATTCCGTATGGTTATTTCTCTTAGAATATCATTTTTCTGAATAACTGTTACAATGCCTGAAGTTTGGCTAAAAATATCCTTAACTACTTCGGTTCCAGCTTCAATTTTTTGATGATTTTTAACCATCAATAAAGAAATATCCTTGTTGATTTCATGAGTTTCTTGAGGGATCCATAATAAGGTTCCTCCATGAGATAGTTCAAAGCCATGTTTGGCTGAACGAGCTTTTTTAATGTTTAAGCCTGGACTAAACTTTACCAGACCACCGCTCTGAGTCCTGAAGCGCTCATCACTCAATTCAGCAATGACCTCACCATGGCCAATCTTGCTACCTGGGTTCGTATTCAGACGGTAGCTTAAGCCATCTTCACTTTTCAAGTTCCACAGATCACCAACATGACTGCTTTCGTGAACCAGCTCAAGATCTTTAATCGTGAGTTTGGCTGTCAGAATCTGTACTTCACGTGAGTCACCTGTAGCATCCCGCAGACGCACATCACCGCCATACTCGCTCCGCAAGCGACTTTCTGCAAGTACATCACCTGCCTGAACTGCGCAACCAGCCTCAACAACTGGTTCGGCATTGGGAGGCAAGTTATAAACATCGCCGCTGAGTACCCAGAGCTGGCCTAGTCTTTGCGCTTTAACGGTAACGTTGCCTTGCCGATCTGTAGCTTCTCGAGGTTGAATCTCTTTATCATAATTGACTTGACCAGCCAAGTCACAGATGACATCTTTGGTGGCTTTCTCAACACTTTTCTTCACGTTGACACTTGCAATTTGACCCAGCACGTCGTCACGCTTGACAGCACTTCCATTCTCGACAAACAGAACAGAGCCTGAGGTAATAGAGATGCTTTGCTCTTGGCTAGATGTGGACTTGACAGTCAATTGGAAATCCGTCTCAGCGATGTAAGCGCTAACACCATGGGGGGTGCGGTAAGGGCGTACCCGCGCCTGATCACCAAGGCTGACGGTACCGGCCAATGTAGAGCGTACGGTTCCCGTTTCTGCTGTGCTCACACCACCTGTATGGAAGGTGCGCATGGTCAGCTGGGTGCCGGGCTCACCAATGGACTGGGCAGCCACAATGCCCACGGCTTCTCCCAGATCGACCAGTTTGTTGTGCGCCAAAGCCCAGCCATAGCAATGGCGGCAGACAGATTTTGGTGTCTCGCAAGTGAGCGGCGAGCGGACCTTCACTGCTTTGACCCGGTGGGCCTCAAGCTGGGCACTGACCTCAATGCTAATTTCCGCATTGCGAGGCAGCAGAAGATGAGCTTTTTTGGTGGGATAAGTACTAATAACTCCCGAGATTGGGCTTAGCAAACCATTAACGAGTTCAGTGCTTTGATCAACCCACTGATTCTTTTTGACAAGCAGGGGAAAAGCATTTGTATTTACAACATAGTCGCTTTGAGGATCAAATTCACTAAGAAATAAAGAATTATTTTGTTCAGATATAATTGATCGCACATAAGTATATCGTTTAATTGTTAGATCTCTAGTTAAAATATCTCCCGGTTTGGCTAGAGAGCCTTTTTCAAACCGCTTCAAAATTCTCTTGTCTTTGCAAGGATGCAAAGAGCCTTTTACGAGGCTAACATATGAGATCCCGTTGCTCTCACTCACAACCACAAGCCCACTGTGCAGGCCGACAACTTCCTCACTCAGCTTGGCTTCTCCGTCAATCCAGCTACCATCGGCAACTTGGAGGGAATCCCCAGGCTTGACTTCCCATGTCTCTTGGGGAAGCGCGCTGACCAGCAATGCGGACCCTTCTGTAGTTTTGACGGCTTGCACTAGAGCCAGTGATGAGGTTTTCAATTCTTCTTGTAACTGGTCTCCCGGCTGAACCAGCATACCTTTTTCAAAATGTTTCAAAGTCTTTGTATTATTACACAAATGTAACTCGCCTCCAAGAATTGTCACGTGAGTTACTTTAATTATCTTTGTGATATCCTCAGCCGCAAGACGCCCTACCAACTTACTTTGATAGCGCCCTTTCTCATCGGCTTCAATGACAATTCCCCGCTGAGTACCACAGTCTTCATCACGTACAATCATATCTTGAGCGACATCCACCAGACGACGAGTAAGGTAGCCGGAGTCGGCTGTCCGTAGAGCTGTATCCACCAGACCCTTGCGAGCTCCATAGGAAGAGATGACATATTCTGTAACTGTCAGGCCTTCGCGAAAATTTGTCCGAATGGGTAAGTCAATAATTTCTCCTTGAGGATTGGCCATTAGTCCACGCATCCCCACCAGTTGTCGCACTTGGGACATGTTTCCTCTAGCGCCAGAGTTGGCCATCATCCAGACGGAGTTCAGCGGATCATGTTGTGTAAATGTTCTCTTGACAGCTTCAACAAGACGCTCATTAGTTTCTGTCCACGTATCAATCACTTTTGTATGTCGCTCCACCTCTGTAATTTCCCCCAGCCGGTAACGCTCTTCTGTGCGGGTAATCTCTTCTTCGGCTTCATTGAGAAGGGTTTTCTTGTCTTCAGGAATTCTCAGGTCGTCCACGGAAATGGAAACAGCTGCTTGAGTCGCATAATGAAACCCCAGATCCTTCAGCTCATCGGCGATGGCTGTTGTGGCCGAAGCGCCAAACTCTTTGTAAGCCCAAGCGATGAGATTGCGTAGACTTTTTTTGTCAATGACCCGATTGCGAAAGACAAAGCGAGATTTTGCCTCTCGCACGTCCTCCTGGATCAGAGGAGTCTCTGTGCTCAACACAGCAGTCGTCGAGTTGGTCAAAGAAGTGATGGGCTTGGAGGCGTTGCTAAGAGTCATGGTTGGAAGAGAGGCGTGAGAACGGGACAGGAAGGAGTTGAAGTGCGAGTTAAGCGGCGGTGAAGGTGGAGTCAGGTGGCTGAGGTTTGACGTTATGGGCGCTGACCACCGTATGAATGGCGTGGTTCATTACAACACGTCCCACTGTGGTCAAGACCATGCGACTGAACAGAAGGCCACTACTGTCCAGGCGATCACAGCGAAACTTCCAGTGCTCAAGTCGTGTTCCATCTTTAAATTTCTCCACACGGTGGGGGCGATCCGCCTCATCAGGATTATCCACGTCTCCATGGAAGCGGACCCACACCCAATCATGCAACTTGAGGAGTCCTTGATCATAAGCACCGCTCACATCTGCCAAGGAGGCATAGGTGTGGCGGTGGCTACCGTAGGGTGGCTTCCTGGTGGAGCGAGGAGACTCGGCGGTCAGATAGTATGCTCCCAGAACCATGTCTTGGGATGGGGTGATGACAGGGGTGCCTGTGGCAGGTGAGAGCACGTTGTTGCTGGCCAGCATCAACAGTCGGGCTTCAGCCTGAGCCTCCAGAGCCAGGGGAACATGGACGGCCATCTGGTCTCCGTCGAAGTCCGCGTTGTACGCCGGACAAACCAGGGGGTGCAATTGAATCGCACGACCATCCACCAGCTTGGGCTCAAAGGCCTGGATGCCCAAACGGTGCAGGGTGGGAGCACGGTTTAACAAAATCGGATGCCCATCAATCACTTCCTGAAGCACAAGCATCACCTCATCATCGTTTCGTTGGATCATCTTTTTGGCTGATTTAATGTTGTTGACAATATTTTGGCTAATTAAGCGATGAATCACAAAGGGCTGAAACAGCTCAATGGCCATCTCTTTAGGCAAACCACACTGATGAATTTTGAGGCTGGGACCTACCACGATTACGGAACGTCCTGAGTAGTCGACCCGCTTCCCCAGAAGATTCTGACGGAAGCGGCCTTGTTTGCCTTCAATAATATCACTGAGAGACTTAAAGGCGCGATTGTTGGCGCCGACAACCACACGGCCCCGCCGTCCATTGTCAATCAAGGCATCCACAGCTTCCTGGAGCATGCGCTTTTCATTGCGGATAATGATCTCAGGGGCAAGGATTTCCTGCAGTCTGGCCAGACGATTGTTACGGTTAATGACGCGTCGATAGAGGTCATTCAGGTCACTGGTGGCAAAACGCCCGCCATCCAGCTGCACCATGGGACGCAAATCTGGCGGTATCACGGGCAAATTGTCCAGCACCATCCACTCTGGCCGAGACTTTGTAGCGATAAAGTTATCAATCACTCGCAGCCGCTTAATGAGCCTGGCTCTCTTCTGCCCTTTACTTTTGGTCACATCTTCCCGCATTTCTTCTGCAATGGCTCGTAAATCCAAATCCTTCAAGAGCTGTTTCAACGCCTCAGCTCCGATGCCGACTTCTGGTTCTTGATCAATATCGAAGTCTACTGTATAAATAAAATCCTCAATCTCAAGCCATTCATCTTCAGTGAGGAGTTGCTTGTATTCTAACTTGTATTTTTCTGAATCCATAAGCGTTATTAAAGTTTGATTACTTTGTGGTGATATAGTGATTATTTCTATGTCATTATTTCTGTCGATTTCAATTTTTGCTTTACTGTTATATTTGACATCATCGCTGACAAGAGAATAACCAATATCTACATTAGCTTGGATATTATCTTTATCTATATCTATATTTTTAATTATAATTTTTTGTGGCTCATCCCAATTCTCAGGTGTAAAGACCAACACCTGGGGGCTGACTGCTAGATTAGGTCCTTTCAAGGATGTTGGCTGATTGTCCACGGATTGATCTACTGTGTTAGCTTGTTCAAGTCTTTGACAAAGATCAGCTTTGGTCCCAGAACCTTTTAGGCCATACTGCCTACAAAGATCCTTTAATTCTTTGTTAGTTTTTATATGGAGACTTTCATTCGTCAAGTTTAGGTTTTTTCTACCCATTGGGTAGCGTGGCTCTCCGTCGATAATAGGACTAGCGGTAACTTGGACATCAGCACTGGGGGCAGTGCTCAGCTTGATGCTGTAAGTTCCTGGCTCAGTGGGAGTCACACCGGGCGTAATCACAACATTCTTGACATCTTCATCAGTCGCGCTAACATTAATTTCATTAACTGAAATATATTCATTATTATATCTAATGTCTTGACTGGAAACTGAGTAATTTATGGTAAAATTTCGCTGTTTATCTTTATTGCTAGTGCCAGTGATCTTCACTTCTTGCGGTACATTCCAATTAGTTGCATTAAAAGTTAATTTATCTGAGCTGACTTTGGGTGTGGCGGAATTGCTACTTTTTACATTAAGGCTAACAGTTACATCGGAACCAGGTAATTCATCTAAAGTCACAGAATAAGTAGCCACATTGAAAAACTGATCGACCATTGCATTGTATTGCTCATTTTTGGTCAAAACAACATAACAGTTGAAATAAACAATTTGCTCAATATCTCGCAATGGCATATCCAAAATAATTGCCACATAACTTGGAATTCCTTTCAAATACCATACATGAGAAACCGGTGCCGCCAGCTTTATATAACCCATGCGATGACGACGCACACGACTTTCGGTCACCTCAACGCCACAGCGCTCGCAGACGATTCCCCTATGGCGCACCCGCTTGTATTTACCGCAATGGCATTCCCAGTCTTTAGCGGGTCCAAAAATCTTCTCGCAGAAGAGACCATCCATTTCTGGCTTCAATGTACGATAATTAATGGTTTCTGGCTTTGTGACTTCACCAACCACATGACCATTGGGCAGGGTGCGTTGCCCCCAGGAGCGGATCCGCTCTGGGGAGGCAAGGATAATCCTGACATAGTCAAAGTGGTTTTCGGAGCGGATGTTGCTGGTGGGCATGGCCTTAGGATCAGGGTAGTGGAAGAGAAAAGGGAATGGTGGTTTCAGGCAGTGATAATGTCACTCCGTCATTGCGGCATCAATCATCGTAGTCAGGAATGCCCAAAGACTCGTAGGTGGGACGACTGGGGGTGCTGCGGCGAGGATTTACGTCTTGCATGAGGTCCACTTCCGCTCCGCTCTCCTTGTAGGCAGCGATGTCCAAACCCAGTGACTGTAGCTCCCGCATTAACACCTTGAACGACTCCGGTGTTCCTGGCCGCGGAATGGGTTTGCCTTTGACAATGGCGTTGAGAGCCTCATTGCGACCCTGCATATCGTCAGACTTGACCGTGAGCAATTCCTGGAGCGTGTAGGCGGCGCCATAAGCCTCCAGAGCCCACACCTCCATCTCCCCAAGCCGCTGGCCTCCTTGCTGTGCCTTGCCGCCAAGAGGTTGCTGCGTCACCAAGGAGTAGGGGCCGGTGGATCGGGCATGAATTTTATCATCAGCCATGTGTACAAGTTTGAGGATGTGGGCCTTGCCGACGGTGACCGGCTGATTAAAGGGTTCGCCTGTACGGCCATCCATTAACTGGATTTTTCCCGGATACCTGGAGTTATAGACCCATGCTTTGCCCTGCTGTGCTGCGGCCTGTTCCAGAAAACTCGTGACGGTCTTCTTGGACATCTCCGGCTGGTGCATCTCGTCAAAGGGGATAATTTTGACTCTGATCCCCAAATGCTCGGCGGCCCACCCCATCAAGCATTCAAAGACCTGGCCCACGTTCATGCGACTGGGAACACCCAGGGGGTTGAGAACAATGTCCACAGGGGATCCATCCGGCAAATAGGGCATGTCTTGTCGGGGCAAGATGCGGCTAATGATGCCTTTATTGCCGTGACGTCCTGCCATTTTATCTCCCACCTGGATCTTGCGCCGCACAGCCACATAGACCCGGACCACCATGTTGGCGCCTGGGGGCAACTCGTCTCCCTGTTCCCGGGTATAGACACGCACATCCACCACCCGTCCTTTCTCCTTGAAGGGCACCCGCAAGGAGTTGTCCCGAACATCTCTGGACTTCTCGCCAAAAATGGCCCGCAGCAGCTTTTCTTCGGGTGGCTGGTCCGACTCACCCTTGGGTGTCACTTTCCCCACCAGCACGTCTCCCGCGGTAACAAAGGCTCCAATGCGGACGATTCCGTTTTCATCCAGATTGGCGAGAGCTTCTTCAGCAAGATTAGGGACCTCTCGGGTGATTTCCTCAGGCCCCAGTTTGGTCTGGCGGGACTCAATCTCATACTTCTCAATGTGGATGGACGTATAGAGATCGTCGAGGACTAGCCGCTCACTGATCAAGATGGCGTCTTCGTAGTTGTAGCCTTCCCAAGGCATGTAGGCCACAGTGAGGTTTTGTCCCAGGGCCAATTCCCCTCCCTGGCAAGCGGAACCATCCGCCAACACTTGGCCACGGATGACGTGGTCTCCCACCTGGACAATGGGGCGATGGTTGAGGCAAGTGTCCTGGTTGGAGCGTTGGTACTTCTGCAGATAATGAACATGCTTCCCTCCGTCCACTGTGGTGACCACAATGGTGGCAGAATCCACAAAGCTGACAACCCCATCCACGCGGGTGATGGGCACCATGCCGGAATCGCGCGTCAGCTGTGGCTCCAGACCAGTGCCCACCAGTGGCCGGGTGGGACGCAGCAGTGGCACGGCTTGGCGCTGCATGTTGGAGCCCATCAAGGCTCGGTTGGCATCGTCATGCTCCAGGAAGGGAATCAAGGACGTGGCAATGGAGATGATTTGTACCGGAGAGAGCTGGACATAATCCACCTGATCAGGAGGCACCTTCTCAAAATCCTGGCGGTAGCGTACAGGCACCAGTTCGGTCCGGATGTAGCCCTCGCTATCGGTGGCCACGTCACCGGGAGCCACACGGCATTCATCCTCCACATCAGCCGCCAGGTAGATGGGATCTCCCTCTTTGATCACGCGGCCATTTTCGCATTTCCAAAAGGGAGTCTCAATGAAGCCATACTCATTGACGCGGGCATGGGTCGCCAAAGAGCCGATCAGGCCAGCGTTTGGACCTTCCGGAGTTTCAATGGGGCAGATCCGCCCATAGTGGGAAGGGTGAATATCCCGGACGGCAAAGCCGGCCCGCTCTCGGGTGAGGCCGCCAGGACCCAGTGCTGAAATACGCCGCTTGTGGGTGAGTTCTGCCAGAGGGTTGGTCTGATCCATAAATTGGCTCAACTGGCTGGAGCCAAAAAATTCCTTGACAGCGGCCACCAGAGGCTTGGGGTTGACCAGTTGGGCAGGGGTCAGCGTATCGGCTTCGCCAACGGTCATGCGCTCACGGATGATGCGCTCCAGTCGGCCGAGGCCAACCCGCATCTGGTTCTGTAGCAACTCACCCACGGAGCGAATGCGGCGGTTCCCCAGGTGATCAATGTCATCCAGGCTTGTCCCTCCCACGTCCAACTCCAGATTAATCAGGTAATCCAGCGTGGAGAGCACGTCCTCAGGTGTGAGGATGCGCACCGAGTCAGGAATTGTGAGTCGCAGCTTTTTGTTGACCTTGTAGCGGCCAACGCGGCCCAGGTCATAGCGCTTGGGGTCAAAGAAGCGGCTCTGTAGCAACTGCTGACCACCACTGACCGAGGAGGGCTCGCCTGGTCGCAGCTTCTTGTAGAGCACCAGCAGGGCCTGATCTTCTGAAGAGATTCCCTCTTCCACGCTAGCCTCAATGGTTTTTCTGTAGTACTCGGGGTGGCGAAGCTTGTCCAGCACATCCGTATCGGACAGGCCAATGGCGCGCATCATCACATGGCCGTTGATCTTGCGGGTCTTATCTACACGAACATGGAAAAGACCATTTTTATCAGTTTCAAACTTGAGCCAGGCCCCACGGTTGGGAATCATGCTGGCATTGTAGGTACGACGGCCATTCTTATCCTGCTCATCCTTAAAATAGACGCCAGGACTGCGTACAATCTGATTGATAATCACCCGCTCTGCTCCATTAATAATGAATGTACCCCGCTCAGTCATCAGCGGCAGCTCTCCAATAAAAACATCCTGCTCCTTGATCTCGCCGCTCTCCCGGTTGATCAAGCGACAGGTCACATACATCTGTGAGGCGTAGGTGGCGTCACAGCGCTTGGCTTCCTCCACATCGTGGCGAGGGTGCTTCAACCAATACCGATCACCGACGAAGTGGAGCTCAAGCTTTCCTGTGTAATCGGTGATGGGCGAGAAGCTGTTCAACTCCTCGATCAGCCCCTTCTCCAGAAACCACTTGAAGCTACTCCGCTGAACCTCCACGAGGTCAGGAAGATGGGTGGCGGCTTTGGCAACCTGAATGGCGCTGCTCATAGGGTGCTGTCCCTGTTGAAGAAATGACAAAGACGTTAGGGTTGGGGGGTGATCAAGAGAGACAGTCTCGTGGACGGCAAAAGAGCATGACGCCTCGACTCTGCTCAGCCGCTCAAGACCTGTGGTGAAGTTCCTCGACCTTGGACAAGTGCCTTACGGGGTAATCTGACTCAGTCTGCCATAGGGCATCACCAAGTCAGGTCTGAAATTCTAGTCTATAGCGCATCAGCGGTATTTGTGGCCGACACGGGGGGCACGAAGAGTTGCTCTTCGATCGAAGGTGACTCCTGCACCAATGACTCCAGGCCAAAGAGGCGTGCCGCTGTCTGGCTGCTCACCTGGCGGACCCTCCCAGTGGAGCAGTGACGCAAAGCGGCCATTGCCTCGGCTACATGGGCCACAAACGCGGGCTCGTTGCGCTGGCCCCGATGGGGTGTTGGGGCCAGAAACGGGCAGTCTGTCTCCACCATGTAGCGGTCCTCAGGCACCTGCTGGGCACAGGCATGGACAGCCTTGGCGTTCTTGAAGGTGACAATTCCACTGAAGCTGATGATGAAACCCAACTCCAGGAACCAGTCCATCTCTTGGGGCGTGCCGGCCCAGCAGTGCATGACCCCGCGCACAGGTCGCCCCGCTTGGCGCCGCGCCACCAGAATGTCCCGCAGAGGCATGGCGGCCTGTCTGCAGTGGATAATCACCGGCAGATCCACCTCCCAGGCCACGTCCAGTTGGGCCTCAAGGGCATTGACCTGTTGCTTCAGATTGGTCGCTTTGTAAAGATCCAGGCCCAGTTCTCCCACAGCCACCACCCGTTCATCCCGGCGGCAGGCCTCTAGGAACAGGTCCGGCATGGCCCCATGCCAGCACCCCGCCTCCAGCGGGTGAAGGCCAACGGCATAACGCAACTCCGGGAAGCGATCCGCCAACTGCCGGATGGCCGGGATCTCCTCAGGGGTCACGCAGGCATGGACCAGGGCGCGGACCCCCTGCCCTCGCCAACGCCGTGCTACCGCGTCCAGGTCGTCTTGAAACTCTGCAAAGACTACATGGCAGTGGCTATCCACCAAGGGGGCGCCGATGAGGGGTGGAGCGTCAGCCTTACTCATCGGCTGATGCCGGTGCTGCCGGCTCCAGAGCCTGCTTGACGGCTCGGCTGAGGCGGGACTTCTGGTGCGCTGCGGCATTCCTGTGGAGCACACCCCGCTTCACGGCCTTATCAATTCGACTGAAGGCGGCACGAACACTGGTGGTCACCTGTTCCCGACCCGTCTCGTCGGAATGAGCGCCATAGGCTGTGCAGGTTCCGAGGCATTTCTTCACCAGGGTCCGCACCCCGGCGTTGTACATGCGGTTGCGCAGCCGGTTGCGCTCAGCAATGGCAATACGCTTTTGTGCCGATTTGATGTTGGCCAAAGGTGGCTGAACCGTTTTGTAAGGGGTTTGAGTTTATCCTAATCCCATCCCCCCAGCCATCGCCTCTGCAATGGGTGCCGCAACAACGGCGTTGTCCGGTCTGTCCATTCTGCAGACAGCGCAAGACACTCGGGCCCGTCTGCAGCAGATTGCAGCCCGCCTCCACAGCAACCAGCAGCACACTCAGCAAGTGGACACCATCCTTGCTGCCGTGCGGGAACAAGGAGATGCTGCCCTCCTGGACTTTACAGCCCGTTTTGATGGGCACCGCTTTGCCGCCCAGGAGTTGATGGTGGCCCCGGAGGCTGGTGTGCAGGCCCTGGCCGGCTTGCCATCAGAATTGCGCTCGGCGCTGGAAGTCGCCCACAGCCGTATTGAGGCGTTCCACCGCCAACAATGCCCCCCGGACATTGACATGACCGGCCCCTACGGAGAACGGTTGCAACGCCGTTGGCGGCCCATGACGCGGGCGGGACTCTACATTCCCGGTGGCCGAGCCACCTATCCCAGCACGGTCCTGATGAATACTGTCCCCGCCAAGGTGGCCGGGGTGGAGCAGGTGGTGATGGTGACTCCGCCCTCCAAGGACGGTTCCGTCAATCCGGTAGTTTTGGCCGCCGCCACCCTGGCGGGTGTGGACCAAATCTACCGGGTCGGAGGGGCCCAGGCCATTGCTGCTCTGGCCTATGGCACGGAGACCATCCCCGCCGTGGACGTGATCACGGGGCCCGGGAATGTCTATGTGACCATGGCCAAGAAGGCGGTGTATGGCACGGTGGCCATTGATGCTCTGGCTGGCCCCAGTGAGGTTCTGGTGATTGCTGACGAGACGGCGTCCCCGGAGTTGGTGGCGGCTGACCTCCTGGCGCAGGCTGAGCATGACCCGCTGGCTGCCGCCATTGTTCTCACCACCAGCGATCATCTGCTGTCCCGTCTCCCCTCCTGTCTGGCCCGGCAACTGGCGGAGCACCCCAATCCAGCCACCAGCACCCGGTCACTCCAGGACTGGGGCCTGGCAGCCAAGGTGGCCACCCTGGAGGACGCCGTTGATCTGGCCAATGAATTTGCACCGGAACATCTGGAACTGCTGGTGGCCCAGCCCGATGCGCTGCTGCCCGACATCCGTCATGCTGGAGCCGTCTTTGTGGGGCCTGAGACACCCGAGGCGGTGGGAGACTACCTGGCCGGCCCCAACCACACATTGCCCACAAGCGGTACGGCTCGCTTTGCCGGCGCCCTTGGCGTGGAAACCTTTATGACCAACATGAGCCTGATCCACTACACCCATGAGGCTTTGGCGGCCACAGGTCAACACGTGGTGGCCATGGCGGCCAGCGAAGGGCTCCACAGCCATGGGGAATCCGTGCGGCGGCGCCTCAAGAAGGATTAGGGGCCATCAGGGGGCGCCAGGGTACGCACGTGAATGCCCTCCTCAGTCGCCTCGCCAACCAGTACTTGGTCCACCAGGTTGACAAACAGGCCGTTTTCCACCACGCCAGGAATTGCATTGAGTCGACGCTCCAACTCTGCGCCATCATCAATGCCCCCCGGGAAGCGCGCATCCAGAACCAGGTTGCCTTGATCGGTCACCACCGGCCCGGCCTTCCGTTGCGCAATCCGCAACTCACACTCGACCCCCATCGCCCGAAGACGGCGACTCACCAGGGCCCAAGCACCAGGAAGCACCTCCACCGGCAGGAGAAAGTCCAGGTTCAGCCGGTCCACCAGCTTGCTGGCATCCACCACCACCACGAAGCGGCGCGCTGCCGAGGCCACCAGCTTTTCCTGGACATGGCAGGCGCCTCCTCCTTTGATCAATTGAAACCCGGGATCCACCTCGTCGGCCCCGTCAATGGCCAGATCAACGGCCTCCACATGGTTGAGATCCACCAGGGGAATGCCCAGCCTGCCGGCCAACACCTGGCTTTGAAAGGAGGTGGGCACCGCCGTGACGTTCTCAAGTCGACCCTGGCTCAACCGCTGCCCCAGGGCTTCAATCATGAGAGCAGCGGTTGATCCCGATCCCAGGCCCAGCACCATGCCGCTCCGGACTTGCTCCACTGCTGCCTCGGCCACGGCCTGTTTGATGCGGCTCTGCAGGTCGCTCATTCCCCACACACAGACGGGCGGATCCTAGCAGGCCCCTGGTGTCTCCTCCGCCTCAACCGGGCATGGTCAATTTGGGCATGGCTTCGGGAGTCACCTCCAGCCGAAGTTCTTGCTCGCCCCTCTGAATGTGGAGCTGCAGAGGCCGACCTACCTGGGATGCCTCCACAAGGGCCAGCAACTCCGCCGGTTCATGAACGGTCTGATGATCGGCCCCCACCACCAGGTCACCCCGGCGCAATCCAGCCCGCTCCGCTGGACTGGCCTCAACCACCTTCCGGACCAAGGCCCCATCCCGTTCGGGGAGCTTCAGAAGCGTGTTGGGATCAGCGTTGTACTGGCGAGCGCGTCGCCGGGTCAGTTGCACCATCTGCAGCCCCAGATAGGGATGGGTGATCTCCCCCTGGCTTTCCAGCAGCATGGCAACGTGCCGGGCCAAATTGACGGGAATGGCAAACCCCAGTCCAGCCCCTGGCCCACTGCGCACCAGGGTGTTGATCCCGATGACCTCGCCGGCGGCGTTAACCAGGGGACCGCCGGAATTGCCGGGATTAATAGCGGCATCGGTCTGGATAAGTTCCAGGCGTTTATCGGCGAATCCCAAGCTGGCAATGCTGCGGTGCAAGTTGCTGATGATGCCCAGGGTGACCGTGCTGTCCAATCCATAGGGGTTGCCCAAGGCAATGGCCCAGTCCCCCACCTCAAGGCTTGCCGAATCCCCCAGTTGTGCCGCCTGGATGGTGTTGCCGCTATTGGGCAGTGTCACCAAAGCCAGGTCCGTAACAGAATCACTGCCACTAACCGTGCCGGTTAAGGAACGCCCATCCGCCAACGTCACCTCCACATTGTCAACCCCATCCACCACATGGGCATTGGTGAGCACCAGGGCCAGGTTCTTCTCCGGATTCGCGACAATCACCACACCGGAGCCCTGTCCATGCTGCTGATAGGTGTTGGGCAGGTCCCCCAGGGCATCCCGCAGTAGAGGGTCCAGCAGCATGGGGTTGAGACCGGAGTCCTGAACACGCCGTTCCGTGTCAATGCGGACAACGGCCGGTGCCACACGCCGTACAGCCATGGCCACAAAGCTGTGGTTGGGGTGCTGGGGAGTGACCTGGGCGGTGGCCGGTTCCGGCGTCTCCGCTGTGGTCAAGCCATCAGCCTGGGCCAGGAGGGGTTGGGGGAAGGCCAGTACCAGGGCCAGGGCAACGGTTGCAGCGGCGGCAAGGGCCGAAACCCATCTCCGCAAGAGCAACCGAGCCAGGGCGATGAACCTCAATTTTTTATCGTACGGAGACACCAACGCGGTGGAATTGTGGGGCACAACCTAAACAAGCCAGCCATGTCCCTGGGGCTCTTCCGGTATGGCCTGCCCATTGACAATCCGCATCACCTGGGTGTGCAATCGGCCATTGGCCTCCAACCGCAGCAGGCGCCAGCCCGGTGCGTCCGGATAGGCGCTGGGCTGGGCTGGCGAAATCTGCATTGCTGTAGATGGACAGGCCATGAGGGGTAGAGGGGCTTGGCGGCGCCAGGCTTGATGCACGTGACCAAACACCACACCCTTCACCTGGGGGAATCTGTGCAGAAGGCCGAGAAGACGCTCAGGCGCCTCCAGGGCGATGGGATCCATGTGCGGAGAACCAATGGCGGTGGGTGGGTGGTGAAGGGCCACCAGGCAGGGGCCTGGATGAGTGCGGAGGGTGCGCACAAGCCAGTCCAGTTGCGCAGTGGAGAGACGGCCGCCCATGGAGCCGGCCATGTGGGAATCCAGACCGATCACCAGCCAGTTGCCTACGGCAATCCCGCAGGGGGCAACCGAGGCATGTCGCCCCAGGCAACTTCTCAGCAGGTGTGGTTGATCATGGTTCCCCGCCATGACCAGGGCGGGACTGCCACAGGTGGCTAGCTGATCCCGCAGCAACCCGTAGGCTGTCCAGGTTTCATCCTGGCCCAGGTCACCCGTCAGCAGCATGAGGTCAGGATTCGCGCTGCAGACAGAGCGAAGACAGGTGTGGAACTGGGCATGGCTGTTGACGCCGCGGTAGTGTCCACGAGGGTCGGCCAGCAGGTGGGGATCTGTCAGTTGAGCCACTGTCCATGCCGTTGGATGTGCCAATGGTCTGAAAGGTTGCTAGTTTTGCTTCACATTGCCACTGGGTCCGTTCAATTTTCATGGTGTCCGTGCTTGCTTCCGGAGCACTTTGAAGCCGTGAAGGTCGTGCGAGGAGTGTTCCCCTCCGTTGGTCCTGGGAGTCTGTCTGGTCCAGCGCCTTGGCTCACGCCTTAATCCCCACAATCCGCAGCCACGCCGAGGCAGCCGCTGGGCACCTTGCCCTGATTGTGTCCGATGTGGCCGTTCAGGCCCACCGTCAACCGCTGGCGGTGGTTGTGGCCATCCGTCGCCTGGATGGGGGTGATGTATCCATCGTTGACTGTGAAAGGCTCAGCCATCGCCTGGGGGTTCTCCTTGACGAAGCTGAACTGTTCGCAACAGCTTTTGTCCTGGAGGTGTCCAGCCCCGGCCTCAGCGAGGATCTGGTCAGTGATCGTGACTTCCTGAGCTTTCGTGGGTTCCCTGTAGAGCTCCACTGCCGGCGGCGGGGACGTCATGATGTTCTCCACGGCACCTTAATGGGCCGGGATGAGCAGGTGATCTGGCTGAACCGCAAGGGCCGCATCACCCGCATTCCCCGTGGCGACGTGCTTCAGGTACGGCTCACCACTGGCGAATCCTGCTAGCCAACCACTCTTTTGTTATCCACAACCTACACCATTCATGGCGCTCGTACTGCTTCCGGGCTTGGCGGCCCTGATCGAGAACATCAGCGAAGAAAAGAAGCTACCCCCCAGCACGGTTGAGCAGGCTCTGCGAGAGTCCCTTCTCAAGGGTTATGAAAAGTACCGGCGCACACAGATGCTGGGCAGTAGCAAGGATCTATTTGACGGAGATTACTTCGCGAATTTTGACGTCTCCCTCAGCCTGGACGAGGAAGGCTTCCGGGTTCTGGCCAGCAAAATCATCGTGGACCAGGTGGATAGCGAAGACCATCAGATTGCTCTGGCCGATGTGCAGCAGGTGGCGGAGGATGCCCAGATTGGCGACACGGTGGTGTTGGATGTGACGCCGGATCGGGACGACTTCGGCCGCATGGCCGCCACGCAAACGAAGCAGACGTTGGCTCAGCGGCTACGGGACCACCAGCGCCACATGATCCAGGAAGAGTTCGCGGACCTGGACGACCCTGTGCTCACTGCCCGCGTCCTGCGTTTTGAGCGCCAGAGCGTGATCATGGCGGTCAGCTCCGGCCTTGGGCGGCCGGAAGTGGAGGCAGAACTTCCACGGCGGGATCAGCTTCCCAATGACAACTATCGCGCCAATGCCACCTTCCGTGTGTTTCTCAAGGAGGTGTCGGAGGTGCCGCGGCGAGGACCTCAGCTGTTTGTCTCACGCGCCAACGCAGGACTGGTGGTCTACCTTTTCGAGAACGAGGTGCCTGAAATCCAGGAGGGGTCTGTGCGCATTGTGGCTGTTGCCCGAGAAGCCAACCCTCCCTCCCGCTCTGTGGGGACACGAACCAAGGTGTCTGTAGACAGCACGGAGCGGGAAGTGGACCCTGTGGGCGCCTGTATTGGGGCGCGTGGTTCCCGGATCCAACAGGTGGTCAACGAACTCCGGGGCGAGAAGATTGACGTGATCCGCTGGTCGGCGGATCCGGCACAATACATTGCCCATTCTCTAAGCCCCGCAAAGGTAGGCCAGGTGCGGCTGGTGGATCCTGAAGCTCATTATGCCCATGTGCTGGTCCCCCCGGATCAGTTGAGCCTGGCCATTGGCCGTCAGGGACAAAACGTCCGCCTGGCTGCGCGACTCACGGGCTGGAAGATCGATATTAAAAATTCGGCGGAGTATAACCAGGGGAAAGAGGAAGCCGTGGTAGCCAAGCTCATTGCGCAGCGGCAGAAGGAGGAAAAAGCGCAAGTGGAAACAGAAGAGCGCATCAAGGCGGAACAGGCCATGCGCGCCGAGGAGGATGCCCGTCTGCGGGAGCTTTATCCACAACGGGATGACCTTGATGGTCAAACGCTTTGGCAGCAACAGCAATGAAAGCCACCCACAAGCCCGTTGTGAGACGTTGTGTGAGTTGTGCATGCCTGCAGGACCGCACCCGTATGTTGCGCCTGGTGCGGTTGACAGCCGGAGAGATTGGTCTGGGTCAGGGGTTTGGCCGCTCCGCCTACGTGTGCCGCTCCAAGCGTTGCTTACAGGACGCACGGCGACGGAAACGCGTCCAGAAAAGCTTGCGCATCCCCAATCATCCCGCCATTGACGCCACGTTGGCGGCTGCGTTGGACAAAGTTGAACCGGACAACAGGGATCTGGATCAAGATTCTCCTGTAGCATGACGCTGCTCTCAAGTGCCGCAGCAGTTTGGTCCTACGCTCACGCTCCAGGCCGATACCCCAAGCCCCATGGCTTCTATCCTGCAGGCTCAAGTGGTCCTCTTCTACAAGCTTTTCTGAAGGAAAGTCTTGTGGGGCCAAGGTTTTGGTGAGGCTCTCAAGGAGTACTCGCCTTCCCTGGGGCAAGATGTTTACGGCCCTTGCATAAGGAGGGCTCGATGGGGACAACCCTCATCGCTCATTTGGAGTACGCATGACCAAAAGCGGCAAAGTCCGTATTAATGAGCTTTCGCGCGACCTTGGCCTTCCTTCATGGCGCGTTGTTTTTGATGCTGCGGAGAGGCTTTCCATCCCCATCAAGAGCCACCACAGCAGCTCAATCAGCGAGGGGCAGGCCGAAACCGTCATCGGCCACCTTGTGGCTGAAGGTCGTCTGACGGAAGATTTGGCGTCCGCCTACAAAAACAAGGCCGCCCAAAAGGAGAAGACTGTTGGTCCGGGCAAGCCTGGGCAAGCTCAACCAGCCCCCAAGCAAGCCAAACCAACCGGCAAACCGTTCACAGTCCGGGTGAAAACCAAGACGGCGGTGACCACACGACCCACACCGGACCAAGCCTCCGCCCCCCGCAAACCCACCCCTGGCGCTCCTGCAGTGGACGCTACGGGTCGGGGCAAAATCGCCACAAAAGCACGTACGGTCCTCAAGTCATCTCCTGCTGACCCGAAGAAACTCCATAGCAAGCCGTCCAAACCAGCCAGGGAGCCAGCCCCCGGGCCTGTCAGGCTGGCCACCCCTCCTGCGGCCAGGAAGGATCCGCGGCGCCCCAGTGTGGTCAAGGTCAAGACCAGAACAGCGGACCAGCCGGTCACAAGCAAGACTGCTGGCAAGGGGATAGCAGCCAGGGCAAAGACAGGTCTGCCGGTGGTGAAACCGCCATCTGCGGAACCAAGGCCATCCCGGAAGCCCAAGCTGGTGCGGCCCACCGTGATCCAGCCCCCTGCGCCACCAAAGTCTTCCAGAGCCGCGGCGGCTGAGGACAAGCCGTCCAAAGCGAAGGGAAGTCCTGTGGTGGTCAGGCCACCATCTGTTGTCGGCAAGCGTTTAAAGCCGTCAACTGCTGTCACAAAGCAGACCAGGGTGGCACGGCAATCCTCCTCAGCCGGCAATCGCCGTCCCAAGGATGCACATCCACCGGACAAGGTGGCCAAGCAGCCAGTAGCCAAGCAGCCGCCCCAACTCATGGCGCCGCCAAAACCTGCGGCCGCCAAATCCCCTGTTACCGAGAAGCCGGTTCGCAAGCCGAACGGTCACACCGGCCCCATATCCCCAACTTCCCCATCAACTTCCAGGAGGCTGGAGAAGGATCAACGCTCTCGCCCAAGAAGCAAGTCGGCAAAGGTTCCCCCAGCCAAACCACCCCTATCTGCCGCCCCTGAGGCTCCCAGCGGCCCCAGTCGCCCCCCACAGCCTGCCAAGGCAGTGGATCAACCACCCCGTCGCCCCAGTGCAAGGCCGCCACGCTCTGTGGTGGCATCCGGGATGCCGCGTTCCCGGTCGTCAGCGTTGGTGGGACGTCCTGATGGCACCCGATTGGCGCAATCCACGCCCCAGGCGCAACCGCCCGTACGGCAACCCCAAATCGTGGCGCGCCGTCCCAGTGCCAGAGCAGGCGACCCTGGCGCAGCGCAGCGCCCCGGAGTGGTAGATGCACCAGCACAGCAGAGCCATCCGGAACTCGTGGGGCGGCTTCAGCGCACGGGCGCCACCAGTGGCAACTCAGCCGTGCGGGCCAGCCCCGTAACTGGTGAGCGTCGCGCCAAGCCGACCGAGCCCCGCTCGTCAGAGCTCGTTGGCCGCCCTTCGCGTCGCACCGCAGGTGGGCCTCCGGGCATTAGCCGTCCGGGAGGATCAGGATCCGAACGCCTCCAGGGAGGATTGCCCCCAGGGGTGCGACGTCCCGCGGCGCCCAGTGAAGTTCTGGGCAAGGAGGCGAGCTTGGGCTCCACAACGACTGCGGCGCGTCCCAAGGCCGACTCCAAAACCACCCCAGCATCCCCCACGCCACCTCGCCGGCCGAGCCCGCCCCGAAGCGGTGTCCCTGGCAGTCGCTCCCGCCCTGGCGCCGGTGGGCGAGGCAGGCGCCACGATTGGGATGATTCGGCGCGCCTGGAGCAGTTGCGGCGTGGCGGCGGCGCAGCCAGCAAGCAGCGCACCAAGGTTCACATTATCGGTATTCATGACGAAGACGTAAATGCTGGCGAAGGCTTTGCCAGTGAAGGGACTGCTGCGGTGCTTTCCGCGTCCTTGGCCCGCCCTTCCGGCAAGCCCCAGGGTACGACAGAGCAACCCGTAATCAAGGCAAAACGACGCAAGAAAGCCAAGGAGACGGCCCGGCAGCGGCAACGGCGGCGGGCCATGGAACTGCGTCAGGCACGGGAGGCCAAGCAGCAGCGTCCCGAAATACTTGTGGTTCCGGAAGGCAACTTGACGGTCCAGGAGTTGGCCGAGGCCCTTGGCGTGGACAGCTCGGACATCATCAAGTCCCTGTTCTTCAAAGGCATCTCGGCAACGGTGACCCAATCCCTGGATCTGCCTGCCATCGAGAAGGTGGCCGAGGAGTTTGGGGTGCCGGTTGTGGAGGACGACGTTGTGGCCGCGGCCAAGAAGACCGTTGCCATGATTGAGGACGAAGATCTTGAGAACCTCAGTCGGCGTCCACCCGTGGTGACGGTGATGGGCCATGTGGACCACGGCAAGACCAGCTTGCTGGACGCCATTCGCAGCACCCGTGTGGCGGCAGGAGAGGCTGGCGGCATTACCCAGCACATCGGCGCCTACCAAGTGGAGGTGGTCCACGAGGAGAAGCCTGCTCTCATCACCTTCCTGGATACCCCTGGCCACGAGGCCTTCACGGCCATGCGGGCCCGGGGAACCAAGGTAACCGACATTGCTGTCCTGGTGGTTGCCGCTGATGATGGGGTACGCCCGCAAACCATTGAGGCCATCAGCCATGCGTGCGCTGCGGAGGTGCCCATCGTGGTGGCCATCAACAAGATGGATAAGGAGGGCGCCAATCCGGACCGCGTGCGCCAGGAGCTGGCTGAGCACGATTTGATGAGTGAGGATTGGGGGGGTGACACGGTCATGGTCCCTGTCAGCGCACTCAAGGGCCAGAACATTGACAAGTTGCTGGAGATGATCCTTCTGGTCAGTGACGTGGAGGATCTGCAAGCCAATCCCGAGCGCCTGGCCAGGGGAACCGTCGTGGAGGCCCACTTGGACAAAGCCAAGGGTCCGGTGGCCACGTTGTTGGTTCAGAACGGCACCCTGCGGCCCGGTGACGTGATTGCTGCCGGACCGGTGCTGGGCAAGGTTCGGGCCATGGTCAACGACCGGGGTGAGCGGCTCATGGAGGCTCTTCCTTCCGCTGCCGTGGAAGCCCTTGGCTTTAGTGAAGTGCCTACGGCGGGAGATGCCTTTGAGGTGTTCGAAGATGAAAGGGCAGCCCGCACTGTGGTCAGTGACAGGGTCAGTGATGCCCGTGCGGCCCGGCTGGCCCAGCAGATGGCCAGTCGTCGCGTCAGCCTCACGGCCTTGTCGGATCAAGCTGCCGAAGGGGAGCTCAAGGAACTCAACCTCATTCTCAAGACCGATGTTCAGGGGTCTCTGGAGGCCATTCTGGGATCTCTGGAGCAGCTCTCTCAAGAAGAGGTGCAGATCCGTGTCTTGTTGTCTTCCCCCGGAGAGATCACGGAAACCGACGTTGATTTGGCCACAGCCTCCGGCGCCGTTGTCATCGGCTTTAACACCTCCATGGCCAGTGGGGCGCGACGGGCCGCAGAAGCCGCATCCGTGGATGTGCGCAACTACGACGTCATCTACAAGCTGTTGGAGGACATCCAGGGGGCCATGGAAGGCCTTCTGGAACCGGAGCTGGTCGAAGAAACCCTGGGCTGGGCAGAGGTGCGTGCTGTCTTCTCCATCGGCAACGGCGCCGTTGCCGGATGCTATGTCACGGAAGGCAAGTTGCAGCGCAACTGCCGGTTACGGGTGCATCGTGGCAGTCAAGTGCTCTACGAGGGGGACTTGGATTCTCTCCGGCGCATCAAGGATGGGGTGAAGGAAGTCAGTTCCGGCTACGAGTGTGGCGTGGGCGTGAGCCGCTTCACGGATTGGCAGGAGGGAGACCGACTGGAAGCCTTCTCCATGGTCATGGTGAAGCGGACGTTGAGTGTCTAGTTGGAGGATCTTCAGCGTCAGAGCCTCTTCCGGGACCTGCTGCCCTGGCTCTGCTTGGGGTTGGCCTCCGGCCTTGGGGAGCGATCCTTCCAGAGCAAATAGCCAAACAGCACCACTGCGCCTATTTGGACGAGGGCATCATTCAGGCGCACCGCTTCTCCACCGGCAAGTCGCAACGCCATGATCGCCAACCCCAAGGCTGCCGAGGTCTCCAACGCAAGCCAAAGCGCACGCCGCAGGCTCTGCCATGGGGTCTTTAATTCTTGTTGAAGTTTGGCTTTGAGTTGGGGATCAAGAGGATCTTTCGGTGGAGAGGTCATGGGTGATTTGGGCTGGCGCTAACTTAGGATTCCATGGTCAGCCGCTGTAGCTCAGCTGGTAGAGCAACGCTTTCGTAAAGCGTGGGTCGTCGGTTCAAGTCCGGTCAGCGGCTTGATGGCACAGTGACCAGGAATTGTGTTCCTGGTCACTGTTTTAAGATGCGAGCGCTGTTGTTTCCGCTGTGAGGCGCAATGGTTCGGATCAGTTGGTCTCTCTCTGGTGATCGAAACCACGAAACTGTGGCTTTCCACGAGGCACGTCACCGCCGTCGTGAGTTGGAGGCGCAAGGTGCGGTTGTCTACTGGAGTGAGAGGGTCTGCTATTCCCATCCCTGCTGACAGACGTGACCCTCACGTGAAGAATCGTGGGGGTACGGGACCCGAGAACGATTCTTAAGACCCGAGTAGGGCCAACAAAGCCTCCAGTCCATCGGCTGGTGGTGTCTTGATCTCCCGTTGGGTCAGGCTCAGGGCAATGCCCTTTTCCTCGTAGGAGGCTTCGTTGCAAAACACGGGCCAGACGGGTTCTTCCCCTTGGTAGGCGATGGTCTCGCCGGTCTCCATGAGAAACAACGGGTCTCCCGGAAGCAAAACGGTCCAGTCCCACTGGGAGCGATCCGGATGCAGACCTGCAATCCGACGGCCGTCCCCGTCCCGTGGCCAGTCCAGGCTGGCCAGATGACGGTGAACCACCACGGACTCTGGCAGCTTGGCCTTACTTCTCAGACAGTCCCCCAGCACCGCCAGCACACTTTCCAGGCAAGCAGCTGTTTTTCGGACGGTCCCCATGTCCACAATGCCTTGCGCCACCGGCCCCACCTCCAGCACCAAACCGCAGGGCCAACGCCGCACCAAAAAACCACACTCCTCAGGATGCTCCTCGTTGATCCGGAAGAGATAGATCGGTATGCCAATGGCCTGATGCACCAGCGCCGCCAAGGCAAGATCCACAGGACGCTCTCCACAAACCACCACCGATGAGCCCATGGCCGCTGTGGTGGTATGCAGATCCAGAACCAGGCTGTGGGGATTCTTTCCGTTGGGTCCGTACGTATCCACCAACTCCCGGGCGCGGCTGACCTCACGGACGGTGCAGTTCCGATCCCTCAACAGCGCCTCTGTGAAACAGCGGTTCAGATCTCGATCCATGTAGCGGCGATTGGCCCCATAGGCTTCGGGGTTGCCGATGCAGTTGGTGGTGGGTAGGGGGGAGGCGAACAGCGCAGGTTGGGCCTCCCAGCACTGCAAGATCCAGGGTGCTGTGCGCTCATTGCCGTGGGTCCCCCCCACCACCAGCAAACGACCGTGTTGATGATCCATGCTTCTCCGTGTCAGAGTTGCCCAACGCCCAGGATCTTCAGCTCACCCAGAAGATTACCGAGCACCTGCTTGGCATCCCCAAAGAGCATGGACGTGTTGGGACGCTCGAAGAGATCGTTTTTGATGCCGGAGTAGCCGGCGCTCATGCCCCGTTTCACCACAAACACGGTCCGCGCCTCCTGCACGTCCAACACCGGCATCCCGTAGAGCGGCGAGTCAGGATCGGTTTTGGCCTGGGGGTTGACCACATCATTGGCCCCCAACACCAGCACCACGTCCGTTGCGGGGAATTCGGGGTTGATGACGTCCATCTCCCTGAGTTGTTCATAGGGCACGTCGGCTTCCGCCAACAGCACGTTCATGTGCCCCGGCATGCGCCCAGCCACGGGATGAATGGCGTAGGTGACCGTCACTCTATGCTTTTCCAGGAGGCGGGCCACCTCCCGCAGGGTGTGTTGAGCCTGCGCCACGGCGAGGCCATAGCCAGGAACAACAACGACCCGCTCCGCGGCCTCCAGGGTCAAGGCACACTCCTCGGCTGAGCAGGAGGTGATGTTGGTGTATTCGCTGCTCCCTTTGCTGCCACTGGACGGTGCGCCCAGGGCGCCTCCAAACAGCACAGCAGGCAAGCTGCGGTTCATGCCGGCGCACATCACCTGGGTGAGAATCAAGCCCGCGGCGCCCACCATGGCCCCAGCGACAATCAACAGCCGTTGGCCCACGACAAAACCCGCCGCTGCCGCCGCAACACCTGAATAGGAATTCAGGAGCGAGATGACCACGGGCATATCGGCGCCGCCAATGGGGAGTGTCAGACCAATGCCCAGGAGGCTGGCGCTGGCGACCAAAGGCCACAGTGCATCACTGGAACCCCCCACTGTCAGCACAGCGGCCAGAAGCACAACGGTGGCCAGGGCAATGTTGCAACCGTGGCGCCAGCGGCTCATCATCCAGCCGGGTGTCGGCAACCATCCCTGCAACTTGCCCATGGCCACCATCGAGCCGGTGCAGGTGATGGCGCCCACCACAATGGAAAAGCCAATGGAGACCAGCACCAGCAGGTTGGGGGTGAGGCCATCCCCCTTGGCGGCCAACAGTACGCCCAGAGCCACCAGGAGGGAAGAGGTGCCCCCACAGCCGTTGAACAACGCCACGGTCTCCGGCATGGCGGTCATGGGAACCAGTCGGGCGGTCACCGCCCCCAACACTCCGCCCACGGCGGCGCCCCCCGCCATCCAGATCCAGGCCACTGCAGCGGGTTGGGCATTGACCAGGAGACCAACCACGGCCAGGACCATGGCGCTGGCCGCCAACTGGTTGGCGGCCCGGGCAGAGCGGATTTTTGACAAGCCCTTGATGCCAAGCGCCAGCAGAGCCACGGCCAACAGATCCAGGCCACCCTGGAACAGCTCAGCAGAACTCATTGACTCCCTCCAGAACGTTTGCGGCCGCTCCGAAACATGGTCAGCATTCGATCGGTCACCAGGAAGCCACCCACCACATTGAAGAGGGCAAATCCCAGGGCCACCGAGCCCAGACTCAGCAAGAGGGTGTTCTCTCCGGACCTGGCCATCAGGGTGAGGGCCGCCAGCATCGTGATGCCGCTGATGGCGTTGGCGCCGGACATGAGCGGTGTGTGCAGAGTGGGCGGCACCTTGCCAATCAATTCAAGCCCCAACAGGCTGCCCAACAGCAGCACCCAGAGCTGTTCCTGAAAACCATCCATCACGTGGGCATTGCAGGGTTAACGATGTCATCACGGTGACACTGACCCTCATGGGTGAGCAGACAATCCTTGAGCAACGGATCTTGGGGGTCCAACTGCAACACCCCATCCTGTAGATACTGCTCCAGCAGCGCTGCCAGGTTACGCCCATAGAGGGAACTGGCGTGATAGGGGACCGTGCAGGGGAGGTCACTCGCGCCAATGAGTTTGACTCCCCGGCGGTGGATGGTTTGGCCAGGCACGGTTGCAGCGCAATTTCCCCCCTCGTTGACGGCCAGGTCCACCACCACGGCGCCGGGCCGCATGCGCTCCAGCATGGCTTCACTGATCAGCAGGGGGGCACGGCGACCAGGCACCTGGGCTGTGCAGATGACCACGTCCGCCAAGGCCAACTGATTCGAGAGATGCTGACGTTGAGCGGCGAGAAAGTCTTCCGAGGCCTGCCTGGCGTAGCCGTTGGCCTCGGCAGGCTGCTCCTTCGCCTGGGGTGGGCCAACGAAGCGCCCCCCCAAAGACTCCACCTGTTCCTTCACGGCAGGTCGAATGTCCGAGACATAGACCACGGCCCCCAGCCGCCGCGCTGTGGCCACGGCCTGCAATCCCGCCACCCCTGCTCCCAGCACCACGACCCGCGCCGGCTGCACGGTTCCAGCAGCAGTCATCAACATGGGGAAGTAGCGGTCCAGCGCGGCAGCCGCCAGGAGAACCGCCTTATAGCCAGCGATATTGGCTTGTGAGGACAGGGCATCCATGGCCTGGGCCCGGCTGATGCGCGGCAGCAATTCAAGGCTCAGGGACGACAACTTACGGCGATTCAACTGCTGCACCAGGGCCTGATTGCCATAAGGCGCCAGCAGGCCAATCACGGTGCTGCCAGTGGCCATGGCCTCCAGGCGTCCAGGATCCGGCGCCCCAACACAGAGGGCCACATGGCAGTGCCCCCAGCCATCCTCCACCAATTCTGCGCCTGCCTGGCGATAGTCCTGATCGCTAAACCCGGAGGCCTGACCGGCCCCGGATTCCACAAGCACGACACAGCCCTTGCCCACGAGGCGGCGCGCTGTTTCCGGGCTGCCTGCCACGCGGGGCTCATCTGGTCGCCCTTCACGGGGAATCAGCACCGTGCAGGTCGAGCTCGTTAACTGAAGCGGCACGAAACCGACATACAAAACAGCAAAATAGACTGACTGTGCTCAGATGGCCACCAACTGGCCTCGCTTGCCGCCATGTCCATTCCCCCAGCGGTGGTCTCCATCAGTCGCCAGCTTTGGCATAGCCAGTGGCTGATGCTGATGAACGGCCTGGCTCCAGCTGACGAGAGGGGCAGTTTTCGCCGCCGGCCCAGTTGTTTTCGCGAGACGCTGCTGGGCAGCGGGAATGACCAGGGGATTCCACGCCATGTGCTGGTGATTGGACAAAGCTGCCCCTGGGCACACCGCACATGGCTGGTGCGCCAACTCAAGGATCTGGCCACTGTCGTTGACATGGCCGTGGTTCGGCCCAATTCCGCCACGGGCCGCTGGGTGTTTCGCGAGCCTTTTGAAGGGTTCCAGCAGTTGTGGCAGCTCTACAGGCAGTCCGGCGCCGGCCCGGGTGCGCACGCCACGGTCCCGGTCCTATGGGATCGCTACGAGGGGCGGATCGTCAACAACGAAAGCGCGGACATCATTGAACAATTGGATATCCTGCCCCCAGGACCCCATGCGGTCGCCACCACACTCCGGCCGGCCGATCTGGTTCCATCCATCCAGACCTGGTCTGAATGGCTCCAGAGTGACGTCAACGACGGGGTGTATCGCTGTGGATTTGCCCGTACACAGGAGGCCTATCAGCGTGCGTTGGATGATGTCTTTGCCGGGCTGGATGCGGTGGAGCAGGCCCTGGCCGATGGGCGCCCCTGGATCTGCGGGGAATCGTTGACCATGGTGGATGTGCGCCTCTTCCCCACCATGGCCCGCTGGGAGGCGGCCTACCAGGATCTTTTTGGCTGTGGGCTACGCCCCCTGTGGAGTTTTCCATGCCTGTGGGCATGGCGGCGCCGTTTCTACCAACTGCCAAACGTGGCGGCGACCTGCCCAAGCGAGACTTGGCGTCAAGACTACTTCGGCAGCCTCTTCCCCCTAAACCCCTCAGGCATTGTTCCCCAAGCGCCGTCACTGGCCAGCCTGCTAAGCTTAAATCCTCCACGTTCCTGATGACCACCCCCAGTCCGGCTACCATCAGCACAGCGGACCAGAGTGCAGACCAGCTTCACCAGGGGATGTTCGGGCCCTATCGCATCACGGCCGCTGACCGGCGAGAGGTAACGGCTTACCGGGTTTCTGTGCTCATGTTGGCCGTGGCGCAACTGGGCTGTCTGGTGCAATGGACCTGGGTTGAATCCGCCTGGATTGGCCCATGGCTTGTGCTGATGGCCATTGCCTTGGGACTGGCGTTGCACTGGATCCACATTTACCTGCGTCCGCTCCATCAGGCGCTGCGGTTGCTCTGGCTGTTGGGGGTTGGCGGTGGGATCGCTCTGGCGTATCAGGTTGGGCCAGCCCAAATGGGCAACACCCTGCTGGCCCAACCCCTCTGGATCATGGCCGTTGGTCCCTACTTTGCTGCATTGACCGGACTGGGCTTCAAGGAGTTCTTCTGTTTTCGCCGCCTTGAGGCGGTGGGCGTAACCTTGCTGGTACCGCTCTTGCTGATGCTGGCCCTCTTGGGTGTGGTCCCGCTGGAGAAGCAAGGCCCGTTGTGGTTCCTGGAGGCGGTGTTGCTGCTGGTGATGGCTGTGGGGAAGTTCCGGTTGGATTCCGCAGCCGATATTGGCGATAAGAGCGTTTTTCAGGAGTTGGAGCGCCGCCGCCGTACCGTGCGTTGAATCCGCCCCATTGCCAACCTGGGGCCTGTGGACAAAAGGGCTTGCCGTGGAGGTTGTCATGAGCGAGCACCACTTGGTGATCACGGCAGGGAAGACTGTAAATAGCGCCATCGGATCGAGAATTTCTTTGCCAGAAGATAGGGATGCCGGGGCATGCCACCCGCTATGACAAAACTGACAGCAGCAATGCCGTCAACTGAAACCCCATGGCAAACCTTCTCGCATCACGGTAAATCCCTTTTGTTCACAGACCCTAAGATGGCAGGAATCAACACTCCCATGGTCGCAATGGATTTGCCGCAAATTCACAGCATGTCCCTTGACCAGCTCACCCAGGTGTTGATGGATCTGAGCGAGGGCGAGGCCTGGATTCGCTTCAAGCCCAAGCAAACCGTCAAGGCTCTGGGATCCGAGGTGGCCGATGCCATTGAAACCATGCTGGGTGAAGCTGGTCGCCGCAGCAGGGCACCCTACGAGTTGGGGACCAGGGTTCCACTGCGGGAGTTCAGGCTGGTGGTCTGCCGCGCCGTTGCCGAGTCCCTGCTCAATCAACAGACCAGAGAATCCGACGATGGGTGATCGTTACGGATTCCCGCCAGCCTGTGGGGAAAAGAATTCGGATTTCCTTCCTGAACAGCATGGCTCAATGTGGATGTTCATCACTAACCTTCAGAAGACTTCGCTGGACAGCAACCCATGAAAACCATCGACGACCACATCCGCAAGGATGAGGACGAAATGCTCAAGGCCAAGGCCGAAGGAAGGGATGGCAAGGTCAGGCACTTGGAGGAAGAGCTTCGTGACCTGAAGGAGTACAAGCAGCATCATCCGGAAGACTCCCATGACCCCTCAACCCTTGAGGTCTACTGCGACAGCAACCCCGAAGCTCCGGAGTGCCGCATCTATGAAGATTGATGGGGAGCGGGAACCCCACTGAGTGCTGGCTTCCATCCAGGCCTATGCTCCGGTTCGGGGTTTCTTGTGTCTCCCAGCCACTGGGCAGCCGTGCTAAATTCCGTCAGCATGGTGCTTCTGGCGCCTGGCAGCCACTTTTATGGACAAAAGCAACGGTCCCAATGAGCGCCTATGGCCATTCATGAACGCCAAGTCATTGAAGTTCAGGGGGTCTGGAAAGTTTTTGGGGAGCGGGCTGAAGAGGCGCTGCAGGCCATATGGCAGGACAATCTGCATAAGGCCGAAGTGCTGGAGCAGTTTGGAGCCGTGCTGGCGGTGAGAGATGTAAGCTTTGCCGTGGAGAAGGGGGAAATCTTTTGCATCATGGGCCTGTCCGGGTCGGGCAAATCCACCCTCGTCCGTCATATCAACCGGCTGATTCAGCCCACCCATGGGCAGATCCTGGTCAATGGCCAAGATATCGGCGCCCTCTCGGCGGCGGAGCTGCGCGCCTTGCGGGCCACCCAGATCGGCATGGTGTTCCAGAATATGGCATTGCTGCCCCACCGCACTGTGCGGGATAACATTGCATTTGCCTTGGAGTTGCGCAACACGGATCCCTTCACACGCCATCAGTCGGCAAACACGTTGCTTGAGACCGTGGGACTGCAGGGCTATGGTGATTCCAGGCCCAGCAAGCTTTCAGGTGGCATGCAGCAGCGTGTCGGACTTGCCAGAGCCTTGGCCGCAGATCCGGTCATTCTGCTCATGGACGAGCCGTTCTCTGCCCTGGATCCCTTGATTCGCCGTGGTTTACAAGATGAGTTCCTGTCCCTCTCCCGGACCATGGACAAGACCACGGTTTTTATCACCCATGATCTGGATGAAGCCATGCGAATGGGATCCCGCATCGGGATTATGAGAGATGGGGAAATGGTTCAAATCGGCACGCCGGAGGACATTATCATTCATCCAAAAGATAGCTACGTGGCCGATTTTGTTCAAGGTCTATCGAGCCTGAAATTGGTGTTTGCCCACAGGATTATGGAGCAGCCAGAGATTTATGAAAAAAACCATGGCAGCGTTGCTGATGCGGACACCTGGCCTCAGGCACATCCAAAAGCCAATCTTAATTCCCTCGTGAGTTTGATCGTTGGACAGCAATGTCCCATTGCCATCCGCGCCGACGGAAAGCTGGCTGGCATTGTCACCAAGGATGCTCTGCTGAAGGGTATTCAGGGTCAGTCACCATGACAGCACACACACCCGGTGGAGAAAAAACAGTGCCACCCGACAACAGCGACTCCCTGGCTTCCTTCAAGGAGTTTGCTGGTCATAGAGGCGACTACTACGGACGAACGTTCCTTCGCATTCAACAGGCTAAGCTGCCCGGGCTCCACCTGAACACGTCCGCTCTGCTCGGGGGCTTTCTATGGGCTTCCCTGCGGGGAAACTGGCTCCTGTTCTGGATTGGCTTTGCCACTGACATGATTGCAGCCGTCAATTTGGCGCTGGTCCACAAGTATGACCTGGCTGCCGTCCAGGCTGCCACTGACGGCAAGGACTTTCTGGTCCAGCGCTATGACGGCTGGAGTGATGCCCATCTGCAGGCCGGGCTCGTCCTGTTGTTTGCTGGTCGGCTGCTGCTGGGATGGCTGGCGGATCGCCTGTACTACCACCACTATGCCCGATGGCGGGTCAACCGCTCCCTGCCCTCGGGTCAAGCAATCAGGCGGCTGGGGATCGGGATGCTGGCGATCCTTTTCGTTGCACCCCTGACCATCTACCGTGCCTCCCAGTTCGCCCCCGATCAGCGAAGCTGCATCAAGCTGGCCCACATGATTCAGGACGGTCAGCAGGTTCCCCTGAAAGACCGGTTCGACTGCTGGACCATCTCCGAGTTCCCAACCCTCGTCTGGCTTCCACGTCCGCTGCAGTACGCCTTTCCCCGCAACGATGACGGAACCCGGAGCATCGTCGTCAAGGAGCCCTCCGGCAAGCGACCGGTCAATCTGAACAATTGGCTTTCCGAGCACATTGATCAGGGAATCAACTACCTGAAGGCCTTCTACGGGTGGCTGTTTGACGGCGTAACGCGCTGGATTCGGGTCCTGCTCAATGCGGTGGAGGCAGTCTTCGTGGGAACGCCCTGGATGGTCACATCTCTAATGCTCATCCTGGCTGCGGTGAAGCTGGCTGGCTCCCGGATGGGCGTCTTCACGGCCGTGGTGCTGCTGTATCTGGCGCTCTTTGGCTTCTGGCAAACCGCCATGAGCACCATTTCCCTGACAGTGGCCGCAACGGTCATCTGTGTGGTTGCTGGTCTACCCCTTGGGATCTGGGTGGCCAAGTCCAAGGTGGGTGCTGCCGTGGTCACCCCCATGCTGGACATCATGCAGACCATTCCGTCGTTCGTCTACCTCTTGCCGGCGGTGGCGTTTTTCTCCGTTGGCAAGCCACCGGGAATTCTGGCAACGGTCATCTTCGCCATGCCGCCGATGGTGCGCCTGACCGCCCTGGGGATTCAACACGTGCCAGCCAGCACCAAGGAAGCTGCCCTTGCCTTTGGCGCCAGCCCGAGGCAGCTCCTGTTGAAAGTGGAGCTCCCTCTGGCCCTCCCTTCCATCATGGCCGGGGTGAACCAAGTGGTGATGCTCAGTCTCTCCATGGTGGTCATTGCCGCCATCATTGGAGCTGGTGGGATGGGCTTCATCGTGGTGGATGCCCTGGCCCGAACTCAGGTGGGCCGTGGCATCCTTGCCGGCATCGGTATTGCCCTCATTGCCATGATGATCGACCGTGTGGTTCAAAAAGTAAACCGGCTGTAAACCTGCAGCCGACTTTCGACTTTGCCCTAGAATTCCAGTTCCGTAGCACATTCCAGGAAGAAACCGATGAAGCACTTTGGATCATGGCTGGCTGCGCCGGCTGTCGCTTTCCTCTCCATGAGTGGGGTTCATGCCCACGAGACAACAGTCGCCATCTCCGACTTGAACTGGACGGGGGCAAAGGCCATCGCCCACGTGATCAAGGCGGTGATTGAAGGCCCGCTGGATTCTGAGGCGAAGATTATCCCGGGGCTGGCTGATTTTGCAATTATTGCAGAAGGGATGGACAAAGGTGACGGCTCGGTCGATGTGTTCACGGACAGTTGGCTGCCCAACCACCAGGATATCTGGGAACAGTTTGACCCGGAAGCGATTGCTCATAACGAACCCTATCTTGGCACCCAGGGAACGTTTGTTCCCCGCTACATGGCCGATCGGGTGCGGTCATTTGACGATCTGGCCGACCCTGAGATTGCCGCTCTGTTTGACAAGGATGGCAATGGCAAAGGAGAGTACTGGCCAGGTGATGCCAACTGGGGTTCGACGAAGTTAATGCAGGTCAAGTTTGAGAGCTATGGTCTCAGCGAGCTCTGGGAACCCCAGATTTATTCCGATGCAACCTTCAAGGCGCAGTTGAAAGCTGCCATTGCTGCTGAAGAGCCCATTCTTTTCTACTACTGGACGCCGGAATGGATTCACTCAGCCTATGATCTGGTCTCCCTGGAAGAGCCTGACCGGACGGAGGGCTGCGAAGATGTTAAATTGGATCAGGAGAATTGGTTGGAGGAATCCACCTTCACCTGCAAGTTCGATGATGCAAAGATTTATGTGGCTTACTCCAGATCCCTTGAACAGCGTAATCCCGTTGCAGCAAAATTCTTGTCGCAGATTAAACTTGATCCTGATGTGATCAATTCATGGATCCTCAAGATTGGACGTGACAACGAAGATCCCCAAGATGTTGCCGAGGCCTGGATTGAGGCAAATCCGGATATAGTGAAGGAATGGATTCGTTGAGGAGAGAGGCACAATGAGGAGGCAAGGGCTTTAGAAGCTCTTTGCTGCCTCAGCCTCTTCCAGCCGAAGCCTTAGACGCTCAGCCCAACCCTCCACCCAGCCCAAATCCGCGGCATTGAAGCAACGGGTGCTGGCGCCAGCCACCACCAGCAGCCCCTGGGTTCCCAGGGGTTCCAGCAGTACGGCGGGGGCGCCCTCCGGCAGATAGGTGAATTCTCGACGTGCGGGGAAGAGCTTCAAGTTCACCAGATAGAGACGCTGTTGGCCGCTGAGCACCCGCTGGACCAAGGGACCATCCTGATAGGGCATCTTCGTGAGCAGGCCACGGCTCAACAGCGGGCGCTGGTTCCAGATGCAGTGGATGGCCACAGCGGCAGTGTTCAACAGCAGCATCTGCGAGCCCCACCCCAGCTCTTCCCGAACACCCTCAGGCAAGCCCTCCGCCAACTGCAATCCCTGCTCCCCGCTGAGAGCCAACGGTTGTTGCGCCGTGGGGTCCATGCGGGTCCAGTTGAGTCCCACCAGCATCAGACCGACCGCCATCAGAGAGCCCACCACATCGGCACGTCCCAGGCTCACATCGGCTGGGCTGCTTCCTGCCGTCAGGTGGTTCAGAGCCAGGGCCAGGGCGCCGATGCTGCCGGTCAACAGGCTTAGGCGTGCTCCTGTGGTCATGGATTGCTGACACCAAGGGGTGTCCACCATGACAGTCCAGAGCCAGCGCTGCTGAAATATGAATACCGACCCCAACCCCCATGGAGACCGGCACAGCCTTTGCCGCCATTGCCCTTGCCGCCGTGGCCTCCGACGGCGTTTGCACCCGGGAGGAGGCCCGGGCCTTGCGACGAGAATTGGAGTTTCGCTATCCCTATGTCCACATGGACGAGGCGGCCATAGGAACTCTATTTGACCAGCTGTTGCGGCGCATCCGCGAGGATGGCCATGGCGCCCTGATGACGGAAGCCGCCGGCGCCCTCAATCATCATCAGCAACTGACGGCTTTTGCCGTGGCTTGCAACCTGGTCAGAAGTGATTACCGCACCACCCCCGAGGAGGAGGCGTTTCTGGAAGACTTGGCCCGGGCCATGGACCTCAATGCCGCTGAGCGCAAGACCATCCCTGATGTGTTGACGATTCTGTATCGTGACGCCCTGCAGCCCCACCCAACCAGCGTGGGAACGGCAGCATGACAAGGTAGAGTTGGTTGATGATGATGGGATGGCTTTGGGGACTTTTTCTGCTGGGTCTGGTGGTGCTGGCGCCGCCGTCCATCGCCCTGACGGTCGCTGACTTGCCCGCTGCTCCGCCCGTGCAGGAGAGGGTTGTGGATCAGGCGGAGGTGTTCAGCCGTGCCGCAGCCGGGGAGTTGAATCGCCACCTGTCCGAGTTGACCAGCTACGGCGTAGAGGCCAATCTGGTCACTTTGGGGCGCGTGGACTACGGCAGCACCCCCGCCGCCGTGGCAACAGACCTGCTGGAGCGGTGGCAACAGCAGGACCCGCAGGAGCGGCTGGTGATGCTGGTGGAAACCAGGACAGGCCAAGTGGCCGCAGTGGGCAGTCTCGCCCTGGCCCAGCGCCTTCCTCCCAATCTGCTGAAGAGCACTGCGGAGGACACCATGGCTGGACAACTGCGCCGTGGTGACGGGTATCGTCTGACAATGTTGCAGGGCATCCAGCGGCTGAACACCGTTTTGGCGGGCGAGAACGATCCCGGACCGCCGATACGGAAGGCTGCCCTGCCCGCCGTGCGCTCCAACGTGCCCAGCCGTGAGGAGACAGCCGCCAGCAACGCTCTAACCTGGGTGGCAGTATTGCTGGGACTGGGGACGGTCATTCCCATGCTCACCTGGTGGGTGTTTTCCCGCTGATGCCTTCATTGCCATGGCCTTGAACCGCTGGCTCAGACATCTGGTGGGGGCGGGGGGCCAGGGCAGGGAAGGTCGTACGTTGCGGCTCGAGGCCGCCACCGCAGCGGCATTGCGGATTCAGACCATCGAGCTGCGGCATTTCCAGGGGGATTTGGCGCGCTTTGACCAGGAGCTTGATTTCAGCAACGGCAGACTGGCCATGGTGGCCAGGCAGTTTCGTCAGGCCATGGCCGTCTGTAAACGAGAGCTGCCAGAGTTACAGGCCTGTCGCGGGACGTTGACCCCGGAGCAGCTACAGCAACTGCAATTGATAGAAGACGTGGTGGGGGCTTACCATCAGCGGGGATCCAGGAACGCCGGTCGTGACTCGGGTCTCAGCCAGGAACCTGAGATGGTGCCCCGCAGTTTGCTGCGTTTCTTTTCCCAGGTGCAGAATCGTCTTGCACCTGGTGGGGAAGCCGCCACGGTGGAGGGGTTTCGGCGGCGACGGGATTCCACACTGGTCTCGCTACGGATCCTGCTGTTGCTGGTGTTGGTGCCGCTGTTGTTTCAGCAGTTCAGCCGCGCCCTCCTGGTGGGTCCCCTGGTGGACCGCATTGCCCCGACTGTTCCCCTGGTCATGTACACCCGAGGGACGCTGGAGGAGCGCGCTGTCGAGAAATTGCGCATCTACAAGGAGGAGCTGGAATTCGAAGCCCTGCTGCGGGGGGAGACGGTGCCGTCCATTGAGGACATGCAATCCAGTCTGCGGAAAAGGGCTGATGAACTACAAATAGAGAACGAGCGAGAGAGCACCACAGCCATCAAGAACCTGCTGTCGGATGGGTTTGGTGTGTTGGGCTTCGCATTGGTCTGCCTGCTTTGCCGGGAAGAACTACGGGTGCTGCGCAGCTTTTTCGATGAGATTGTTTATGGCCTGAGCGATAGCGCCAAGGCTTTTATCATTATTCTGTCCACCGATATATTCGTTGGTTATCATAGTTCTGAGGGATGGAACGTCCTGTTAGAGGGAATTTCCGAGCATGTGGGCTTGCCTCCCAATCCAAGATTCATTGGTTTATTTGTGGCAACATTTCCTGTGGTTTTAGCCACAATCTTCAAGTATTGGATCTTCCGCTATCTCAATCGCGTCTCTCCCTCGTCCGTGGCCACACTGCGGAACATGAATGGGGGTTAGCGTGGACTGTACGCCATTGCGCAACGGCCCAGCAGGGCATGGGGTTCTGGTGTTGGGCGGCAGTGGCAGTGGCAAGAGCCAGTGGGCTGAACACTTGGCCTCCACCCGTCAGGAACCAGTGCTGTACGTGGCCACTGGTGATGCCGCATTGGCGGATACCGATTGGCAGCAGCGCCTCCAAAGGCACCGCCGCCGCCGCCCGGCCAGTTGGCAGACCCAAGAGTGTGGCGCCGCCTTGCCAGAAGCGCTGGCCGCAGCGGAGACAGCACCGTTGCGGCTGGTGGATGCGCTCAGCAGTTGGGTCGGCACTTTGCTGGCGTTGGAGGAGCCTGCCTGGCAAGCACGGGTTGAGCAGCTGTTAACCTGCATTCCCCCGCAGCAAGGTCTCACCATCCTGGTGAGTGACGAGGTGTCCTGGGGGGTGGTTCCCGCGTCGGCCAGTGGCTACTGCTTCCGGGAGCGTCTGGCCCGCCTGAACCGCCATGTGGCCCAGCGCTGTCAGAACCATTGGCTGGTGGTGGCTGGCCGCGCCGTGGACTTGACCCGGTGGTCTCAGCCAATTCCCTACCAGCAAGCTTAAACATTCCATGGCCAACGCTTAGGCCCACCACTACAGAACATTGATGTTACACGTGGAAACAGTCCATAGATTATGAACTGGTGTTACATCGCCGCCCAAGGGCGGCTGACAAGCATGTCCGAGCTTGGTTTTGATGTTGTCGTCTCGCGCCGAACCTTGCTTCTGGGCGGTGCGGCTTTTGGAGTCGCCGCCTTTGCGGATGCGGCGCTGCCTCCCAATGCCGAGGCAACCACCATGGAGTTTGAGCCCGTCAGCGCCAACCAGGAGGACACCATCACCCTGCCTGATGGATACACTTGGCATGTGGTGGCCTCTTGGGGAGATCCCCTTTGGTCCAGCGGCAATGCCTTTGATCCTGCTTCCCGGGGGACAGCGGCATCCCAGGCCGTGGCCTTTGGGGACAACAACGACGGCATGAGCTGCTTTGCCGTGGGCAACCGCACCGTACTGGCAGTCAACAACGAATATACAAACCGTAAGATTATTTGGGGTAATCGCACCTCAGAAAGTTATGAAAATGATGATGACATTCGCAAGGGAATGAATGCGCATGGGGTCAGCGTGATGGAAATCCGCCGCGGTGCCCAGGGCTGGCAGTTGGTCAAGGATTCCCCCCTGAATCGCCGCATCACCCCGGATACACCCATGGACATCACCGGCCCTGGTCGTGGCCACGACCTGCTCAAAACCCGGGAGGATCTCCAGGCTGTTCTGGCCCTGGGAACCTTTAACAACTGTGGCAACGGCCGTACGCCCTGGGGCACCTACCTGGCCTGCGAGGAAAATTTCCACAGCTACTTCCACAGCCCCTCCAATCCGGACTGGACACCCACCGATGCCCTGAAGCGTTATGGCTTCAAGGCAAGCAATGACCGCTATGGCTGGGCCACGGTTGCGGAGCGCTTTGATTTGGCTCTGGAGCCCAACGGACCCAACCGCTATGGTTATATCGTAGAGATTGATCCGGCAAATTCCACATCCCGTCCTCGCAAACACACCGCCATGGGGCGCTTCAAGCATGAAAATTGCGAGATGGTGGTTGCCCGTGACGGGCATATCGTGGCCTACATGGGAGATGATGAGCGGGGGGAACACCTCTATAAGTTTGTTTCCAGCAAAACCTACCGCCCTGGGATGGGCAATCCCTCCAGTCTGCTGGAAGACGGTACCCTCTATGCTGCTCGCTTCGACGAGAACGGCACAGGTGTGTGGCTGGAGCTGACACCAGACACCACCGGCATGGACACAGCGGAAATCTGCGTTAATACCCGCCAGGCGGCAACGGCCGTAGGAGCCACCACCATGGACCGCCCTGAGTGGGTAACGGCCAACCCCAAGACCGCCGAAGCCTATTGCTGTCTCACCAACAACAAAAACCGGGGGAAAAGCAGTCAGCCTGTTAATGCGGTCAACCCCAGGTCCAATAACCAGTATGGACAAATTGTCCGTTGGGTTCCCGCGCAAGGGAATCACGTCAGCCAGCAATTCAAATGGGATCTTTTTGTTGTGGCGGGCAATCCAACTGTGCATCAGGATGCCTATTCTGGATCCAATAACATCACTCCGGATAATATGTTCAACTCTCCCGATGGTTTGGCCTTCGACAGCCAGGGACGGCTGTGGATCCAAACGGATGGAAACTATAGCAATGCGGGAGATTTTGCCGGAATGGGCAACAACCAGATGCTGCTGGCGGATGCCAGAAACAGGTCCATCCGACGCTTCCTGGTGGGTCCCAAGGAATGCGAGGTGACGGGCATCACCTGGAGTCCCGACCGCAAAACCATGTTTGTGGGCATCCAGCATCCTGGTGAGCGCAATCCCAACACTTGCCATTTTCCGGGTGGTGGCGCGAGCGTACCCCGCTCCAGCGTAATCGCCATTGAAAAAGCCGGTTGGTTGGGGATGGGCCGTGCGGTCATCGGCTGATCTTCAAGGGGACCTGAGGTCTGGCTGCAAGTAGGTGCTCTGCCTCAGACTCTCTTCCACATGGGTAATCAGCCGGCGAGCATCAGGGATGGTGAGGTTGCCTGCCGCAATGGCAGCCTCGCTGTCCCGCCTCAGTCGCTCCACAAGACTCTGGGGATCGTGATCCAGAGCCGTGAGCACGTCGGATGTGGTGTTGCCCCGCGCCACCTGCTCCACCCGGTAACCTCCCTGAGATTCCAAACGGATATGAGCTGCATTGGTGCGACCAAACAGATTATGGAGATTTCCCATGACTTCCTGATACGCCCCCCCAAGAAATAAGCCCATCCAGTAGGGGTTCGGTGGCTGGAGGTGGTGAAGCTCCAGGTGAGATTTATGAGCACCAGAATCGATAAAACGATTCAATTTGCCATCAGAATCGCAGGTGAGATCTGCAAAGATTCCAAGGATCTGCGGGGGCTCATGGAGACGGTGAATGGGTATCACGGGGAAGATCTGGTTAATGGCCCAGGTGTCTGGAGCTGAGCGGAAAATAGAGAAATTTGCGTAATAGGTGGCGGCCAGGGCCGTGGTGATGGGTTGCAGATCGGCAGGGATGGGTTGATGGCCCAGGTGGCCGGCAATGGTGCAGCAACAGGCCCAATAGAGTTTCTCAGCTTTAGCGCGATCAACGAGAGACAGATAACCCAAACGAAACGCTGAAAGCGCATCATCTTTGAACTTTACTGCATCATGCCAGGCTTCTTGCAAGTTCTCTGGTGTGATGGTGGCCAGCAACTCCCGCAGGTTACGCACCAGCAGGGGCTCTCCCTCCTGCAGCGGCGGAACCGCCCTATCCACTCCGCCGGTGCTCAGCACATCAAACACCAGCACACTGAAATGGCTGGCAACGGCCCTTCCGCTTTCACTCACCAAGGTGGGCATGGGCACGCCATGGGATTGGCAACACTCCTGGATGGTGGCCACCACGTCGTTGGCATAGTTCTGCAGAGAGTAGTTGGTGGATGCCGCGGTGGCCGTGCAACTGCCGTCATAGTCCACTCCCAGTCCTCCCCCCACGTCCAGATAGCCCATGGGCGCCCCCAGGGCCACCAATTGCACATAGAACTGCCCTATTTCCTGGAGGGCTTCCTTGAGCACCGCAATATCGCTGATCTGGCTGCCAATGTGCATATGGAGAAGCCGCAATTCCCCCAACAGCCCCCCCTCCCGCAAGGTGTTGACAGTCGCCAGTAAATCCGGCGCCGAAAGCCCGAACTTGGCCCCGTCTCCACTGCTGCTGCCCCAGCGCCCGATGCCCTGTACAGAGAGTTTTGCCCGCACGCCCATGAGGGGGGCCATGCCCAGTTGGCGGCTGCAGGCCACCAGGCCATCCACCTCGTTGGCTTGCTCAATCACGACCAGGGGACATCGCCCCAAGCGTCGGGCCAGAATGGCTGTTTCCAGATAGCGGGTGTCTTTGTAGCCATTGCAGACGAGAAGGGCATCAGGATCGTCCAGCAGCGCCAGGGCAATGAGAAGCTCCGCCTTGCTGCCCGCCTCCAGGCCAAAGTTCCAGCGCCGCCCCACCCGCACCACATGCTCCAGCACGTGGCGTTGTTGGTGACACTTGATGGGGAACACGCCCTGATAACGCCCCTGATAGTTGTACTGGGCGATGGCGTGCGCAAATGCCTCATGGAGCTTGGCCAACCGGTCCTCCAGGATGTCGTCAAAGCGAATCAGCAGCGGCAACGACAGGTTGCGTGCTTGCAAGTCCTGCACCAGAGACACCAGATCCAGACAACCGCCCCGCTTCGCCCGTGGGCGCACCATCACATGGCCCTGTTCACTGATGGAGAAGTAGGGCTGTCCCCAAGCATCCAGGCCATAAAGCTGGCTGCTCTGTGCCGCACTCCAGTTGGCCTGATGGATGAACGGCTGCCTCGGGGTGGGGTGCATCGGCTCCAAATTCTTGACCAGTTCCAGGGTATCGCCATCAGCTCGTGGCCCCATGTCCTGTACAGTTGGAGAATACCTGAGGAATCCACGTTGAGAGGACCTCGGCAAAGAAGGAACAATCCAAAGCCGTACAAGGTGGAGACACTGCCCCCTGATATTAATCTCCAGCAGGTGGCGCGTTCATGTTGCTACGTGGGGAGTCCCTGAAGTCCGTAGCCGGACCAAGCGCTGTCCACGCCGTTTCCAAGGCGTTGCCACCAAGGTCCTGGACAGCCATCTGCGATGGTTCCATCCCGTGAGACTGGGCCATCAGCCGGAATCTGCCTCCGCGCCGCCTGGGCTTATGCCCTGCCTACGTTTCGCGAATTAAGCTTTTGTAGATCCTGGGAACACCAGGACGCCCACCGGCCAACATGCTTGCTCATCCACCTTGCCATTTGCTGCGGCAGATAAGGACGCTCAGGACTTCCAGGAGGATCGCTCTCGCCGCTGCCGTTGGTGCCAATGCGCCAATGAAGACGTTCACTTGCCCCAACTGGACCACCACGTCCTCCAGGGACTTGAACGTGCTGACCGACAACCTTTCCACCACGTCTGCCTGCTCTCACCTGGGCTCTCATGGCAGCCTAGGCTTTTCATCGCCAAACAGAACCAAAACCAATGACATCTCCTTCCCCATCTCAGGGAGATGGGAACGATAGATGGGAGCCCACGCAAAACGGCAGCGACCCCAAGAGGAATGCCGCTGCCCAGGCGCTGGTCAAAGAGTTTCAGGCTGTGTTGGAGCGAGAGGACCAGGCCCTGCGGGAGCAGTTTGGCGAAGGGTTCAACCCCATGGAAGCCCAGGCCAGGGCACTGCTTTGGCTGGTGGCTTTACAGGGGATCCACATCAGCGCAGTGAAGCAGGCTATCGCCGAGAGCAACGGGGAAGCAGTGAGTGGCTGGGCAGAGGACCTGGGCAAGCTCTCGGCTGCAATCGCCATCCTGGAAACGATTCAGCCGATTTCGTGAGGGGGAGGATTCAGCCGATTCCCAGCAGGGCATGGGTAAACGCCTCACCGTCAAAGGCCAGTTCAGTGGCCAGAAGGGCTATAAAGCCCACCATGGCCATGCGGCCATTGAGCTTTTCGGCGCGGGCGTGGAAGCCCCAACCCTGATCGGTATCCACCACCAACATGCGAGGCTCGCGGGCAAAGGCGTTGAGACGCCCACCGTCTTCTGTGGTGACGGTGGCGCCACGGATGATGGGGGACATGGTCAGATTGGCTTGACTCATGGCTTCAGCAACAACAGACCCAATCGTAACAGACTGTTAAGGCTTGCGTGACGGGGAGATGGGGGATTCCCGCCCTATCCTTCGGTCACGCCTTCAATGCGGTCCTCAACGTCCTGATAGAGTTGCTGCAGCCGCTCCACATTTTCGGCACTGGTATCCCAGTAGCCCCGCCCATGCAACTCCAGCAAGGTGCCCACCATCCGCCGAAAGCTATGGGGATTTAACGCCAGCAGCCGTTGCCGCATGGCCTCGTCCTGGATGAACGTGGCATTGGCGTCCTCGTAAATGAAATTGTCCACCTGGGCGCTGGTGGCGCTCCACCCCAAGGTGTAATTGAGTCGCTTGGCCAGCTCCCGCACCCCCTCGTACCCGGAAGCCAGCATGCCTTCGTACCAGCGGGGATTCAACAGCTTGGTGCGGGAATCCAGCCGAATGGTTTCCGCCAGGCTGCGCACCTGGGCATTGGCCGTTGTGGTGTCGGCAATGTAGCTGCTGGGCGCTTTGCCGTCGTCCCGCAACGTGCGGATCAGGTTGGTGGGATCGGAATCAAAGTAATGGCTCACGTCGGTGAGGGAGATTTCCGCAGAGTCCAGGTTCTGGAACGACACATCCGCAGTTTTGAGGGTGGACTCAAAAATTTCTCGCTCCATGGAGAGCTGGCCAGGATTTTCTCCGTTAAAGGCAAAGCTTTTGCGTCTGAGGTACATG
>JXQG01000041.1 GCA_001007665.1 Candidatus Synechococcus spongiarum SP3 | reverse complement strand
CAGCAGCACGCCGACAACTGGCTGGCGCCCATGCTCCCGTCCTCCGCGGCAACGGATTCCGGTCCCTCCGGAAACGGTACTGGAAACAACGGTCTCCACCCGGCTGCCGGTCTTCGCCAAGTGGCGGGCAACGGTGCGCCTCCAGCCAGGGGGACTGGCGCCGAAGCCACGCCGAGCGCCACAGCCGGCACGTCCAGATCAACCGCGACAGCATCACGGAGCTTGGCGCGCCTCAAGGCCGTCCTGCACAGACTCAAGGCCATCGCCCAAGCCAATGGAACCCGGGTCAAAATTTGCCTTACCGCCAGAGGGCTGAAACGGGCAAAAGCTGCTTTGTTGAAGGCCAGGTCGGCACAACAGGCTCCCGCGGGGAGCGCCTCGCAGGCCATGGCCCCACAAGGGCGCCCTGCCGCACAACAGCTCACCCTGGGGTCCCGGGTCCCGTCCTTGCGCAGTCAGCCCGGGGGGCAGAAACCGCAACCCACGGACCCTGGCGGACACGCCTTGGCCACCACCACGTTCTCAACCCGGGACCGAGGATCCGTAGAACCACAAACTGCTGCTGTTCCGTCTGCCCAAGCCAGTCCGTCCAAAAAGGCCAGCAGGCCAGCAAAGACCAAGGTCGCACCTGCTGCGGCCACCCAGGTGACCCAATCCCCCACTGCAGCCCACTCCGGCAACGGCAGCGCTTCGGACGCCAAAACAGTTCAGGGACCGCAAAAGCGTTCGCGCCATGCTGCCCAGTCTGTCAGGACGGCCACAAAGGGGGTGTATACGGAAGACTCCATTCGCGTCTACCTCCAGGAAATTGGCCGTATTCGCCTCTTGCGCCCGGACGAGGAGATTGAGTTGGCGCGGAAAATTGCGGATCTGCTCTACTTGGAGCAGGAAGCGGAGGCCTACTTCCATGAAAAAAAGCGCCACCCCTCCGTGACTGAGTGGGCCGAGCAGGTTTCCATGCCCTATCGGAGCTTCAAGAGACGTCTGAAGCTGGGGCGGCGGGCCAAGGAAAAGATGGTGCAGTCCAACCTGCGGCTGGTGGTGTCCATTGCGAAGAAGTACATGAACCGCGGTCTCTCCTTCCAGGACCTGATTCAGGAAGGAAGCCTGGGTCTGGTGCGGGCGGCAGAAAAGTTCGACCATGAAAAGGGGTACAAGTTTTCCACCTATGCCACCTGGTGGATCCGCCAGGCCATCACCCGCGCCATTGCCGATCAATCCCGCACCATCCGACTGCCCGTTCATCTCTACGAAACCATCTCTCGCATTAAAAAGAGCACCAAAACCCTGAGCCAGGAGCTGGGCCGCAAACCCAGTGAAGAAGAAATTGCCGAACGCATGGAGATGACTATCGAGAAGCTGCGCTTCATCGCCAAGAGTGCGCAACTGCCCATCTCCCTGGAAACACCCATTGGCAAGGAGGAAGATTCCCGCCTCGGGGACTTTATTGAGTCCGGCACCGAGAATCCTGACCAGGACGTGGCCAAGAACCTGCTGCGGGAAGATCTGGAGAGTGTGCTGGCCACTCTGAATCCCCGGGAACGGGATGTGCTGCGCCTGCGCTACGGTCTGGACGACGGCCGCATGAAAACCCTTGAAGACATTGGCCAGATCTTCGAGGTGACCCGGGAGCGGATTCGTCAGATTGAGGCCAAGGCCCTCCGCAAGCTGCGCCATCCCAACCGGAACGGTGTCCTCAAGGAGTACATCAAGTAGGGGGAGGCAGGGTATGCCGGGTCGGCAGCTTATGCTGGCTGGCATTGCCCGCACCCCTCCCCGGTGAGCCAAGCCCCCTGCCTCCGTATCGCCTCCCGTCGCAGCCAGTTGGCCATGGCGCAGACAAACTGGGTCAAGGCGGCGTTGGAAAAGGCCCATCCGGGGTTGCAGGTGTCGGTAGAGGCCATGGCCACCCAGGGGGACAAGGTGTTGGATGTGGCCCTGGCAAAAATTGGCGATAAGGGTCTGTTCACCAAGGAGTTGGAGGCCCAGATGTTGCTGGGGCGGGCCGAGATTGCCGTCCACTCCCTCAAGGACCTGCCCACGGCCCTGCCGGAGGGGCTGATGCTGGGCTGCATCACGGCGCGGGAAGATCCCGCCGATGTGCTGGCCGTCAATGGACGCTTCAGCCATTACCGCCTGGAGACCCTGCCGGAGGGCAGCCGCATTGGCACCAGCTCGCTGCGCCGCCTGGCCCAGTTGCGCCACCACTATCCCCGTCTGGTCTTCAAGGATGTTCGGGGCAACGTGCTCACCCGGCTGGAGAAGCTGGACGCCGGTCTTTACGACGGACTCATTCTTGCGGCGGCGGGGTTGGAGCGCCTGGGTCTGGCCCACCGCATCCACCAGGTGATTGCCCCCGAAATTTCCCTCCACGCTGTGGGCCAGGGGGCCCTTGGCATTGAGTGTGTGGCCGACAACCAGGAGGTTCTGGAGCAGATCCGTGTTCTGAACCACGACGACACCCGGGACCGCTGCCTGGCGGAACGGGCCTTTTTGCAGGAGCTGGAGGGGGGGTGTCAGGTGCCCATCGGGGTCAACAGCGCCATCAACGGCGAGCATGTGGTGCTCACTGGCATGGTGGCCAGTCTGGATGGCCAGACCCTGATCCGGGACCAATGTCATGGGCCACGCCACACCCCCGCAGCGGTGGGTCAACAACTGGCCATGGCCCTCAAAGACCAGGGCGCCGCGGCCATTCTGGAGGAGATCTTTGCCACTGTCCGTCCTGGGACGTAGGGCGCGAGGGAGCCATCAGCGGCGCCTGAGCACCGTTGCTTGGAAACTGCCCCATCCAAAGCCTTGGGCAACCCTTCCACAATGCGCAATCCGAGTGCTCTCGTTTTGATTGTGTGTATCTTTTATCAGATCTATCCTTTTGCTGCAACGGCTGCATTCTTGCCCGCCGTCACCGCGCCGTGCGAACCCGTATCTTGATTGCCGGATTGGATCTGCCTGGCGAGCGCAGCTTCACGGTTGCTCCAGAAGCGCTTGACCGCCTCACGGGCTTGGGTTTCGTAGTTGGCAAGATCAAGGCTCATTTTACTCTATCTCCCTCAATCAAAATCATTTCATCAGATGAAAGGCCATAAAGGCTCGCCACGATCTCGTTTAGCTCATTCCGATCATTGGTTTCTGAATAGTGCTTCAAACTCTCCCGCACAGGCTCGCTTACGCTTTCCCAACGGGGGAGCCTAATGCGCCGGAGGTACTGCGCCTGAAATCGTAGATAGCCGCCCCGCATCTTGGTGGAGTAGAGAGAAACGAAGAGTCGGGCGATGCCGGATCGCATGATGGCTTGCAGTGCATGCACATCCCACGCGTCGGATGTGATGAAATACAAGTTGTGATGGGGATAAAGCCTGCCTCCCTCATAGACGATAGACGCATCGCCTGGGATATCAGGGATCAGGAGCTTTTCGCGGCGTGCCAGCTTGGGATCAATGCGATCGATCGTCCGATACCAGTTCTGCGGCGTCTTGGTTGCCACGTGCCGCTTTGCGATCTGCTCATAGCGCTCGCTCAAATAGCGCTTGAGCTTGGGAAAGTCCGCGAGGCTGACAAGCTTGCCATCATCACGGAAAGGGTTGATGACCCCCTTGCCCCGCCACTGAACATGCCCCTGGAGAATGTCCTTGGTCATCACCAGGAGAAGCTTTCGGGATGGTTCAACGTCGAGCGCATCAAAATCACTGATGAATACCTTGTCAGCACCGGTGGCAACACCAATACCGACCTTGCATCCCGCTTCCTCCAGACGCGGAAACTCAGCTTCGAGGCGGCGCATCAGCGCAAGCGCTTCGAAGTCATCAATGATCCAGGGCTCACTGCCCGCAGCAATGTTGCTAATCTCCCGAATGGCGCTTGGTGTTTTCAACCGCGGCGCTGTAAGCTCGTGCGCAAGGCTGCTGAGCGCTTTGCTGTTGATTTCTGGACAAGCAAATACACGGGTGGTGTTGCTTCTCTGACCTGGCACACAGCGTTCAATCACAATGATGGCCGGATAAGTGCTCACATCTGTGTGAAACGCACTCGTGCCCACCATGTTCACGTAGGTTCTCAGGTGGTGGCAACGGCTGCTGACCAGTTGGCGCAGCTTCTGGCCATAGCGATTCTTCATCCATCGGTCAGCGTAAATGAGACCAAGTTTTCCCCCGGCCCCCAATAAACGAAGCGATCGTTCAATAAATGGCACATAGATGTCTGCGCGGTCGTAAATCGTGTTGTAGCGCTGCCGGTATTCTCCCATGAGAACATCGGGAATTGCCTCCTGGTGCACATAGGGGGGATTGCCGACCGCGTGCGTGAAGTCCTGGTCAACATCACAGAGCAGGAAGTCTCCTTGCGTGAGCCACGTATTCAGCAAAGCTTCGGTGTCGGGAACTGAAACGCCCTTCTCGATCACCATGGCGCCCATGACCTAGCGGTTGCGCTCAAGGGTTTCACGGTGGATCTCGACGCCACGGATCGCGGGTGCGAGCCGTTCAAAGCTGAGGCCGTCGGCCTCACGTTGCGCAGCGCTCAAGAGTCGCCCAACAGCAGGGAGGATGAAATCGCCGCCGCCAAAAGCCGGCTCGAGGAGACGGCAGTCTGCAAGGGGCTGATCGACCGTGTATCCAACCAGATCGAGAATGAAGTCCACCACCTCTCGCCTGGTATACACTGCGCCACGTTCTTCAATGCTGCTGTCACGCGCAAGCCGTTCAACGGCTTCTGTGATTGGGCAAAAACCTTGAAAGGACGGTTGAGTCACCCACACCGCTGAAACTCCAGCAGCCGTGAAAAGTAAAACGGCGCACTGCAAAACAGATGACGACCCGTGGGCTGAAATCCGGCGGCGGCGGCGGCGGCCATGATGCCGGATTCTTTCAGGGTGTAGGCCCGGGTCACTTTGCTGGCGCCGGGGAAGATGCTGCCGACGGCCTTGAGCAGTGCCAACGGCAGGCTGTAGGGGGCAAAACTCACGATCAGACGGTTCTGGCTCAAGCTGGCCAGGTGGCGCACCATGGCCTCCGCGGCCTGCTGGGGGTAATGGATGAACACGTCCAGGCAGACGACGGTATGGAATTCACCCTGCAGGGATTCCAGATCAGCCACGTGAAACCTCGCCTGCTCAGCGCTGATGCCGGCGGCGACGGCACGCTGTCGGGCTTCCGACAGCATGGCTTCCGACAGATCGCTGGCGGTAATCCGCCTGGCGCCCATGGCCGCCAGGGGGAGGGTGAGGGAGCCCACGCCGCAGCCAGCGTCACAGAAGCTCCGGGTCTGGACGTCGCCATCCTGCTGAAGCCAATGCAGCACAGCGGTGACGGTTTTGTTGTGGCCGCGGCGGATGTGCTCTTGCACCTTGTTCACGTCCTGGTTGTCGCTGTAGATGCGGCGCCAGCGCTCAAAACCGGTCCCGTTGAAATAGGCGCGCACCACCTCTTTCTCGGCGCCAGTGGCGGTGGCGGGGCTGGGTATGGCCATGGCCGGATGCAGGAGCGTGGCCAAAGATCCTAAAGGCTGGAGACCCTAAAGGCTGGAGACCCTAAAGGCCGAATTGCCAAACCGTCAGCAGGGGCACCAGCAGCGTGGCCAGGATCGTCAGGGGCGTGCCGTAGCGCACCATATCCTGGATGCGGTAGCCCCCCGGGCCAAACACCATCAAGTTGGTCTGGTACCCGAAGGGTGTGATGAAGCTCCAACTGGCGGCAAAGACAATGCACACCACGCAGGCCATGGGATCAATGTGCAGATCCAGGCCGATGCGGGCCGCCACCGGCAGCCAGAGCACCACTGCGGCGGCATTGCTCATCACTTCCGTGGTCAGGGTGGCGATCAGGTAAATGGTGACCAGCACCCCATAGGCTGGCCAGTCTGCGGTCAAGGCCACCAGTTGCGTGGCCACCTCCTCTGCCAGACCGGTTTTCACCAGCGCCGTGCTGAAGCCGTACAGGGAGCCCACCAGCAGGATCAACTCCCAACGCACCGCCTGTTGCAGATCACCAGGGCGAAGGCTGCCCACCACCACCATGGCCACCACCCCCAAACAAGCCGCAGCCACCAGGGGTATGATCCCCAGACCGCTCACCACCAGGACGGCCAGGCCGATAAGGATGGTGGGATACTTTTTGGCGGTGGCGGGCAACTCGTGCTCGATTTTGTCCATCACCACCAGATCACTGCTGGCCTGGAGACCCCGCAGACTGTCCAGCGGCGCCTGGAGCAACAGCACGTCCCCGGCCCGCAACACCACCTGCCCCAACCGTTCCCGCACCAGCTCCTGACCACGGCGCAGGGCAATGACCGTGGCGTTGAAGCGCTGCCGAAACCGCAACTCCCGCAGAGAGGCCCCAGCCAGAAAGGAGCCAGCGGGCAGCAGCACTTCCACCATCCGTTGGGTGGCTGTTCCCTCAACACCCTGCTCTCCGGAGGCCGGGGCCGCCAGACTCACGGTGTGCTCCTGCTGCAACCGCAGCAGATCCGCTCGGCTGCAACGCAGCAGCAGGCGGTCCCCGCCACTGAGCACCCGATCGGCAAAGGGGGGCGAGAATCGCTCACCCCCCCGCTGCAACTCCAGCACATCCACGTCAAAGCGGCGCTGCAGACGGCTGTTGTGCAGGGTCTGGCCCACCAGGATGGAGCTGGCAGGCACCTCCACCTCCGTCAGGTAGCCGTCACGGCTGAGGCTGGCCAGCAGTTCCAGCCCGTCCCGGTTCCGCTCCGGCAACAGGTGGGGCGCCACCCAGATCAAGTAGGCGCCACCGAGCACGTACAGCGGCAGGGCAATGGGCGTCAGTGTCAGGAGCTGAAGGCCTCCGTTGAATCCCATCTCCTCGCCAACACTGCGGCTCAGGTCGTTGGCCAGGAGGTTGGTGGAGGTGCCGATCAAGGTGAGGGTGCCCCCCAGGATGGTGGCGGTGGAGAGGGGCAACAGCAGGCGCGATGGCGGCAGGCCACGGCGCTGACACCAGGCCTCCACCACCGGGATCAAGGTGGCGACGATGGGGGTGTTGGCCAGGATGCCGGCCAGGGGTCCAATGGCCAGTACAAACAACTGAATCAACTGCCGGGGTTGCTTCATGCGGTTTCCCCCCATCAACTCCCGCAAGCGATCCAGGGCGCCACTACGGAACAACCCGGACGAGAGGGCAAACATGGCCAGCAGGGTGATCACTGCAGGGCTGGCAAAGCCGGCCAGAGCCTCGGCAGGGGAGAGCACCCCGCTGGCCATGAGCAGTCCCATGGCCAGCAGACCGACCACTTCAGGTGGCAACGCCGCTGTGATGAACAGGGCAATGGCCAGCACCAGGATCAACAGGGTGACGAGGGCGTCCATGGAAGGCTCGGCAGCCCTTCATTCATGCCTCCATCATGCCCGGTGCCATGGTGGGTGGAGACGATGGGGTTCGTTGCACCAGGATGCAACGGATTCCAGCGGCCCGGGCCCCCTGCAGATCTGCCGCGGTGTCACCCAGGTGCCACACCTCATGGGGCGTCAGTCCCAACCGCTCCAGGGCCAGGTGAAACAACCGGGGATTGGGCTTGGCCACGCCACAACGGCTCGAGACGAGCACAGCCTTGAACCAGTGGCGCAGCCATAGCGCCTCCAGCAAGAAATCCAGGCGGCTGTCAAAGTTGCTCACCACGGCCAGCTTGAGGCCATCACCGTGCCAACGCTGGAGACAGCGGGGCACGTCCTCCGGCACCACCCAGGCCTCGGGGCTGGCGTAGTGGTAGAAGAGTTGACGTGTCAGCTTCCGCAGCACCGTTTTCTCCAACGGCTGACTGGCCCGTTGGAAGGCGTCCCCCACGCAGGCCAGCCACCATTCCTTTTCCTGCTGGTCAAGGGATTTCACCGAGCGGTCTGGAAACGCCATGGGCGGCGCTGCTCCATAGGCTGCATGGAAGGCGGCGCCGATGTGCTCGGGGGACACCGTGACGCCCAGGGCGGCAGCCGTTTGGGCATAGGTGACGGCTACAGGGGCAGCGGGTTCCAGGAGGGTGCCCATGGCGTCGATGAGGAAGCCATGGGGGCGAGGCAGGGTGGTCATGGCCTCAAGTGTTCCCCCAGCCAGCCCACCGCAGCCACCAGGCGGTGCCCCGCCCCGGGCATCCGCAGCATATACGTGGCTTCCCGCAGTTTGGCCGCTGTTGGTCCTGCCATGGTGAGCCCCTTTGCCGTGATGGCAGCGTGGCCGCGACCAAGGCTCAGCATCTCCCCCAGATCGTTCCAGTGGAAGTCCTGGAGGGACTTCCCATCGAGGGAGGCCAGAATGTTGCGGGCGAGCACCGGTGCTTGCTGCATGGCCACCTGGGCTGTGGCCGGCAGGGGTTGCTGGCTCTGATCGGGCACTGCCGCTACATCACCAGCAGCAAAGATCGCCTCCTCCCCCGCCAGCCGCAGGTCTGCCAGGCAGACGAGCCGCCCCTGGGGACCCACCAGCGCCGCCGGCAGCAGAGGCGGCGGCGCCATGGCCAGGCCTGCTGTCCAGATCACGCCAGCACAGGGCAGGGTCTCCGTCTGGTCCTGGACAAGAAGGGTGAGGTGATCCGCCGCCACTACCTGCACACGACTACGGCAGCGCAACCGCACATCCCGTTGCTGCAACGCCGCCAGGGCCTGCTGGCGATTGAACTCACGGCTTCCCGCCAGGATTTTGTCCCCCTGCTCGATGAGCTCGACGACAGCCTTGCCCGCCAGCAGATCCGCCAACTTGCAGGCCAGCTCCACGCCGCTTGCGCCCGCCCCGACAACGGCCAGCCGTTGCAGGGGGTGGGGCCGGGTTTGCAGCCGATGCACCAGGTGTTGCAGGCGCCGCAGATCAGCCATGGTGCGGAAGCCGACGGCATGGTCTGCAACGCCTGGAACACCAAACGACTGCAAAACCCCGCCACAGGCCAGAACAAGACGATCAAAGCTCAGTTCACGGCCACTGCCGGTGGTGAGACAGCGGGTCTGGCGATTGATGCTGGTGACCCGATCCTGTAGCCAGGCAACGCCGCAACCTACCAGCAGGTGGTCCAGTTTTGGCGCCACCTGCCAGGTCTGCAGCTCACCACTGAGCAGTTCATAGAGCAGGGGGGTAAAGAGGAAATGCTCCTGGGGCTCCACCAGCACAACCGACACGCTGCTGCGCTTGTGGGCGAGAGCCAGGGCAGTGGTGAGGCCCGCAAAGCCACCTCCCACCACCACCACACGAAACTGGCCGACCATGGGAACATTGCATCGTGTGTGACGCTAGCCATTCACACCATGGGGTGATAGGTGAAAAGATGGAGTACAACGCCACCGCCGTGATGATGGTCAATCCAGCCAGCCCACTGCGCTTCGCCGATCTCCATCAGGGCGGGGCGGGGCCTGCCACGGGAGAGGTGGTGGCTGACCAGGATTTGGCAACGGTGCGCAGCAGCCTGTCCGCCCTTCCCCCTGCCGGCCAGTTGGCCTGGTGCGCTGCGGAATTTGGGCGCAGTTTTGTGCTCACCACCAGTTTTGGCATCCAGTCTGCCGTGCTGCTCCACATGGCCCACCGCGCCGCGTCGGCCATTCCCGTGGTGTGGGTGGATACGGGCTACCTTCCCCATGAAACCTACCGCTATGCCCGGGAGCTGGAAGAGCGGCTGGGCTTTGAGTTGCATGTGGCTCAACCCGTGCTCAGTGCTGCACGGATGGAGGCGCTGTATGGTCCCCTTTGGGAGTCGGACCAGCCTGAGGACATGGAGCGCTACCTGCAAATGCGCAAGGTGGGGCCACTGGAGACAGCCCTGGACCAATTCAATGTGCGCTGCTGGGCCAGCGGGGTGCGTCGCGATCAGACCCCCCACCGCCGTTCCATGACCGTGTTGGACAGGTTGCGGGGCCGCTGGACCCTCCATCCCCTGTTGGCCTGGACCAGCAAAGATGTCTACTACTACCTGGAGGAGCACGGGCTGCCGCAACATCCCCTGTTCAAGGAGGGCTACAGCACGGTCGGGGACTGGCATTCCAGCGCACCTGACGGCCAGGTGTCCGGCCGGTCCACCCGCTTCCGGGGGCAACGCCACCACGGGGAATGTGGCCTTCATCTGGATGAGGCCACCCCTGCCGCTACGGCCCATCCACCGGGCTGATGGCCGTTACGGTGCTGCTGGTGGGCAATAGCCGTTTGCATTGGGGCTTGGGAACACCGCAGAACTCCGGTACTGGGCCGTTGCTCCGGCATTGGCACGGGAATTGGCCCCCCTGGCGGGTCCAGCCCGCCACGATGCGCTGGGCCGCCGTGGGATTGATCCCCCCCCACCTGGAGACCCGTCTGGGTCCATGGCCCCCACCGGTTGAGACCTGCCAGGTTCCCCTGGCCAATTGCCCCGCCCATGTGGGCGTGGACCGCGCCTTGGTCGCCTGGCAGGCGTTGGGCTGCAGCGCTGGTGGCGGGGTGCTGGTGGTGGATGCCGGTACCGCCTTGACCATGACGGCCGTGACCGCCAGCGGCAGCTTTGCCGGGGGGCGAATCCTGCCGGGCGTGGGGTTGCAACTGAAGAGCCTGCATCAGGGAACCGCCTTCCTCCCTTGCGTGGTCTCCCCATGGGCCAGGGCGTGGCCAACCTTGCCCCGGAATCCAGCCCGGTCGAGTTTGGCCACCGATACCGTCAACGCCATGGCGGATGGCGTAATCCATGGTCTGAGCGCCGCCGCAGTGAACACCATGACGGCGCTGGCGGCCGCTGGGGTGATTGGGGAGTGCTGGCTCACCGGTGGCGATGCTCCCCTTTTGCAGCATTCCATCCGCACGCAACTGGCGGCCGGGCAACGGGCCGCCAGGGGATTGGCCCTCCGTCGTGACCCCCACCTGGCGTTGAAGGGGTTGCTGCGATTAGGGACCAGGGCCGACAGCGCGGGGCTTGATGCCTGACCTCAAGCGAGACCCAGGTCGCTGAGGACCTGGCTGGCCATGGCATCAGCCTTCACTTTGATGTACACCTTTTCCACACGGCCTTCCGAATCCACCACAAACGTGTGGCGGAACATGCCCGTATATTCACGGTCCATGAATTGCTTCGGGCCGTAACTTCCGTAGGCCTGGGCCACGGGGCATGGTTCCGCGTCCGTGAGCAAGGTGAAGGGCAGTTGGTACTTGTCGATGAACCTGGTGTGGCTGCTGGCGGGATCTTTGCTGATGCCCAACACCTTGATGTGGTGATCCTCAAAGGCAGACCACGTGTCCCGAAAGCTGCAGGCCTCCTTGGTGCAGCCTGGGGTGTCGTCCTTGGGGTAGAAATAAACCACCACCCGTTGTCCGGCAAAATCGGCCAACGAGACCGACTGGCCAGAGGCGTCTGGCAGGGTAAATGCAGGGGCCATCTCGCCAACTTGGGGAGTCATCGCAAGGGGAGCAACACAGCGCAAGCCTAGGCAATGCTGGCGCCACGGCATGGGGCGCCCCCTTGATCCTGTGGCTGAGCCCCCTGGATGAGCGGCATCATTGTCCGGAGTGGCTCCAACCGTCCGAGCGGAATGCCCTGGAGGACTTGTCACCCCAACGCGCCCGGGAGGTGTTGAGGAGCCGAGTGTTGCTGCGGCGATTGGCGGCCCGGGTTCTGGGCTGCACACCCCGGTCGGTGCCCCTGCGGGCTGATCCTGGGCAGCCTCCCCGACTGCTGCCCAGTGAGGGCTGGCATCTGGGCCTGAGCCATAGCCGTGGCGCTGCCCTGGTGGCCATGGCCCGCCAGCCGCTGGGGGTGGACCTGGAAGCCAACAACCGTTCCGTCACCCCCGCACTGGCGCGACGGTTTTTCTCGTCCCGAGAGGCGCGTACGCTGGACGCCCTGGAATTGGAGCGGGGTCCCCAGCGGGCGCGACGCCAACGGCTGCACGGCTGGCTGGCCAAGGAAAGCCTCTGCAAGCTCCTGAATCAACCCTTGCTCCCCATCCTCAAGTCATGGCGCTACGATTGGGATCGTCAAGTCCTTATCCATGGACAGGGCCAAGTGATCCCTTGCCGGGTCGGCTCCGTTGGGCAATGGTCCTGGGGGCATTGCACCATGGCCCCTGCCCAGGGCAGGCTGCGGAGGGTAACGATTGATGAACATGACAAAGTTGTTTCATTTTTTTCTTCAGCAAGCTTTGCTGGTAGCTGGTAAGGCTAAAAACTGAGTGGCATGAAAGCTGATCATTTGTTTTTGTTTTGTCCTCAATGCTTCCTGAAAATTTGATGTCTTTTCTGTCAAGTGACGGCAACCCAAGGCTGGCGTTCCTGTGTTTGACACGGGGCGTGGCTGCATCGTTCCTGGGTCTCGTCTGTGCCGCTGCGCCCCTCTCCGGTGTGGCTCAGGAGTCCATGGAGGACACTGACCCAGCCCTTGATCTGGGAACAATCATGGTCACCGGCCAGAAGTCGGAGCGTTCCCTGACAGAAACCGATGGGAGCGTCACTGTTGTCTTTCCAGGCGATGGCGAAGGCGTCGCGGGGCAGGCCTACGACGTGTTTGGCGTGGCGGAGCGGCTGGCCAATGTCATGCCGTTTACAGCTGGCAGTGGCGTAGCCATCCGCGGCATTGGTCAGACCGGCTTTTCCTCGGGACCAACCTTTGGTCAAACCAACTACCTGGTCACCCGTGGGCCCAGCGACCTTGTGGCCACCTACGTGGACGGCATTCCGGTCTCCGTCTATGCCGGACCCCTGGGCGACTTCTGGGACGTGGATCAGATCGAAGTGCTGCGCGGGGCGCAGAGCACGGTTCTGGGGCGCGGCTCCCTGGGCGGAGCGGTGGTTATCGAGAGTACGGACCCCACGTTTACGCCGGAATTGGCTGGCCAACTGAGCGCAGGGACAGCCACCGGTGGCATGGAGACGTCCTTTGCCGTCAGCGGTCCCGTTCTGGACGACCGCTTTGCGTATCGGGTTGTTTTCGACCGGCAGCGTGGCCCCAACTTCATTGAAAACATCACCCTCAACCAGGATGGAGACCAGAGGAAGCTTCTCAACCGAAGGGTGAAGTTCCTTTATGCAGGCGAAAATGGAGCGGACCTGGAGTTGAGCACGTTCTTCAGCGAGACGACAGTGGGCACTCTTTACGTGGATGCCGGCTCCTGGCCCGACCGTCGTGTGACGCAAGCGGATGTGAATACACGGCTGAACAATCACATTACTGGTGCTTCACTACGGGGAAGCTGGCCGTTGAGTGATGTTGTCTCGCTGGAATCAGCCACCGTATGGGTGACGGAAAACGCTGATCAGATTCTTGATCCGGATCAGACTGCAGAATCCAACGTGTTGACCGGCGTTGGTATTCGGAGGAACGATGCGCAATTCAAGGACGACATCCGCACGGTGAGCCAGGAACTACGGCTTCGCTACACAGGGGAGCGTTTTCGTGGATTTATTGGCGCCTACTATGAAGATTTCGAAGGTATTGCAAAAACCTCGTCTCCTGTTTTTGGAAGAAAAACGATCCAACAGAATATTTCGACCGCCGCACTCTTTGGCGAAGGGAAGTGGTCCATCTCCGAGAAAATGGATCTGACTTTGGGTCTCCGTGCCGAGGCAGAGCAGAACAGAACAGCCATTGATGCAAACATCAATCTACTCGGTGAAACGCTAGTCGAGCAAGGAAGGCGGCTGACGATTTTAAGTACATGTCGTGCCAACCCTACACCAGCCTGTGCCAACGCCCCGGGACCGCTGGCAGAAATGCTGACCAGACCCGTAGACGAGAAACCCGATCAAGACTTCTCTATCTTCTTGCCCAAGCTGGGTTTGTCCTACGCGGTTAGCCCGGAGACCCGTCTTTATGGCAGTGTGCAACGTGGCTACCGCGCTGGCGGCGCCGGCGCCAGCCTGGTGAATGCCCAACTGTTTGAATTTGACCCGGAAACAACCTGGAATGGGGATCTGGGGATTCGCCACAAGAGCGCCGACGGTCGCCTGCGCCTGAGTGCCAATCTCTTCTACGTGGATTGGCAAGATCAGCAGCTCCAAGTCCCTGCGGACGGAGCGATCCCTGATTTCATCTCGGTGAACGTTGGCCAGTCAGAAAGCTACGGGTCGGAGCTTGAGATGGACTATCAAGCCACCCAGCGTTTGCGCCTGTTTACTACAGTGGGACTTTTGAAAACACAAATAAAAGATACTTCCAATACTCAAGATCTTTCAGCAAATCAGCAGGAAGAGGTACAGGATTGGGTCGGCAACAGCTTTACCATGGCGCCCGAAGCTACCATCAGTGCGGGACTCCACTATGACTTCGACCATGGGTTAGACTTGTCTCTGGCGGCCAATTGGCGCGACAAGTTCTTTTCCGATATCGAGAACAGGCTGGCGGAGGAAGTGGACGGTCGCTTCCTGGTTGACATGGGCATTGGTTACGAATTTGCCGACCGTGATCTAAGGCTTGATTTCAAGGTAGCCAATCTGTTTGATACAAAGTACATTAATCACTCTTATATTCGTCCTGTTGTGGCCCTTGCTGAGCGATTCAACGCAGCAACTCCGCTTGCCCCTGCGCTCTTGCCCGGGGCCGAGCCTCCGCTTCACGAGACGGATGGCATCGTTGCACCCGGCCCCGGCCGTTCCGTCCTGATGTCCCTCACCGGCCGATTCTAAAGAGTCCCGTCCGTTGTCTTCGGGATGTTCCCAACACGTGCCCTGATCCATGGGATTGGGGCACGTTCTATCAACGCGACGGACTGCCGGGATTGGCGCCTGGATCCATGGCGGCAACGGCGATGCCCGCCATCACCAGGCAGATCCCGGTCAGCAGCGCTGCGGTTGCCGGCTCGGCCAGCACGGTCAGGGCCAGGGTGGCGGCCACCACCGGCTCCAGAAGCCCCACCACCACCACCACCCTCAGGGGCAGCCACTTGAGGCCAAAGCCAAACAGAATGTGGGCCAGGGTTGCTGTCACCAGCCCCAGATACACCACCGTGACCACAGACGCCGCAGACCCCAATACACTCCCCGCCGCCGGGAGCGCCGCCGGGAGCAGCGCCATGGCGCCTCCGCCCACTACTGTGGCCATGGCCGCCAGGGGTGGGCGGTCCATCATCAACTTCTGGACAGCAAATCCCTGGCAGGGAATGCCACAGCCCGCCAGCACCGCCAAGGCTACGCCACTGCCCACCACCTGCATAGCCCCGCTGGAGGGCAGGACCACCCCCGTCAAGGCCATGGCCACCCCGCCCAGCCAATGCCGGTTGGGGCGTTGCCCGGCTGCCAGCCAGTCCATCAAGCCGGCCACCAGGGGGGCGGCGCCCATGGTCACCAGTGTGGCCACCGCAACACCGGTACGATCTGCTGCCACAAAGAACGCCAGTTGGCTCACTGCTGCGCCAAGACCCCCCAACACCACCCAACGGACGGGAAGTCTGTAGCGCCATGGGGCTTGCTGACGGAGCATTGACACCGCCAGCAACCCGACGACGCCCAGTAGAGACCGCCATGATGCCACCGCCACTGGGCTCAGTTCATCGGGTCCCAATTGGGCAGCGGTTCCAATGGTTCCCGCCAGCACAGCCGCCAACGCGACCGCTGCCACACCCCACATCGTCAAGTTTCCGCCCTCAACGGATCCCAATCGCTCAACTGTAGCGGCTGAACGTACACTGAATCAGCGTTTTTTCTCTCTTTTGGGTCACGGATCCTGCCCATATTTCCCGAGGTGTCACGCTAATCACCCTTGGGGTGTCCAATATGGTTTCCTTCAGCCACTGCCACCTATGGGAGCGTCCGTGCCCTGGCGCAGCACACGGGCATTCAGGTCCACTGTCTACCGATGGCTCCAGTCGTTCAACGTGCAACCCCACCGCCACCGCCACTTCAAGATCTCCACTGATCCCTACCTTGTGGATAAGCTGCAGGACAGTGTGGGTCTGTACTTGTAATCCACCGGAGAACACCGTCGTTCTCTGTGGAGACGAGAAGACGCAAATTCAGGCTCTGGAGGAGAATCCAACCCATGGTACCCTTGGGGCTGGGCTACATGGAAGGTGTCACCCATGATGATATCTGTAAGAGCACGACAGTCCTGTTGGCCGCCCTGAAGGTAGCCACGGGCAACATGTTGCGCAATGGAAGCGTCGGCACCGGCACCAGAGTTCCTCTCCTCCCTCCAACCCATTGACGGGACTGTGCCCAACCATCTGATCATGGATAATGACTGCACCCATAACCACACCAAGGTGAAGGAGTGGCTGGTGCAGCGGCCCAGGTTCCATCCGCATTTCATCCCCACCTACGCCTCATGGATTCATCAAGTGGACCATTTCTTCGGCATGGTTATCCAGAAAGCGATTCGATGCGGCCCGTCTGGATGGCGACCACTGAATCGATCCTGGCCAAGGTCCAACGCCTTTGTAAAGCCATCTCCAGGACGAGACATTAGAAGGTGGGCGTGGACGCTCTGGGCAACCTGGTTCGCTTCCTCCTGCTATCAGGACAAATTCACGAGAGCAAAGGGGTGGCGCCACGGATCAGCAACCTGCCCTTTGGTGCTCCGCTGGCTGACAAGGCATTCAACGGCGATGGCTTGCTCGGAGAGTTGCAGGTGCGTGGCGCCACAGCGATCATCCCCCAAGGGGAACCGCAAAAATCGGCGCTCCTACGACAGGGAAGCCTGCAAGTGGCGCCATCGGATCGAGAGTTTCTTTGCCAGAATCCAAGATCTCCCTTCCTCTCTAGCTCAATACCTGAGGCCACCCTGGAACTCCAGGGCAGAGCGCTCAATACCAGAGCGCAGCACCGCCACCAAAAGGAAACTGGTCACTGGGGCTACTCTCAAATCCAATCACCATCGAGTTCTGCCCCCTGACCAGATCGAGTCGATTCCAATGCAGACCTTGGATAATAAATCTTTCTGGTAAAAATTCTGGCAAAAGATTAAATCAATGGCGAAGGAGATCGTCCGTAAAGTTATCAAGCTGGCTTTGACTTTGTGCTTCGCTCTGCACAACGACACACCCAAATGAGCCAAGATCGTCGGGCCCCTCGAAAAATTGTCGTTTCCCCGCCTGGGAAAGCTTGCTGGTCTACGAGAAATCCCTCTACAACTGATTTTCTCATGGTGAGACAGTAGACCTCCGGTGGACTTTACCCGATTTTTCGAGGTGCCCAGTCATAGTTGGTGCGCTGGTTACCTTTGTCAACCCACTTGACGTTGCTCCGGACACACTTCCTGGCGGGCTTGCGGACGACTTGGCTATTCTCAGTGCTGTTGCCGCGTCAGTAGTCACTGTGCAGATCAAGCCAGAGCACAAGGCACACGCTCAAGTCTAGATTGAAGATATCTTTGGAGGGGTATATTGAAGATATCTTTGGAGGGGTATTATGACGATTAATCAGATCACATGAGAATTGGCCAGGGGGCGCATAAACGCCCCTGGGCGGGGCACGGTGGGGCAAGCCTGTGGTGGTTATTTTACTTCTGGAGGCTGGCCAGGGGATCGGGAATGGCCGGGGTGGGGGCTGCAAACTGCCCTCTGGCCACCCACT
>JXQG01000040.1 GCA_001007665.1 Candidatus Synechococcus spongiarum SP3 | reverse complement strand
GCGGGGTGGGCTGCCAGAAAACGGTGACGCCACCGATGGGCCGTGCTCGGCGCAATGCCGCAGCGCTCAAACGACTCCTTGATGGCCTCTTCTTCCGCTTTCCAGCTACGGCAACTTTTCGTGATGCTCTTATCCGGAATTCGGGTTACTATGGTACATAAACTCACCGACCTATCATTAGGCATTTTCAACGGTCTCACTGGCTTAAGCAGCTTGCATCTGGTAAGTAATAAACTTGCTAAGATAAGATCAGATACCTTCAAAAATCTCCATAATCTAAACAATCTTCCTCTGGCTGGTAACAGTTTTTCCATTAAAGAAGAAGTTAACAAAACCTCTGTAACAATAGATGTAAGCATAGATCCGAATGGAACTCACACTATTGTTCTCCTTACTCTCCCCCCCAATGATAATGTGACGTTTACCCTTTCCAATATCGATACAATCGTTGTGAAGAGCAATCCTCTTCGTGAATTGACATTTATCTCTAATGATGTTGACCTTACTCTGTGTAACTGAAATATTCCCAAGACCGTGAGATTGATAGAGCAACAATCCAATAGTGAAGCGACTATCAGTCATGCTGTAAGTAGCAGTGATGTAGACTATAACAAAATATCTGTTGATGATATCACTGTCACCGTTACTGGCAAGGATCCAGCAGCTGTCCTGGTGGAGGCAAACAATCGGGAAATCAGCGAAGACAAGACAACCGCCACCTTCCAGACGAGTCTGGCCACTCAGCCCACTGCTCCTGTGACCATTACCCCCAGAAGCAGCGTCACCGGCAAAGGCACCGCCTCTGTCGTCCCCTCACCTTTATCGCGAGCGACTGGCAAACTGCCCAGAGCCTCACCGTGACCAGGGTGGACGATACAGAGGTCGACGGTGACCAGCCCTATCAAATTACCTTCAGCGTCACCAGCAGCGATTACAGCGACCTTAGGGTCCTCGCCCTCTTCTTCATCAACAGAGATGACGATCCGGGTTTGGTGATGCAAACGAGGGGGCAGAATCTGGAGACCAGCGAAGACCGTACAACAAGCTTCACCTGGGGCGATCTCTCTCACCCCGGAAGGACAGGATACCGTGGAGACCGATCCCTCATCCCCTGGGGCAGGTCGGTCTCGTCCTGGAGATAGCCTTGCCAAGGCGTTGGATCTTCTCCAGGGCGGACTCGGCGGTAGCCACCCGGAGAAAGGGACGGGCTTGGGCGTTGTCGTGCTCCACCACCCTGGCGTGTTTGTGGGTGCAGTGCAGTAGTGATGAATGACCAGACGGATGTCCAGGTTGCTGGGCACGTTCCCGTCCACGTGCTGGAGATGCACTGCACAAGGCATACGCTGTCAAACCGATCACAAAAGGCTGATACTGCCCCATGGGTGTGGCGGTGGACATCCCTTCCTTAACGCGGCCATGGCTGCCCATCGGCAACAAAGCTCTCGGGATGCTCCTCCACGGGCCAGTCACTGTTGATGCCGCCGATGACCACTTCTTCCACCCGCACCACATCGTGATCCAGCGTTTTCAGGGCATTGATCAGCACGTCCAGGGCCAGGGCATCGCTGGTGCCCAGATCCACCCAGATGCGGCACCATGCCGCCTGGGTTTCCAAATCCCCCATGTTGTGCATCACTGACACCAAACTGGCCTTGTCCTGCTCCTGGGTGTAGTTCATCCAGCTGATGTCGGCTCCTTCCTCGTGGACTTGAAGGTTCTCGGCATTGAACCCACCCAGCTTGCCCAGGTAGTACCAACTGTCGAATACCTCTGTCAGATAGGGCTTTTCTGCCTCAGTGAGCGGCTCCGCCAGACGGATCCAGATCCAGCAGTTAAAAGGATCGAATTCACGAAAACGCACATCCATGGGGGTGTGGCCAAGGGGCTCCATCCTGGTCCATGATGGTTGGCTGTTCAGCAGGGCTGTTGGCAACCGTGCTCAGTCTGGAACGGGTGTCCTACCATCCGGCAACAGTTCCCTGTCCCCTGCTGCGGCAGGTGTCCATGGCGGTGAAACCGGGGGAGACCGCCGTGGTGATGGGCGCCAGCGGCGCCGGGAAGAGCACCCTGCTGGAGGTGGTGGCGGGCTTGGCGCGCCCCAGCCAGGGGCGCATCTGCTGGCAGGGCGAGCCCATGGACCGACGGCAGCGACATCGACGTTGCGGCCTGGTGTTTCAGTTTCCTGAACGGCATTTCCTCGGCCTCACCGTGCGCCAGGAGTTGCAGCTGGGCCAGCGCCGCCTGAGGGAAGAACGCCTTGGCGCCGTCTTGACCCAGGTGGGCTTGAACCACGTCCCCCCCCAACAGCCCCCGGAGCGTCTGAGTGGCGGCCAACAGCGGCGTTTGGCCTTGGCGGTGCAGTTGTTGCGGGATCCTCAGGTGCTGCTGCTGGATGAACCCACCGCTGGCCTGGACTGGTCCGTGCGGCACAGTCTGCTGGAGTTGCTGGGCCAACTTCAGACAGGGCGGGTGCTGGTGGTGGTGACCCACGAGCCCAAGCTGTTCGCTCCCCTCAAGCCCCTCTGCTGGCGGCTCCAGGATGGGGCGCTGGAGCCTTGCTAGAGGGGCCAGCCAGTATGGTCAAACCTGTTGTGGATCCACTGCTCCCGTTGGCCGACCAGATTCTTCGCGCCGTGGCTGCTGATGGAGGCATTCGGATGGTGGCGGTGGAAACCACGGTCTCCACCCGCTATGCCTGCCGTCGCCATGGTTTGTCCTATCTCACCACCACGTTGCTGGGGCGGGCCATGTCCGGAGGGTTGCTGCTGGCCAGCAGCATGAAGACACACCGGGCGCGGGTCAGCTTGAGGATTCAGTGTCAAGGTCCCCTGCGGGGCCTCACCGTGGATGCCGGTCGCGACGGCGGGGTGCGGGGCTATGTGGCGGCACCCGATCTGGAATTGGAGTTGGCGCCTGGGGGCCGGTTTGATCTGACCCGCGCCGTGGGCAGGGGACATCTCCAGGTCACCCGGGACGAGGGCCTTGGGGATCCGTTGCAGAGCACCGTGGAGCTGGTGAGTGGAAGCATTGGAGACGACCTGGCCTCCTACCTGTTTCATTCGGAGCAGACGCCCTCGGCAGTGTTTGTGGGAGAACGCATCACCCGCAAAGGCATTCGCTGCAGTGGTGGTGTGCTGGTGCAAGTGTTGCCCAAGGCTGCCAATGAGCCGGCACTGGTGGACCTTCTGGAGCGGGAGTGCGCTGCCGTGGAGGGCTTTAGCCGGCAGTTGGAGGCCCACCAGGGCAACATGGCCGCCCTTCTCCAATCCCTCTTCGGCGTCCTGGATCCCCAACTCCTCGCGGCGCCCCAGCCTGTGCGTTTCCACTGTCGATGTACGGCATCTCGTTGCCGCGCTGCCCTGCAACTATTGGGCGTCCAGGAGCTGAAGGAGATGATTGACCAGGATGGCGGAGCGGAGATGACCTGCCACTTCTGTGGAGAGGCATACCGCTTCTGTGTGGCTGATCTACAGGAGATCATCCATGGACTAACCGCCAGCGCCGTCAAGCCACGGTGAGAGCCAACACCAACTGCACCAGCAGCGCCAGCGTGGTGCTGATCTGCACCTCCTGCAAGGGTGACGTCACCGCTAGTGGCTGGGTCAACAGCGCACCCATGCCCAACCCCATGGCCAAACCGGCAAATCCCCAGAAGGCCGCCTTGAAAAAGCGCCCATGGCGCCACAGCAGATTGAGGATCGTTGCTCCTGTGCCCAGGGACAGGATCAGTGAGAGGATCTGGGATGAAGGGCTTAACACCGCAACCCAGGCCAACAGCCCGCCATGCACCAGCAGAGGCAGCCACAGCAACTGCCTCTCGGCCAAGGCAAACCGGGGCGTCCCCATGGACAGGGTGGGGCGCGATCGAGGGCTGGCGGCACGCCCCATGGGCAGTTGGGGGAGGGCCGGTAGCTTGAGCTGCTTCAAGGGGGACGTTGCCTTGGCTTCCTGCTCGGAGGCGGAGACAGCCCCTTGGCTGATCTTCCCCGCTTGGCGCTGCTTCAGCCGATCCATGAGAACAGCGTCATAGTCGGCTTCAATCCGCGCCCTGGCCTGCGGGTCATCCCCACAATCCGCCAACTTTTCAACCTTCGCTGCATGCACGGCATCAAAACTGGCGTCATCGGTGACGCCGAGCCGTACGTAGGGTGAGTCTGTCCCGGAGTGGCCTGGTTCCATCAAGCCCGTCTGCTGTGCTCTACGACAAAGTTTACCTACTCCTCGGCGGGATTGAAGTGTTGAGGCTGCCATCACTGCCAGCCCGAAAGCCCGGGATACCGATACAAAGCAACACATTGTCCCCACCAATGCCACAAGCACGCTTCTGGCGTGCATAATTGAGGATGAGGTGACTCGGCACTCCTCACACGAGGCACAAGAGGACACAGCAAGCTCCCACCGGGTCCCTGGGAGCTTTTTCTAAGACCATCTTGGCTATGCCTTCCCCGTAGCTGGCCAGAAGCGGCAGCAGCAACGTCAGGGAAGGCACATCGAAAGGCATGGTTCGGTCATCACTGAAGCCCTGACGGGACCGGCAGGGCCGGCAAGATTTGCAAGAATTGGTGCGGCCGTGAAATCCCCCGCTCCATGCCTCTTGGCTCCCTGGTGCATCAATTGCAACATGCCGCTCTGACCACCGAGTTGGCGCAGCGCACCCGTCAGGGGCAGCAGCAGGGGCAGCGGCTGTGCCTCCGTGGTGGCGCCCGTGTGGCGCGGGCGCTGATCACCAGTGCCTTGGCGCGCCAACAGAAGTGTTCTCTGCTGGTGGTCACCCCCACCATTGAGGAAGCCGGGCGCTGGACCGCACTGCTGGACACCATGGGTTGGCCCACGGTGTTGCTATACCCCACCAGTGAAGTCACTCCCTATGAAGGACTGGATCCCACCAGCGAGATCACCTACGGCCAGCTCCAGGTGCTGGCTGAACTGCTGAGGGCGCAGGAGCCACTGGTGGTGGTGGCCAGCGAGCGGGCCCTGCAACCCCATCTGCCCCCCAAGGCGGTGCTGCAGGCCAGCTGCCTCACCATGGAGCGCAGCAGCACCACAAACCTGGGCGCCCTGGCCCGGCGCCTGGGTCAACTGGGCTACGAGCGGGTCAACACCGTGGAGCAGGAGGGCGCCTGGAGCCGACGGGGGGACATTGTGGACGTGTATCCCGTCAGCGCAGAGTTGCCGGTGCGGCTGGAGTTCTTTGGCGATGAGCTGGAGAAACTGCGGGAGTTTGATCCAGCCAGCCAACGGTCCTTGGACCCCGTTGAGCAGCTCTGGCTCACCCCCAGGGGCTACGACCCCCTCATTGCCCAGGCCTTGCGGGCCGCCATCCCGCCGGGCTTACAGGCTCTGGTGGGGGATCAGGCGGTGGCTTCCTTACAGGAAGGCCAGACACCCAAGGGGTTGCGGCTGCTGCTGGGCTACGCCTTCCCTCGCCCCGCCACCCTGTTGGACTACCTGCCCGACCATGGGCTGGTGGTGGTGGACGAACGGCGCAGTTGCCTGGCCCATGGTCAGCAGTGGGTGGCCCATGCCGCCCGCCAGCTTGAGGACCTCCACGCAGAGATGGACCCGGCAGCGGCGTCCCTGGTGCGGGGCGCCCTGCATTGGCCCATGGCCACATGCCTGGAGCAGGTGGATCGCAGGGCGGGGTTCGACCTGGCGGAACTGGACACAGCGGACAGCCATCCCCACCACGTCTCCCTCGGGGCCCGGCCAGTACCCTGTCTCCCCAACCAATTCGGCAAGCTGGGCAGGCTGGTGCGGGACCAGCAGCGGCAACGCACCCACCTCTGGCTCCTCTCCGCTCAACCCTCCCGTGCCGTGGCTCTGCTGGAGGAGCACGACGCCGTCACCCGCTTTGTGCCCAATGCCCAGGACCGCCCGGCCATTGCCCAACTCCTGGATCAAGGCACGCCCGTGGTGCTGAAGGCCGCAGGGTTGGCCGAACTGGAGGGCGTGGCCCTGCCGGCCTGGAAAGTGATGCTGCTCACCGACCGGGAGATCTTTGGCCAGCAGTCCTTGGCCACCAGTGGCTATGTGCGCCGCCGCAAGCGCGCTGCCAGCCGCACGGTGGATCCCTGCAAGCTTCAGCCGGGAGACCATGTGGTCCATCGCCTCCATGGCATTGGCCGCTTTCTGAAGCTGGAAAAGCTCAGCCTCAGTGGTGAGCCTCGGGATTACCTGGTGGTGCAGTACACCGATGGCCTGCTGCGGGTGGCTGCGGATCAACTGGGCAGCCTGGGCCGTTATCGGGCCAGCAGTGAGCAGCCCCCCCAGTTGAGCCGCATGGGCGGCAGCGCCTGGAAGAAAGCCAAGGAACGGGCCCGCAAGGCGGTGGCCAAAGTGGCCATGGACCTGGTGAAGCTCTATGCCGAGCGCCACGAGGCCCGTGGTCATGCCTTCGCCACCGACGGGCCATGGCAGGCGGATCTGGAGGGATCGTTTCCCTATGACCCCACCCCGGACCAACTCAAAGCCATTGCAGACATGAAGCAGGATATGGAAGCACCCCGCCCCATGGACCGCCTCATCTGTGGGGACGTGGGGTTTGGCAAAACCGAGGTGGCGGTGCGGGGCATTTTCAAGTGCGTCACCGATGGCAAACAATGCGCCCTGCTGGCCCCCACCACGGTGCTGGCCCAGCAGCACTGGCGCACCATCCGGGACCGGTTTGCCCCCTATCCCGTCAAGGTGGGGCTGCTGAATCGGTTCCGCACGGCCGCGGAACGCCGTGAACTGCTCCAGCAGTTGGCGGACGGCACCCTGGACGTGGTGGTGGGCACCCACCAGCTACTGGGCAAGGGCACGGTGTTCAAGGACCTGGGCCTGGTGGTGGTGGACGAAGAGCAGCGGTTTGGCGTCAAGCAGAAGGAAAAGCTCAAAACCCTGCGCCAGGCCGTGGACGTGCTCACCCTCAGCGCCACCCCCATCCCCCGCACCCTGTACATGAGCCTGTCCTCCATGCGGGAGATGAGCCTGATCACCACCCCACCCCCGTTGCGCCGGCCCATCAAAACCCACCTGTTGCCCATGGACGACGAGGTGGTGCGCAGCGCCATGCGCCAGGAGCTGGATCGGGGCGGGCAGATCTTCTACGTGGTGCCCCGGGTGGAAGGCATCGGCGACGTGGCGGCAAAGTTACAACAGATGGCCCCGGGTCTACGGCTGCTGGTGGCCCATGGGCAGATGGATGAAGGCCGGTTGGAGGCCACCATGCTGGCGTTCAACGACGGGGAGGCGGACCTGCTGGTCTGCACCACCATTGTGGAGTCCGGTCTGGATATTCCCCGGGTGAACACCATCCTGGTGGAAGATGCCCATCGCTTCGGCCTGGCCCAGCTCTATCAGCTGCGGGGACGGGTGGGCCGCAGCGGTGTGCAGGCCCACGCCTGGCTCTTCTACCCCAACGAAGAGAAGCTCACCTCCGCAGCCCGCTCCCGGCTGCGGGCCATTCAGGAGTTTGCCCAACTGGGCAGTGGCTACCAGTTGGCCATGCGGGATATGGAAATTCGGGGTGTAGGCAACTTGCTGGGGATGGAGCAATCGGGCCAGATGGAGGCTGTCGGCTTTGACCTCTATATGGACATGCTCCAGGAGTGTCTGGCGGAAATCCGCGGGCAGGACATCCCCCAAGTGGAGGACACCCAGGTGGATCTGCGGGTGCCGGCCTTTCTTCCCGGGGTCTGGATTGCCGACGGCAACGAGAAGATGGCCGCCTACCGTGCCGCCGCCAATTGCCGGAGCCCGGCAGAACTGCTGGCGTTGGCGGCGGCATGGAGTGATCGCTACGGTCTCCTGCCCGCTCCGGTGCAGACCCTGCTGCAGCTCATGGAGCTCAAGCTCCTGGCCAAGAGCTGTGGCGTCTCCCGCATCCGCCCGGAAAAGGCCAACATCATTCTGGACACCCCGTTGCAGGAGCCAGCCTTCCGCCGCCTGCGCCAGGGGTTGCCCCAGCATCTGCACGGCCGTCTGATCTACCAGGCCGGTGACGTCACCGCCAGGGTCATTGCCCGGGGCCTGGGATCCCTTCCCGCACCGCAGCAACTCACCACGATCATGGAATGGCTCCAGGCCATGGCCGGCCAGCTTCCCGGCCTGGAGCAGAAGAAGGTTCCTGTAGCCTCAAGCCGCCCCTAGGCCAACGATTGCCGGGGCCTGGGCAGCCAGCCGCTGGCAACCCAGGAGAGCGTCACCAGCAGGGCCGAACCCCACAGGCACGCCGCCATGCCCCCGGCGCCCCCACCGGCCAACTGGAACACCAGGCCGGAGAGCACGGTGCCCAGGAGGCGGCCACCGGCGTTGGCCATGTAATAGAAGCCCACGTTGAGGCTCACGTCCTCCGCTTCCGTATAGGCCAGCACCATGTAGGAGTGGATGGAGGAATTCATGGCAAACACCAGGCCAAAGACCGCCAGCCCCAGAATCACCGCGGTGCTCCCCTGAACCACGGCCCCCGACACGGTGCTGCGCCAGAGGGCTACTGCCATCAGGGCGGGAATCACCATGAGCACCGCCGCCCAGAACTGCACGGCCCGGGGGCCGGGGGCCTGCTGTTGTCCCCAGAGGCGCCGCAGGCTGGGGGCCATGGCCTGCACCAGGCCGTAGCCCACCACCCACAGACCCATACAACCCCCCACCTGCCAGAAATTCCAGCCCATGCTCATCTCCAGGAACACCGGCAGGGCCACCACAAACCACACGTCCCGGGCGCCAAACAGGAAAAAGCGGGCCAACGACAGCACGTTGATGCCACGGGATTGGGAGAACATGGCCGCGAAGGCCGGTTTCCGCTTCATCTTGCCCATGGCCGACGGCAGGGACAGGGTCAGCAGCCAGGCCAGCACCAGGCCCACCGCCATGGCGCTCACCGAACCGGCAAACCCCAGCCAGAAGAGGGCGGCGCCCCCCAGGAAAAAGCCCACCCCCTTGAGGGCGTTCTTGGAGCCTGTCAGGATGGCCACCCAGCGGAAGAGGGTGTGCTCTCCCTGTTGCTCCTGGCCTGCTTCCACCGGCGCCACGGTTTTGATGGCGCTCTTGGCACTCATCTTGCTGAGATCCTTGGCGATGCCGCTGAGGGCCTGGGCCACCATCACGTAGACCACCGACAACAGCTTGGGCCAGCTCTCCGTCACCGGCACCAGCATCAGCAAGGCCACCACCTGGAGCAGCAGACCACTCCAGAGGGTGAGCCGCAAGCCGTAGCGGGCACCGATCCAGCCCCCCGCCAGGTTGGTGAGCACCCCGAAGAATTCGTAGAAAATGAACAGCAGGGCAATGTCCAGGGTGCTGTAGCCCAGCCCGTGGAAGTGGAAGATCACCAGCATGCGCAGGGCCCCGTCACTGAGGGTGAAGGCCCAATAGGCGGCGGTCACCACCATGTATTGGCGCAACAGAGGCTGCGGCGCCCGCAAGAGTGGATTCATGGTCTGGCTCCTGCTGAGTGCCCCGTCAAGCGGCCAACGGCACAGGCCAGATCCACCATGCGACAGGAGTAGCCCCATTCGTTGTCGTACCAGCCGTAGACCTTCAGGTGGGTGCCGTCCACCACCAGGGTGGAGGGGCCGTCAATGATGCAGGAGCGGTGGTCATGGCGGTAATCCACGGACACCAGGGGCCGCTCCTCGTAGCCCAGGATGCCCTGCAACGACCCCGCCGCCGCTTGGCGGAAGGCGTCGTTCACTGCCTCGGCGCTGGTGGGGCGCGCCAACTCGAACACCGCATCCGTGAGGGAGGCATTGAGCAGCGCAACCCGCACGGCATGGCCGTTGAGCTTGCCCTTCAGCTCGGGGAAGATCATGGCGATGGCCTTGGCGGAGCCCGTGGTGGTGGGGATCAGGGATTCCCCCGCAGCGCGGCAGCGGCGCAGATCCCCCCGATAGCCGTCCACCGGCGTCTGGGTGTTGGTGAGGTCATGGATGGTGGTCATGGAGCCGTGGACAATGCCGAAGGCTTCATGGACCACCTTCACCATGGGGGCCAGACAGTTGGTGGTGCAGGAAGCTGCGGTCAACAGCCGGTGCCGCGTGGGGTCGATTTGCTGGTGGTTGACCCCGTAGACCACGTTGAGCGCCTCCTCCCCCTTCACGGGGCAGGCCACAATCACCCGCTCCATCCCGCACTGCTGAAAATAAGGCGTCAGCGCGGCCACCGTCTTGAAGCGCCCGCTGCACTCCAGCACCATCTCCACTCCCGCGCCCCGCCAGTCCACCGCAGTGAAATCCCTGCTGTGGGAGCAGTTGATCCGTTGCCCGCCAACGTGCAGGGCCTCCCCCTCCACGGAGACGGCTTCCCGCCAGCGGCCATGGACCGAGTCGAATTCCAGCAAGTGCCCCATGGCGGCCGCAGGGCCAGCGGGTTCATTGAGATGCGCCACCTCCATACCGGCCCGCCCCCAGAGGGCGCGGAACACCAGCCGCCCGATGCGACCAAAGCCGTTGATGCCAACCTTCACAAGCCCAGACCGGCGGACGGGGGGACTTTAGGCAATCAATGTTAGCTAACGGTTATGGACGGCCCTGGACCAGGCCACGAATCTCCCCAGGATCGCTGGTTTGTGCCATCCTGAAGCCATCCCTCCTCTTCCGAGTCATTGAACGGAAGCCCTCCGCAAGATCCCCATCAGGAGGTGTTTGATCCCGATGACGATCAGGAGGATCTTGACGATCCTCAGCAACCGCTTCATCCCCTCCCCAAGGGTCTGGTGGAGTTCTATGCCTTGCTGGCGGTGGTGCTGGTGCTGGTGCCGGAATGGTTGGCCAACACTGCCCTGGAGAACCTGGACATCACCAAGGGGGAGCGCCTGAGGCTCCGGACCCGACAGTGGCAGTGGGATCCGGAGTTGATGCTGGGGGCCATGACCATGGCGCAACTGCGCCAACTGGCCCGTCAGCAAGGATTATGGGGCTACGGCAGAGACCACCGGGATCGCCTGGTGCGGCGCCTCCTGCGCGCCTTCCACAACAAAAGCCGTGCCCGCCGCCGGCTTCAGGAGGATGAACCGCCACTTGATCCTGATCTCTGATACGATAAAGAACTGACGGGGCGTAGCGCAGTTTGGTAGCGCACCACTTTGGGGTAGTGGGGGTCGTGGGTTCAAATCCCGCCGCTCCGATTCCGTTATCACTGCTGGAGGATGGAACCAGGGCCCACAGCAGTGGGGTGGCCGGTGGATTCTGGAATCTGGTAAGCTGCAATCTCCCTTGTCCAGAACGATGGCCATCCCAAGTTCTGATTCCTCTGTCTGGGCAACAGTCCAGTTCGGCAGGTGAGACGGCAGCATGCAAGATCAGGCCACCAAGCTGCAAAGGGCGCAGGAGAAGGCGATCCAACCTTGCCCAGACGGTCATTTCTGCTTCGAGCAGCAAGCCTGCTGCTGGTTGTCACTGTTCCCAGCTCATCGATGGCCTTGGTCCTGCCCGGGTCGAAGGTTCAGCAGATGAAGGATGAGGCGCAACAGGATGTGGAAGGCCGTGCGGAAGCGTCTCAATAGATACCTGCCAGAGGTAGCCGAACAAGTATTTAAGAACCTGAATATATCAGATGGCGTAGGATTGTCTTTTGCTCTCATCTCTTTTGTTCTCGCCTCGTTCGGCTCCGTAGATGGCCTGTCGGCTGCTGGAATCACCAGCAGCTTGGCAGCAATAGGGGGACCTGTTGCCAGCGTCTTGACGACATTAGGGGTAGCTGCTGTTAGTCCCATGGTGGCTGGAGTTGGGGTTTTTACTGGGATAGGTGCGCTTATCGGCTATGGCATCGCTAGTGTGAGAGCACGGATGAAAGGCAGTGGGAAAAGCCCGGTTGTGAAGCTGGAGGAAGCCATTGAAGAACTGAAAACCATTGAGGCGCGCCTCAAGCCAACGCGCTACTTTCGCAGCGAGATAGCCGGGATCAAGACCTGCATCAAAGAATTACAAGGCCAAAAATCCAAGATAGGGCACCACAAAAAATCGCCTTCCCCTGCCTGAACAAGCCTGCTCACCCATGCGAACCCCCTCTACGGCTGACTTTCTCATGGCGAGAATGCACCCCAGAGGGAAGGTCGGGTGAGGGGACCCCCCAAGAGAGCTTCAGCAGGAGGAAGGATGGACTGTTTACTCTGGCTCAGTGAGGGCCAGCTTGAGAGGATCAAGCCCTTCTTTCCAAAATCTCGTGGTGTGAGCCGTGTGGATGACCGCAAGGTGCTGAGCGGCATCATCTACGTGCTGCATCACGGCCTGCTCTGGGTCGATGCTCCAGCCCCTTATGGACCCTGCGAAACCCTCTACAACCCTTTCCGCCGCTGGTCGGAGAAGGGTGGATTCCAGTTGACTTCCTCTGATCTGGCCCGATCCGCCGCCGCAGAGTCAGAAGCCGGTGCAGAGTCAGAAGAGGTGCTGCTGAACGCACCACTTTGGGGTAGTGGGGGGCGTGGGTTCAAATCCCGCCGCTCCGATTCCGTTATCACCTTCGGCTGGCGCTGTGGATTGTCTCCCCAGCGAGCCAGCGCATCAGTGCCTTGCCCGGCGCAGCGATCTCCTCGACCGAGGCGTACCAGAACTCTTCCCAGCCCTGCTGGGGCAAACCGGTGAACACCATGAGGTTCAGCGGGTAGCTTTCGCTATCCGTGCAGCGACGGCAATCATCCCGAAACAAAAAAGTGGGCTTGCCCCAGGCAATGGCCATGCCCAGTTCCACCATGACCCCCTCATCGGGAGGGCAGCCGTTCACAACGGCAAACATTCCGTCCGCATCCCGCACATCCCGCCGATCCGCCTGGCCAACCCGATAGGCCCACCCGGGTGCGCTCAAAGATGATGTGATGCTTGCTCGAGAGGTTCCTTTCATGCGCAGCACAACCACGGGGAAACCTGCCGGCAAAATTGATTTGGTCATCGCGTCCCAGCGTCAAGAGCTGAGATGGTTTGGTCTGGAAGTTCAAGCCGTCTATTTTTCCGGTGCGGGCATGGAGGCGGAATTCACGGCCCTTCGGCAAGACCAGCATGACCAGCCACCGTATCCACAGTACAATCGTCGGCCGGATTGGCGGTCATCCAGCGCCAAGCGGCTGATGCCCCAGTTGCAGATCAAGGGGCCGACCTTACGCCGGTGGCACTCCAAGATCGCTGTTGCCGTTGATCGTCCGTTCTTCGCGTCCCTCGGCGGACCATCGGTACAACCCAGCCAGGATCTGGATGCTGGTGACGTGGTGTGGCTGGTTCCCGAGTTACGGGATGGACGGCTGATCCGCGGTCATTGGGAGGTGTTGACTCTGGAGTCCTCCAGCGAGAGACTCCTGGCGGCAGACGCTGTAACCCGTGTTGATTTCGAGCGCGTTCTGCTGCAGAAACTGCAACTGCTGCAAGGGGAATCGTAAGCAAGACATGACTACCAGGTTGAGCACTGTATGAACTGGGCCAGGAGCCAAGCGTCATGGCGTTCTGCCGTGGCCCCCATCTCCCGCAACTCAGCCAGTTTGCATGAGACGATTAGCATTGTTCTGCCGCAGCGGGGACTTTGGATGCTCCAACTGGACATTGCAGACACCGTGCACCAGGAGAAGGCGCCCACCACCATGCGGAAGCACACGGCGAGGGAATACAAAGCCAAGCTTGGCCAATTCATGACGCCTGCAACGGTGGCCCGCTTCATGGCGTCCCGCTTCCCACCCAGTCCCCTGCAGACCTGCCGCCTGTTGGATGCAGGGGCGGGCATGGGCACACTGACCTGTGCCTTTCTCGACCGCTGGGTGACGGGCGGCTTTGGCTTTGCGTCCGTAGAAACAACAGCCTACGAAGTGGATGCCCACTTGCGGGACCACCTTGCACGGCGCCTGGCCGGATACAGCCGCGCCACATCCCGCATCATCCCGGGCGACTACATCCAACTGGCCACTGCCCGCGGCCTGCAGAACCAGGGCTACACCCATGTGATCCTCAATCCGCCGTACAAGAAGATCAGCAGCCACTCAGCCCACCGGTTGGCCCTGCGCCGCGTCGGCATCGAGACGGTGAATCTCTACTCCGCCTTTGTGGCCCTGGCTGTGGCCGAGACGGCACCGGGTGGGCAGATCGTGGCCATTATCCCCCGCAGCTTCTGCAATGGTCCATACTACCGGCCGTTCCGTGATTTTATCCTGGCCCGGGCGGCCATCCGCCACATGCATCTGTTCGCGTCCCGCAAGAAGCCGTTCAAGGGTGATCAAGTGCTGCAGGAAACGATCATCATCCACCTGGAGCGCCGTGGCCAACAGGGGCCGGTGACGGTGTCCACCTCCACTGACGACAGCTTTGCCGACTTCGTCGCCCATGAACACCCGTTCGAGCGGATTGTGCTTCCCGATACCCCTGAACGGTGGATCCACGTGCCCACAACGACCGCCAAAAGCACCATCGAGCGCCTGGGGGCAGTGGGCTATTCCCTGGCTGATCTTGGCATCCAGGTTTCCACCGGGCCGGTGGTTGATTTCCGTATGAAAGCACACCTGCGCCCCATGCCTGAGGCGGGCGCCGTCCCCCTGATCTACCCCAGCCACCTGTGCATGAGTGGGACAGTGTGGCCTGTGATTGGCTCGAAGAAGCCGAATGCGATCAACCGTAACGCCGAGACGGAAAAGTGGTTTTATCCCAATGGGTTTTACTGTGCGGTGCGCCGCTTCTCGTCCAAGGAAGAAAAGCGCCGCGTGGTGGCCAGCGTCGCTGACCCTGCCACCTTTGGCCAGCATTCCGTCCTGGGCTTTGAGAACCATATCAATCTGTTTCACCAGAACAAGCACGGCCTGCCCGAGACACTGGCCCGTGGGTTGGCCTTGTTCCTGAACACGACCGCAGTGGATGAGCAGTTCCGGCGCTTCAACGGCCATACCCAGGTGAACGCCACCGACCTCAAGCTGATGCAGTATCCGAGCCGTGAAGCCCTGGTCCAGCTTGGCGAATGGGCCATGGCGCAAGGAAAGCTCACGCAAGATCAGATGGATGCCAGACTGGAAACTTTGGGCGAATGAACCATCCTCTGCCTGCTGGCCCTGCTGAATCTAACGCCGGGGAAAGCATGGACAGATGCGGAAAATCCGCTGATGGGCATCACCCCGATCATGGATTGGGTACGAGAGCATTATGGCAAGGACTATGCTCCTAACACCCGAGAGACAGTCCGCCGCCAATCCATGCACCAGTTTCATGACGCTGGCTTGGTCTTCTATAACCCAGACAAGCTTGACCGCTCAGTGAACAGTCCCAAGACGGTCTATCAGATCGAAGCCACAACACTGGCCCTACTTCGTACCTTCGGCACCCCATCATGGCAGAAAAATTTAGCCGCCTATCTGGCTCAGCGCAAAACACTGGTTGCCCGCTACGCCAAGGAGCGGGAGCAGAACCGCATCCCTGTTAAAATTGCACTAGGCAAAGATCTCACCCTCAGTCCCGGCGAGCATAGTGAATTGATCCGGGCTATTATCGAGAACTTTGCTCCACACTTCGCGCCGGGTAGCGTGCTGATCTATGTTGGCGACACAGGCTGCAAATGGAGTTATTTTCATAAGGATCTTCTGGACAAGCTGGGAGTCGCTGTGGACCCACACGGTAAGATGCCTGACGTGGCTCTGCACGACGTGAAGAATACCTGGCTCTTATTGGTAGAGGCTGTCACCAGCCACGGGCCGGTGAACGGGAAGCGACATATGGGTGGCTGATGCGCCTTCTCACCTGATCCACTTTGACGGGGTACGCTTCCTTGGCCCCTATCCGAATGCATGAACTGCGGAGGCCAGATTTGACTGCTGGTTTCATCAAGAACTGGGGAACTGACGGGCTGGCGGATCTCCAGGCTGAGCTGCCAAGGAAAGCCGCTCTGCTTGAGGCCCTGTGATGCGCCTCTCATGGAACGAAGGGCGCGCCCGCTGCCGCCTTTGCCGAAGAGTGGCAGGACGCCACCTGCGAGAAAGGGGAAACCCAGAGCTTTTATAATGACTTCTTCCATACGTTTGGCGTGAAGCGCCGTACCGTGGCCCACTTCATGGCGCTCCTCTTCCCACCCAGCCCCCTGCAGGCCTACCGCCTGTTGCATGCAGGGGCGGGTATGGGCGCACTGGCCTGTGTTCTCCCCCATGCGCCATCTCACGACGTGGTGTCTATCAGGCCGTGCTTGCGTGCCAGTGCCTGGTTGAGTATGATCGCTGAACGTGGAGCAAAAGCCCAGGCCCTGATGGTTGGGCGCAACGCTTTCTCCAGGGCCTTCTTGAGTGGCGGCAAGGCCCTTTCCGTATGGTCCTTCGTCACCAGCACGAACTTCACCTGAATCTGGGACAGCCTGAACTTCTTGAATGTACAGGGCAATTCCGGCTCGGCTTGCGGGTGCCTTCCCAGGACGCAAGCCAACCCCAGAAAGAGTGCATTGTGCTGTCATTGGTGCGCAGCAACAAAAACTCCGCCATCTTGACACTATCTTTTTTCATAACCTCATAGATCTTGCTCTCCTCTACATAAAAGCATTCATCCTGCGCAAACGGGCCAAAGTCTATGCCTGATTCGGTGATGGTGATTGATTGTGTGTTCCTACCAGTGTCAATTCCACCTCCTGCTTGTATAGATCAATCGACTCGTTGATGATGGAATTATCCGCCATCCCCTGTCGGAGATCTGTGTAGGTCTACTCGTTTTCTTTGTTTCCCAGGGCGGCCGGAATGGATATCTGCTGCTTTTGAGCGATCAGATACAGCTTCTCCACGACAAAATAGGAGTGGCTGGCCAGAAAAAACTGAATGCCGAAGTCAGCAAGCAAGGCAATGATGTCCATGAATGTGGAGATGGCTGAGGGATGCAGTGCCGCCTCCGGTTCATTAACGAACACAATCGAGTATTAATCGAGATAACTATTGCCCAACAGTCTGTCTAGTATGGCTATCTTTTTGATGCCTTCTGAAGGCATCCCGATAGGAAGCTTCTGATTCCCTTGCTTTTGCCTGAAGCGCCAGTTACCGGCTTCTCTATCCTGGTCCGCTCCCAACGCTCGGGCCAGATCAAGATAGGTGTCGTCAAAACCAAAGACTTGGTCCCGATCACGGGAACGGAGAATGACCTGATGCATTGACAACACCTCTTTCGCCGGCAGGAAGATGGAATTGCTTGCCCGTGGTGGCACGTGGTTTTCGAGCGATTGAATCTGCTTGGTGGTGTCCTTGCCGAAGCTGTACCGGAAGTCTTTTCCATCAAGCCGTATTCTGGATACCAGTGGGCCTTCCACATCCTTACCCTTGCTCACCAGATCACCAATTTTGCCTGGTTCAAATGTCCATTTGAGCTTTTCGACGAGAATCTCCGCGGCGGTTCTCGTGTCGTCGCCCCGCTGGTATGCTTCCAGTGCCCGCATGGCGCAGTAGCAGGCTTTCATCAGAAACGTCTTGCCGGCGCCATTGCCGCCGATGATCAAGTTGATGGGGTCGAGATTGTCCCATTTCATCTTGCCAAGTGGCCTGAAGTTTGTCAACTCGATTTGATTCAGCACAGTGATGATCCTGGTCGGCTTGTTTCGGTTGTGGTCAAGCGATGGTTGCTGCTGCTTCCATCCTTCCACGCAGGTTACCAGAGAACATTATCATGGGGCCATGAGAAGAGCTTTCCAATTCGGACGTGCTGCGCACGGCCATATTGGTCGCTATCCTTCCCCTTCCTGAAGAAGCGGTCTCCCACTCCATTCTGATGAACCATGACAACACTCCGTGGAGCCTGCGGAAAGCCGCTCTGCCTGAGGCCATCTGATGCGTCTCTCCTGGAACGAAGTGCGCTCCCGCGCCGCCGCCTTTGCCGAGGAATGGCAAGACG
>JXQG01000108.1 GCA_001007665.1 Candidatus Synechococcus spongiarum SP3 | reverse complement strand
GCGGGCCGCAGCATGACGCAATGCTCCAACCCCGGCAAGGTGCGCAGAAGCTGCAGTTGCAAGGCCTCGGGCAACCCCGTGCTGAAACCCTGGATATACAGTTCAGGGCTGTCAAGGCCTTCCGGCTCCAGGAAAATCTGGTGGGACTCCTTCTCGGCAAAGCGGACAATTTTGTCCTCGATGGAGGGGCAATAGCGGGGACCCTTGGCATCCAGAAAGCCGCCGTAGATGGGCGTGAGATGGAGGTTGTCGCGGATCAGTTGGTGGGTGGCGGCGGTGGTGCGGGTGATGTGGCAACTGATCTGGGGGCCGGAAATCCACGCCTCGGGATCAAAGCTGAAGTAGCGATCCGCCGCATCACTGGGCTGCTCCTCCAAGTCCTCCAGGGCCACACTGCTGCGCTCCACCCGGGCGGGGGTGCCGGTTTTGAGGCGACCCATCTCCAGGCCCAGCCGCTGCAGGGCATCCGTCAGGCCTGTGGCCGCGGCCTCCCCGGCACGGCCAGCGCTTTGCGAACGGCCGCCAATCCAGATGCGCCCCTGCAGGAACGTACCGGTGGTGAGCACCACCGCCTCGGCGCCATAGCGACTGCCGAAGTAGGTTTCCACCCCATGGATCCGGAGGTTGCCCCCGCCGCGGCTGCCGGTGGTGAGCAGGTCGGTCACCATGGCCTCCCGCAGGGACAGGTTGGGCTGCTCTTGCAGGAGGCGTTGCATGCCAAGGGCGTAGCGCCGCTTGTCGGTTTGAGCCCGCAGCGCCCAGACCGCCGGGCCACGGCTTGCATTCAGCATGCGCTTTTGAATGGCGTGGGCATCCGCCAAGCGGCCAATGACGCCCCCCAGGGCATCCACCTCATGAACCAGTTGGCTTTTGGCGGGGCCGCCCACAGCGGGATTGCAAGGCTGCCAGGCGATGCGATCCAGATTGAGGGTGAACAGGGCGGTGGAGCAACCGAGGCGGGCAGCGGCCAAGGCGGCTTCACAGCCAGCATGGCCGCCACCCACAACGATCACGTCGAATCGTTCACTGCAAAAGTTGTCCACGGTTCCACTCTAAGCGGGGCGGTGCTGATGCTGAAGCATCGGCCAGATGCCCTCAACTCATCAAGAGGGCACCACGAAAATGTGAAAATCAACCTTCCGTTAAAAGATTGGACCTGCTGGAGGAGGGATGACCACGATCACCAGTCAACCCCACACCAGGCTCAAGCCGGGTGCTGTGGTCCGTTGTCGGACCCGCCGTTATCTGGTGGAAGACATACAGGCTCCCCTGGAACCAGATGGAGACACGCTGGTCTCCATGGCTTGCATGGAAGACGACGCCATTGGCGCCCGGCTGACGGTGTTCCGGGAGAGGGAGATCGACTTTGCAGTACTTGGGGAAAGCAGTTGGGAGGCCGTGGCCCAGCATGGATTTGACCAACCCAAGCAGTTCGCCGCTTATCTCAACACTCTGCGTTGGAACTGTGTCACCGCCACGGACGCCAACCTTTTCCAGGCCCCTTACAGGGCAGGAATTCATGTGAAGGCCTACCAGTTGGAACCACTGCGCAAGGCCCTGCAGATGCCGCGAGTGGGACTGTTGATCGCTGACGACGTTGGCTTGGGGAAAACCATTGAGGCTGGCTTGATTCTGCGGGAGATGCTGTTACGGCAGCGGATCAAGCGCGTCGTGATCAGTTGTCCACCTTCGGTGCTGCGGCAGTGGCAGGAGGAGATGGCAAACCGTTTTGGCTTGGCGTTCACGGTGATGGACCGGGCCTACATGGCCAAAGTGCGCCAAGAGCGTGGCTACGGCGCCAACCCCTGGAGCACCCACAGCCGCTTTCTGATTTCCCAGGCGCTCTTGCGTCATTCGGAATATGCGGCGCCGCTGCGGGTGTGGCTTGAGCAAGGCAAAGGCGGGGCAAATCAGGCGCCGCTGCAGTCGCTGCTGATCCTGGATGAGGCCCATAATGCTGCACCTGCCAGCAACACCCGGCGCTATGCCGTTGATTCAGGTCTGACGCGCAGCCTCAGGGATCTGGCGCCCCTGTTCGAGCACCGGGTGTTCCTCTCGGCCACCCCCCATAACGGCCACAGCAACAGCTTCACCGCGTTGTTGGAACTGCTGGATCCAACACGCTTTGTGCGCGGTGTGCCGTTGAACCCCAGTGATCTGGATCGTGTTCTGGTGCGGCGCCTGAAGGACGACTTGCGACGCCTTGGCGAGAAGTTCCCCGAGCGTGTGGTGCAGCCGCTCACCATTCCCAGAGGAAGCCTGCAAACCGAGACCCCGGAACTGGAGTTGTCAAGGCTGTTGCAAGCGTACTGCAAACAACGGCAGCAGCGCCTGATTCGAGAGGGGGCCAGCAAACGTCAGCGCAATGCTGACCGGTTGGTGACCACCAATCTGCAAAAGCGTCTGCTCAGTTCCATTGAGGCCTTTGCACGCACGCTCAAGGTACACGCAAACACCATGGAAGCCCGGCGGCAGCAACGTCATGGGGCTTTGGCGGCTGCGGGAGCATCTCTGGATCTCCTACGGGGTGGCGCTGACCGGGACAGCGATACTGCCGAGCTCCCGGAAGACGAGCTGCTCACCATGGAGGCCGCCCAGACCCGTGCTGCCCTGCGGCAGACGGTGGATACCAATCAGAGCGATTTGGACATGCTGGAAGCCATGGGAAAAATCGCTGAAGAAAATCGCTACCGCCCGGATCCACGCATCCACAAGCTGGAGGCTTTTTTACGCCAGCACTTCTGCCCCCAATCTCGGGGAGGCTCAGGCAAGGTGGGCGCCAACACGCCTGTTGATTTTTACCGACTACGTCGATACCAAGCGCTATTTAGAACGTCAATTGCGTGTACTGCTGGGGGATGACGACGCCAATCGCCGCATTGCTTCTTTCACCGGTGGCATGGGCGACGAGAGCCGGGAGCGGTTGAAGGCTCAGTTCAACGTCGATGCGGAAGAGGAGCCGCTACGGATCCTGATCGCCACCGATGCGGCCCGTGAGGGTGTCAATCTGCAAAATTACTGCCGCCACCTGATCCATTTTGATATTCCTTGGAACCCCGGCAAGCTTGAGCAGCGCAACGGCCGGATTGACCGCAAGCTGCAGCGTGCTCCTCGGGTTTGGTATCATTACTTCGTGCTGGAGGACCGCCCGGAAGATCGGGTGATGGATGTGTTGGTGAAAAAACAGAGGTGATCCGCAAGGAGTTGGGATCCCTCTCGCCGCTGGTGCAACGTCAAAGGGCCTGCATGTGGGCCGCCGGGGCGCGCCGTGGGC